>NZ_KQ031391.1:971237-1270818 GCF_000966285.1 Pseudofrankia sp. DC12
CATGTCCTCACCATCCCCCACCGGTGCGCGACCGAATCAGCCCGCGAGAGAGCGGACTAGCCCTCCCCCGACCACGCCTTCGTGGAGAGGGTCATCGCGAGGTAACGGGCAAGCTGGCCGAGCGGCTCATCGGGGTAGACGCCAGCGAGCTCCTCGAGCAGACGTGACGCGACCATGGTCTCCGCCTCGGTCAGCAGCACGGCGTGCACCGAGATCGGCCGATCCAGCCGCCACGACAGCACACGGGCGAACTCGTCGCGTTCCCACGGCTCACCGTCAAGGTCACGCGCGGCGTTGGTCAGCCGGGCCACCGGTTCAGGACTGCCACTCATGTCGGGCCTTCCTAGTAGCAGCACCCGGCCACCCACCGGAGAGACAAGACCGACCGCCCCAACCCAGCCAAGAACCGCCACGCAGCCACGCGATCCCGCAGAGGCGGCCCGACCGTCTAGAACCGCCACGCCAACCCGACCAGGCAATCCCGAGAGGTGGGACCGAACCCGCCAGGAACCGCGCCGCCAACCGGACCACGCAATCCCGACCGGCAGACCGGACCCCCCAGTTCCAGCCAAGAACCGCGCCGCCAACCCAACCACGCAATCCCGACCGGCGGACCGAACCTGCCAACCCAGCCAAGAAACCGAGCAAGAAACCGAGCCAGATACGCCCCCAACCCCCGACATCCACATTTGCGGACATCAGAGGTTGGGAGGGCGCTCAGCGCCCGAGGCGGCGGGGCCGGAGGCGCGAAGCGCCGTCTCCGGCCACGCCGCCTTATTCGAGGTAGTCCCGCAGTTTCTGCGACCGGGACGGATGACGCAGCTTCGACAACGTCTTCGACTCGATCTGCCGAATACGCTCCCGCGTCACCCCGAACTCCCGGCCAACCTCCTCCAACGTCCGCGGATGCCCATCCGTCAACCCGAACCGCAGCTGGATGACCTTCTTCTCCCGGTCCGACAACGTGTGCAACACCGAGTCCAACTGCTCCTGCAACAACAGGAAACTCGCCGCGTCCACCGGAACGACCGCGTCCGAGTCCTCAATGAAGTCACCGAGGTGGGAGTCCTCCTCCTCACCGATCGGCGTCTCCAGCGAGATCGGCTCCTGGGCGACCTTCTGGATCTCCCGGACCTTGTCCGGGGTCAGGTCCATCTCCTTCGCGATCTCCTCCGGAGTGGGCTCACGGCCCAGATCCTGGAGCAGCTGCCGCTGGATCCGGATCAGCTTGTTGATCGTCTCGACCATGTGGACCGGAATACGGATCGTCCGCGCCTGATCCGCGATCGCCCGCGTGATCGCCTGCCGAATCCACCACGTCGCATACGTCGAGAACTTGTAACCCTTGGTGTAGTCGAACTTCTCGACCGCCCGGATCAGACCCAGGTTCCCCTCCTGGATCAGATCCAGGAACAGCATCCCGCGACCGACGTAACGACGGGCGATGGAGACGACCAGCCGCAGGTTCGCCTCGACGAGGCGGCTCTTGGCGACCTCACCGTCACGCTCGACCCACACCAACTCCCGGCGAAGGTCGCCCACCAGCCCGGCGGCGTCCGCGGCGAGCTTCTCGGCGGCGAACAGGCCGGCCTCGACCCGCTTGGCGAGGTCGACCTCCTCCTCCGCCGTCAGCAGCCGGACACGGCCGATCTGGGAGAGGTACTGGCGGACGCTGTCGTGCGACATGCGGTCGGCGGCCGACGGCGCCGGGCCGGCCTCACGCTCGTCGTCGTCCTTCTCGGTCTCCTTCTCGGCTTCCGCCTCGGCGGTCGCGTCGAACTCGGCGTCCTCGGCCTCCTCCTCGTCACCCCCGGCGGCGCGCGGCGTCGGGGTGCCCTCGGCCGGCGGCGGTGGCTTCTCGGCCTCGGCCGTCTTGCGACGCGAGGCCGCGCCACCGGCGGCGGGCCGGCGCGAGCCCTTCGTGGCTTGCCGGGGGGCCTGCGCCGTCGGCTGCCCCGCGCCCTGGGCACCGGGCTCCTGCGCGGACGACTGCCCCGAGGACTGCGTGACAGGCTGTGTCGCGGGCTGTGTCAACGCCACCCCTCCCGAATTCTGTTGCCGGAATGACGATGATGGACCGATCTGGCGTGATCGACCGACCTACAGTAATCGCTCAGGAGACCAAGACTGGGGAATGCGCACGCGTTCGCCAAGATCGCACCTCCTCCGCTCTCCCGTTCGACCCGCGTCGCCCGCCGCGGCGGGCATCACCGATGTATTGACCGAACTGCGGTGTTGTAGTATAGTGGCGGGGTTTCGCCCCCAGGATACGACACAGTTGGCTGTGATGGGCGGGAGCGGGCCGGCCTGTTGGCCGCAGACCCAGCCGTTCGCAAGCCGAGCCAAGACCGCGTGTCGTACTCCGGGCGCCTTCCCAACAGCAGCGCGGTCTCCCCGCGACACGCCTCCCCAGGTCCGTCCACACCGACCACCGGGAAGCGGACGTTCCAGCCGCTGACGCCGCATCTCGCCGTCCTCGGGACGCTACCCCACCGGACAGTGTTCTCGAGCCCCACAATGTCGGTCCTTGCCCGCCCAGGTGCCGCCCAAGCGGACGGGGTGCTGTCCCCCAGCTCGGTTCGACGCCTTCCGATCCGTCCCGGGCCGGCATGCATGACCCGCATACTTTCGCACGTCGGCGCGGTCAAGGCGGGTGGCGCGCGGAGGGCATGACACGAGGCCACCGTGCCGAGCTGCTCGGACTCGTCCATAACTGCCCATCTCCCCGGCCGGGTTGGCGCGGCCACACCGGCGAGCGGGCCCGTGATCGTCCCGAGAGTCCCGCCATAGTCGCACGATCTGGTACCCGTCACCACACCGTCACGGAACATCTCGGGGCCGACCCGACCGGCGAGTACTCCAGGCCGTCCGGGTCAGGCCACCGGGATGCGCTGCGAGATGCGCCAGCCGTCGGCGGTGCGCACCAGCGTCACGTCGCCCCTTTTCGGTTGCTCCCCGTCCTTGTGCGCGAGCACCTTCCCCGCGGCGTCCAGGAAGTTGTACGCGTCAAGCTGGTCGGTGACCCGCAGGACGGTCTGGTCGGTGCCCTGCTGACGGACCTCCAGGTCGAGGATGTGCGTCGTCAAGGGCGTGGTGTGCGCACCCCGGCCGGCGACCTCCCGCAGCGACTGCAGGTCCTGGACGTAGAGGGCGCTGCCGACCTGGTAGACCGCCGCCAGCGCGGCCTCGTCGTCGCGCTCGAACGCCTGGCTGCGCTTCACGTTCAGGCCGGCGAGGACGGTCCGCCACGCCTGGTCCGGGGCCGGGCTGGCCGAGGCCGGCTGGGCGGGGCCGGGCTGGGTCGTGCCGGGCTGCGCGGGACCGGGTTGGGCTGTGCTGGGCCGGGTGGTGCCGGGCTGCGCGGGACCGGGTTGGGCTGTGCTGGGCCGGGTGGTGCCCGTGCGGCCGCCGGCCGGCCCGGCCGCGGCCGACACCGCCGTGCCCACGTCGCGCTGACCGGAGGACCCGGACCTGTGCAGCAGCAGCACGGCGGCAATGACCGCCGCCAGGCCGACCCCGGCCGTCGCGGCCAGCAGCCAGCCGCGCGGCCCACGCCGCCCCCCGCGGCTGCCCTGCCGCGGGGGGCGGGCGCCACTCCCCCGCCCGGCCGGCCGCGCACCCCTCCGCTGCTCGGAGGACTCTCCAGGTGGCAGCCGGCCCGCCGGCCGTGGCCTCGACGGACCGCCGATGCCGTCGGGCCGTTGGCGGCGGGCGCGGGCCGGGCCGGGCCGGCGCGCCGCGGCCGCATCGCCGAGCGGCGCCGGGTCTTCGTCCGGCGGGAGCACTGGAAGCAGGGCGGCGTCACGATCGACGACGTCCCCCTCCAGGATCGCGCCGTCGGCGGCCAGGCCACCGGGGTCGCCGTCGCTGTCCTCTCCCGGTGGGCCGCCGTCAGGCCCCGGCCCATGCTCCAGCCCCGGGCCGCGTCCTGGCCCGACGCTCGCGGCGCGGCCGGCCAGCTCGTCCGGCTCGGGCGCGTCCCGGGCGCGCGGGACGCCACCACGGCCGGGATCGCCCTGGTCCCGGCCACCCGATCCGGCTCCAGGGGCTCGGCGCAGGCCGGGTAGCTCGGCGGTCTCCTGGGCGTCTCGGCCGCGGCCAGGAGCCGCCGGGCGCGGCGGGCTGATCATCTGGACCGGCGCGGGGCGCGCGCTGTGCGCGAGGTTCGCGGCGAGCTCGGCGGCGCTCGGGCGCCGGGTCAGGTCGGGCACGAGCGCGGTCGCCACGGCGACCGCCACCGCCGCCGCGTCCGCGCCGGTCGCCCGAGCCATCAGGTCCAGCAGCAGATCGGCGAGGTCGTACACGTCGACCGGGGCGACCAGGCCCGGCTCGGGCGGGCCTGGCGGCGGGATGCCCAGCGCCCCGACCCCGACGCCGGTCAGCTGCGGGCGGCCGTTCGGCTCCAGCAGGATGTCGGCCGGGCCCAGCGAGCCGTGGACGAGCCCGGCCGCATGCGCCGCGGTCAGCGCCTGCGCGACCGGCAGGCCGATGGTGACCACCTCGCCCGGATCCAGCCGGCCGCGCGCGCCGATCAGCCGACGCAGGCTGACCGCGTCCGGAACCTGCTCCATCACCACGGCCAGGCCGTCCTCGGCCTCGCGGACCGCCAGCACGGGCACCAGGTGCGGGTGGCGTAGTTCGATCAGCGGCCGGGCGGCGGCGACAGCCCGGCGGCGGCGGGCAGGGTCACCCGGCAGCCGCACCAGCCGGACCACGCACGGTGTACCGGCAGGCTCCAGCGTGCCAGCCCAGGCCTCGCCGGCGCCCGCGTCGGGGGCCCGGCCGGTGACCACCACGCCCGCCACCGCAGGGGCCTCGTCCGCGGACGGAGCTCCGGGCCCGATCGGCCGGCCGGCCGGATTCGGGCGGGCGGGCGGGCGGGACGCGCCGGAGCCCGACGTCCCCCCGGGACCGTCGGGGCGGGGCGGATCTGTCCCGTATCCGTACGACGAGGTCACGACCCGCGACGCTAGGCCGATTCAGGCCGCTTGTCGGGGTTCTGCCTTCGGTTGTGGATAACTTCTTGGCCACAAGCGGCGAACCGGCGACGCACGCCGGGGAGTCCGGAACAGTCACAGCGACGGGAGCGCGGCGGTGAACATCCTCGCGACGAGCGCGGGCTACCGCCCGGACGGCCGGGGCGGCGCCCGGATCGGGCCGATGATCGAGCATGCGATCGCCCTGTCGGAGGCGGGCGAACGGCCGAGCGTCTGCCTGCTCGAGACCGCGACAGGCGACCACCCCGTCGCCTATCTGCGCTGGTACGAGGCCATGGGCCGCGACCGGCCGGACGTCCGGCCGAGCCATCTGGCGCTGTTCCCGATGCCGAACGTCGACGACGTGCGCGCGCACCTGCTGGCCCAGGACGTCATCTGGGTCGGCGGCGGCAGCGTCGCGAACCTGCTCGCCGTCTGGCGCACCCACGGCCTGCCGGAGATCCTCGCCGACGCGTGGCGGGCCGGGGTCGTCCTCGCCGGGGTGTCCGCCGGATCACTGTGCTGGCACGTCGGTGGTACGACGGACTCGTTCGGGCCCGAGCTGCGCCCGGTCACCAGCGGTCTGGCGCTGCTGCCGTTCAGCAACACTCCGCACTACGACTCCGAGCCGGGCCGCCGGCCGCTCTACCAGAAGCTCGTCGGCGACGGCGTCCTGCCGGCCGGCTGGGCCACCGACGACGGCGTCGGGCTGCACTTCCGCGGCACCGAGCTGGTCGAGACGGTCGCCGACCGGCCGCGGGCGAAGGCCTGGCGGGTCGCGCTCGGCGAGGACGGCGCGGTCGTCGAGACCGCCGTCGAGCCGAGGCTGCTGCCGGACCCGCGCGGCTGAACCGGCCGGCGCGGGCCAGCGACGCCGCGCAGCTCTCCGGCTTGGTGATCATGTGGTAGGGCCGCGCGGACCGGTGGTTGTAGGCTGACCTGGTGGATGTTCTGCGGCTGCCGGTGGTTCCGTACCTCGAGGCGTGGGAGCTGCAGCGTGACCTGGCAGCCAGCCGCGCCACGGGCGAGGCGCCGGACACGCTGATCCTGCTGGAGCATCCGGACGTCTACACCGCTGGTCGGCGCACCGAGGACTGGGAGCGCCCCGCCGACGGCACCCCGGTCGTGGACGTCGACCGCGGCGGCAAGATCACTTGGCACGGGCCGGGCCAGCTGGTCGGCTACCCGGTCGTCGCACTGCCCCGGCCGCTGGACGTGGTCGCCTACGTCCGGGCGCTGGAGGACGCCATGATCGCCGTCTGCGCCGAGTTCGGCGTGCCGGCCCACAGGGTCGAGGGCCGATCCGGCGTCTGGACGATGGACGACGCACGCAAGCTCGGCGCGATCGGCATCCGGGTGCGCCAGGGCGTCGCCTACCACGGCTTCGCGCTGAACTGCGCCCCCGACCTGACCGCCTTCAGCCGGATCATCGCCTGCGGCATCACGGACGCCAGCGCTGGCAGCCTCACCGCCGAGCTGGACCGGACTGTCACCGTCGCCGAGGCGCGGCCCGTCGTCGAGCGCCAGATGCTCCATCATCTGGGCGCCTTCCTGGCCGGCGGCCGGCCGTCCACCGGCGACGGCGCGATCCTGACGCCGGCAGCCGATCCGGTCGACGCGTCCCAGGCGGTGTCGGCGTGACCACGGTCGCTCCGGACGGGCGGCCGCTGCTTCGGCTCGAGGCGCGCAACGCGGCCACCCCGATCGAGCGCAAGCCGCCGTGGATTCGCACCAGGCTGCGCACCGGTCCGGAGTACACCGACATCAAGAACCTGGTCCGCGCCGAAGGCCTGCACACGGTGTGCGAGGAGGCCGGCTGCCCCAACATCTACGAATGCTGGGAGGACCGCGAGGCGACGTTCCTGATCGGCGGCGACGTCTGCACCCGCCGGTGTGACTTCTGCCAGATCGACACCGGCCGGCCCACCCCGCTGGACGTCGACGAGCCCCGCCGGGTCGCCGAGTCGGTCGCCACGATGGGCCTGCGCTACGCCACGATCACCGGCGTCGCCCGCGACGACCTGCCCGACGGCGGCTCGTGGCTGTACGCCGAGACCGTCCGGGCCGTGCACGCCGGCTCGCCGGGTACCGGCGTCGAGGTGCTCATCCCCGACTTCGGCGGCCAGCCCGACCAGCTCGCCGAGGTCTTCGGCGCGGCGCCCGAGGTGCTGGCCCACAACGTCGAGACCGTTCCGCGGATCTTCAAGCGGATCCGGCCGGCGTTCCGCTACGAGCGGTCGCTGGAGGTGCTCACCGCCGCCCGCGCCGCCGGCCTGGTGACGAAGTCGAACCTCATCCTCGGCCTGGGCGAGACCGACGCCGAGATCGAGACCGCCATGACCGACCTGCTCGCCGCGGGCTGCGACCTGTTGACCGTCACCCAGTACCTGCGCCCGACCCCACGCCACCACCCGGTCGAGCGCTGGGTGCGCCCGGAGGAGTTCGTCGCCTGGGCCGAGCGCGGCGAACAGCTCGGCTTCGCCGGCGTCCTCGCGGGGCCGCTCGTCCGCTCGTCCTACCGGGCCGGGCGGCTCTACCAGCAGGCAATCGCCGCCCGGTCGCGGCAGGGCGTTGCTCACCTGTAGGGGTGCGATGACCCCGCGTTGTGCCCAAGAACACGCCCACCAGGCACCGATACGAGTGGTGACTGCTCCGGTACGCGACTAGGCTCACGGACAGCGTCACGGCACGTCTCACAGCGTCACAGGAACTCGGGGTCCTCAGAACTCGCGTCACTCGGCCGGCGGTCTTCCGGCCCTGGCGAGGGCTCGACAGCTTCCGCGGACTGGTGGGACGACGACCGCGTCGGGGAGAACGACGACCGCGTCGGGAGGGCAAACCCGCTGTGTTCCGCTCCATGCTGTCCACGCTCGAAGAACTGACCCTGCTGATCCTGCCGCACGGCGGGCAGCGCACCGCGCGCCGCAACGCCTGGCGGGCGGCCACCGACCTGCATGTGACCTCCGGCTACCGCTGGACCGACGGCGGGCCTGGCTCCGTCACCTCGCTCGCCCCGGTGACGCCGCGTGCGGCCGGCGCCGCCCGCGCCATCGTGCCGGCGATCCCGGCACCTGCTCCGGCGCGCGCGGCCGTCGCGCACCGCTGACGGCTCGTCGGGCGCAGCCCTGCGCCCGGCCTGCGGACCGCGTCCGCGACCAGAAGCCGTAGGCTCGCGGACATGGCACTGAGGAAGAAGCCGGCCGACGCCGCCGCGCCTGCGGCATCGCCCACCGCACGCGGCGCGAAGGGCCCGACGAGCAACGGCTCCGGCCCTGGGAACCAGGCCGACGGCGAGTCCGGTTTCGCGAACCGGATGAGGCAGGTCAGGCTCGTCTTCAAGGTCACGCGCGAGCGCGACTCGAAGCTGGTGCCGATCCTGCTGGGCGGCTTCCTGGTCCCGTTCGCCGTGCTTCTCGTGCTGGGCTTCGTCATCGGGCCGATCTGGCTGTGGGCGCCGTTCGCGGTGCTGCTCAGCCTGCTCGTCGCGGTCAACCTGTTCAGCCGGCGGGTGCAGAACAGTGCCTACGCGGAGCTGGAGGGCAAGCCCGGAGCCGCCGCCGGCATCGTCGAGCGGATGCGCGGCGACTGGCGGCTGACCCCGGCCGTCCAGGTGAACCGCAACCAGGACGTCGTGCACCGGGTCGTCGGCCGGGCCGGCATCATCATCATCGCCGAGGGGCGCGGCCGCGGGGCCCGTGAGCTGCTGGCGACCGAGATCCGCCGGATCCGCAAGGTCGCCGGGGACGTGCCGATCACGGACATCGTCGTCGGTACCGGCGAGGGCGAGGTCCCGCTGCCGAAGCTGCAGCCGACCCTGATGCGGATGCGCCGCACGCTGAGGCGCGGCGAGGTCGACCAGCTCGACCGGCGCCTCAAGGCCGTCGCCGGCTCCGGGCCGTCACTGCCGATCCCGAAGGGCCCGGTGCCCCGCAACGTCCCGCGCGGCAAGATTCGCTAGAGCAGGTCTGGGAGCCGCTGCCTGGGGGCCACTCAGGCGCGTTTGCCGGCACGGATCGGGGCCGTACCGGCGGCCCGGTCGTGCAGGCCGCGCAGGTCACGGTCGACGAAGAAGACCGGGAGCAGCAGGCCGAGCAGCACGGTGCGGACCAGGATCAGCGGGAAACGCTGACGGCCGCCGCCGGGGACCCGCGCGACCCCGAAGCCGAACAGGCGCATCCCGACCGTCTGCCCGGTCAGGCTGAGCAGCACGAGCTCCTCCAGCAGGAAGACCCCGTAGACGACCAGGCCGCGGGCGGAGCCCGACATAGCGGCGCCGAACAGGGCGGGCACGCCGGCCAGCAGGTTCGCCAGGATCCCGTCGACCACATAGGCGCCGAAGCGGGCCCCGGAGCTCGCGAGCGAGCCCGGGCCCTCGGCCGGCAGCCCCAGCCTGTCCCCGGGCGTGCCGCCTGGGTCGGCGCGCACCGATCCGGGGCCTTCCAACCAGCGTCCGAGCTCCTGTCGCACGGCGCAAGCTTATGCGTCCCGGGATCCCGCCAGGAAACCGTCACCGATCGTGACGAACAGGCACCAGGCAACCTCGGCGAAACATGTACGCCATGTCCCGATCACACCACAGGGTTACGCAGCGCGTCCGGACATGGGTATCCTGTCGGACCGGGAAGCGACACCATACAGGTGGAGGGTGAATGTTCGCCAACGCCGACGAAGTACTCCGCTATATCAGGGACGAGAACGTCGAGTTCATCGACGTCCGTTTCTGCGACCTACCGGGGATCATGCAGCACTTCACGATTCCGACGGAGGTCTTCACGGAGTCGATCTTCACCGACGGCCTGATGTTCGACGGGTCCTCCATCCGCGGCTTCCAGGCCATCCACGAGTCGGACATGCTGCTGTTGCCCGACCCCCGGACCGCTTTTCTCGACCCGTTCCGCGAGCACCGGACGCTCGCGATGACCTTCTTCATCCACGACCCGATCACCAAGGAGGAGTACTCCCGCGACCCGCGGAACGTGGCGCGCAAGGCGGAGGCGTACCTGCGTGGGTCGGGAATCGCGGACACGGCCTATTTCGGGCCCGAGGCCGAGTTCTACATCTTCGACGACATCCGCTACGAGTACACGCCGTACGGCTCGCTGCACCGGGTCGACTCGGTCGAGGCCGCCTGGAACAGCGCGCGCAAGGAGGAGGGCGGCAACCTCGGCTACAAGCCGCGGTTCAAGGGCGGCTACTTCCCGGTACCGCCGACCGACCACTTCACCGACCTGCGCTCCGAGATGGTGAAGACGCTGATCAAGGTCGGCATCACCGTCGAGATGCAGCACCATGAGGTGGGCACGGCGGGCCAGGCCGAGATCGACTTCCGGTTCGACACGCTGCTGAAGACCGCCGACAACCTGATGCTCTACAAGTACGTGATCCGCAACGTCGCCCGTGACCGCGGCCGGACTGTCACGTTCATGCCGAAGCCGCTCTTCCAGGACAACGGGTCCGGCATGCACTGCCACCAGAGCCTCTGGAAGGACGGCGGGCCGCTGTTCTACAGCGCCGAGGGCTACGGCGGCCTGTCGGAGCTGGCCCGGCACTACATCGGCGGTCTGCTGCACCACGCGCCGGCCCTGCTGGCGTTCACCAACCCGACGACGAACTCCTACCGGCGGCTCGTGCCCGGCTACGAGGCGCCGGTGAACCTGGTCTACTCAGCCCGAAACCGGTCCGCCTGCTGCCGTATCCCGCTGTCCGGCGACTCGCCGAAGGCCAAGCGGATCGAGTTCCGGGTGCCCGACCCGAGCTGCAACCCCTACCTGGCCTTCTCCGCGATGCTGATGGCCGGGCTTGACGGCATCAAGAACAAGATCGAGCCGCGCGACCCGATCGACAAGGACCTCTACGAGCTGCCCCCGGACGAGCTCGCCGCCGTGCCGCAGGTGCCCGGCTCGCTGGAGAAGGTCCTGGAGCACCTGGAAGCCGACAACGAGTTCCTCACCGCGGGCGATGTGTTCACCCCGGACCTGATCGAGACCTGGCTGGACTACAAGCGCACGAACGAGGTCGACGCCATCCGGCTGCGTCCGCACCCGTTCGAGTTCGAGCTCTACTACGACATCTGACCGGACATCTGACGCAGCAACGCCAACGCCGGGAATATCCGACGAGCCCCGCCGCCCGCATCCGGGCGGCGGGGCCCAGTCTTTCCCAGACCTTTTCACAGCGTCCCGCCCGGCCCTCCGGAAGAATGCGACAGCTCGTCTCAGGCCTACCATCGCGCCCGCCCGGGAGCCGCCGCCACAGCCAAGCCCGGGCCGGTCCCGGCCGGCTGCGCGCCAATTCTTCTACCGGGATGTGGCACGAGCCGTGTTTCGCGGTGATTTCGGCCACCACCCGGCCCGGACAGCAGCCGGACGAGCCGGTCCCGCGTCAACTCACGAGCCTGAGATCCAGATTTAACAAGGCGGGAACTGAGGGGAAACCCCACCCCGCGAGGCTCCAGACGGATCCTCCCGCTACTCGCGACCAGCGTCGGCCCTCCCCCGGCCGTCCAAACAGTCGCCTGTCTAGACCTTGCCGATCACGGGGAGTTTGTGTGAGCTATCAGGCCGAGTACATCTGGATCGACGGCACCGAGCCGGAGCCGCTGCTGCGCAGCAAGACCCGGATCATCAAGGACGGCAAGGAGCCGGAGATCTGGGGCTTCGACGGCTCTAGCACCAACCAGGCCCCGGGGTCGAACTCGGACTGCGTCCTGCGCCCGGTGTTCGTCTGCCCGGACCCGCTGCGCGGTGGCGACAACATCCTGGTCCTGTGCGAGGTGGAGCTGACCGACTTCACCCCCCACCCGACCAACACCCGGGCGAAGGCCCGCCTGCTGGCCGAGAAGTACGCGGACTTCGCGCCGCACTTCGGCATCGAGCAGGAGTACACCTTCTTCCAGAACGGCCGCCCGCTCGGCTGGCCGGCCACCGGCTTCCCGGAGGCGCAGGGCCCGTACTACTGCGGCGTCGGCGGCGAGAAGATGCCCGGCCGGGACATCGTCGAGAAGCACACCCAGGCGTGCCTCGACGCCGGCCTCGCGATCGAGGGCACCAACGCCGAGGTCATGATGGGCCAGTGGGAGTTCCAGATCGGTGTCCTGCCGGCGCCGGCGATCGGTGACCAGATCTGGGTCGGCCGCTGGCTGCTGCACCGCATCGCCGAGGACTTCGGCGCTTCGGTGAGCTTCGCCGCCAAGCCGATGCCCGGCGACTGGAACGGCGCGGGCGCGCACACCAACTTCTCCACGAAGCAGACCATGGAGAGCTGGGACGCGATCGTCACCTGCTGTGAGGCGCTCGGCACCCGCGTCATGGAGCACGTCACCAACTACGGTTACGGCATCCAGGACCGCCTCACCGGCAAGCACGAGACCGCTCCGTGGAACAAGTTCTCCTGGGGCGACTCGGACCGCGGCGCGTCGATCCGTATCCCGTGGGCCGTCTCCAAGGCCCGCAAGGGGTGGCTCGAGGACCGGCGTCCGAACGCGAACATGGACCCGTACATCGTCTCCGCGCTGATGATCGACACCACCTGCAGCGCGCTGGCCGGCGAGAAGCCAGTCCTGTTCGTCCCGGAGCAGGCCGCGGCCGTCCAGCCCGTCACCGTCTGACCTGATCCTCAGGTAGGACACCCGCTTCACCCCGGCGCCGCCGGTTCCCCACGGGGAGCCGGCGGCGCCGTCGTTTGTGGCCGGCGACCGCAGGGTCCGCCCAGACGGCGCCCAGGGCCAACCGGACCATCCGGGGCGGCCCCAGATCTACGGCAGCCTCACCCAGCCCGACGCTCAGCGGGGCTGACCGTCAGCCTCGCCCCGGCTCCCTCCCCGTCCCGCTGAAGGCCGCCGCGGTCACCACCGCGGCCCCGCCCGGCCACCACGGCTCAGCCCGCTCGTCTGGAGGCGGAAACGACGTGGCGAGCGGGTCGACAACGCGGCAAAGTGTCGCGAATGGGGGAACAGCCGGAGCCGACATTCGACCCGGCGGAAGCCGAGAACTGGGCGACGGGCCGGGCCGCTTGGTGGACTCCCCGGGCCGTGGTGGTCTGTGGCTGGCTATAGGTGGCGTTCGCGGTCGCCGTCGCTGGGGACACTCGGCCATGCTCTCCCACGGATCCCAGCGTCTGTGGCCCGAGTGTCTCGTTCGCGTGGGCGTCCGTTCCCCTGTTCGCGACACCGCTCCTCGTCTGGTGGATGCCGCTCGTTGGCTGCCTGGCGGGCATGGGGTTCGCCGTGTTCGATCTCGCAACCGAGCCGGTGCTGGCCGCACGCGTCGCATTCGGGGCGCATGGAGTGGTCTGCGCGACCATCGCGGCCTGGATCGTGGCGACCAGGCGGCGCCAGCTGGCCCGCGCCGCCGCTATCGCGACGCCGGTAGGCATCGCCCGGACCGCGTACCGGCAACCGCCCGCCGAGCGGCGGTGGGGCGCCCGAACGGCGGTGGCCCTCCTGCTCGTGTTCGTCGCAGCCTTCGCGCTGCTGCGTTACCGACACGACAGCCTTGCCATCTCGCGGCACGTGGCCAACGCTGACCAGCTTGACGCCCGCGTCCTGCTGACCGACCCGGACAACGATGTCATCACCGTCAGGCTGCCCGACGAGGGCGACGACGCGAAGATCGGCGTCCTGGACGCCAGGACATATCACGAGGGTCCGACGGTACCCGTCCTGTTCGACAGGGCTGACTCAGGTAGGTGGGTCCGGCTGGTCGCCGAGCCCGACGACGTGACGCCCTGGCTGGCTGCCGGCCTGGGCGCGGTCGCGCTGGCGGCGCTGCTCGCGAGCCGCGACTGGGCCGCCTGGTCGGCTGGACGCCGGCTGCTGGGAAGCAGCGCACCGGGGATAGCAATGTTCGCGCAATGGGAGGGCCTCGGGAAGGTGGGCCTCCAGCCGGCCCTGGATGCCCCAGCCTTCGCCTCCGTGTGGGTCTCCCGATCGGGACAGGACGCCGTCCGGTTCGAGGACGACTACTGGACCAGCGAAAGGGCCGCGGAGTTCGGAAGGAGATGGCGCGACAAGGACACCCCCGCGGACCCGGACCAGCTCCACGTGGCCGGGGCCAGGCTGGCCCCGGCCACGTCGTGGCCGGTCACGGTGGCCGGAAGCCTCCACGACGGCGGCTGGGTCGTCCTGTTGACTCAGACGGGGGTTCTCTCCTGCCCACGGCGCCGCTGCGGACCAGGCGGCCGGCCCGCAACCCGTCCTGGCCGGTAGACCTGTCGGAGCCGGCGGAACTGTGCCAGCCGGCGGAGCCGTCCCAGCCGGCCGAGTCGGCGGACTCTCAGGCCGAGGACTCGTCGGACGAGGAGTGGACCGCCGACGACTCGTGGACCGGGGACTAGACCGCGATCGAGGAGCCCACGGCGTCGGACGAGGACGGCGGGACCGCCGTGCCCGGCAGTCCGCCTGGTACGCCCATCGAGGCACCGTCGGGTAGCGAACTGCCCGATTTGCCGCTCGTGCTGCGGCAGCGCAACCGGGACCGGCTGGTGGGAGCGGGCATGGCATTGGCACTCGTCGGCGCGCCAGCCGCGGTCGCTCTGGGCGCGCCGCGGGACTGGTGGCAGGTGCTCGTCACACTGTTCGTCGGTGGAAATGTCGGCCTGCGTGGCTGGACCCGGGTCGTCCGCGGCCTGCGGCTTGACCGGTCCGGGCTGTCGGTGAACCGTGGATTCCTGGTCCACGACGTGCCCTGGCCGCGTCTGTACGGCGTCCGCCGCGTCGACGGGAACCTGATCATTGCCTGGGAGCCGGACAGCACCGCCCGCGTCGGCCCGTTCCAGAGGGTGCCGGCGCTGGACGACCCGACGGAGGAGCCGCGAGTGTCCGCCGGCCCAACAGCCGAACGGGTGGGCGCGTTGCTGATGCGCCTGCGTTTCCTTTCCACGGCCGCGGGCAACCCGGACAGGGCCGTGACCACCCGCCTGGGCAGCGCCTCTGCCCCGGCCGCCTACTACCCGCTCGTGGCGGTGGCGGCCGCGTGTCTGTGGCACATCAGGTAACCGATCAGGGCTGCTCGCGGCAGAAGATCTCGGCCACGATGTGGCGGGCCCTCGACGCGGTCTGGCGGTGGTCCGCCGGGAGATCGGCGACGCGTTCCAACGAGTAGCCGAGGACACCGGCGACGCGGTCCAGAGCCGGGGTGGTACGCGGGATCTGGTCGCCGGGGGCGCCACGGGCGAGCATCACGGCGTTGCGGACACGGGACGCGGACAGCCAGGCGGCACGTAGGGACTCCGCCTCGGTGCCGGCGAGCAGGCCGGCGGCGACCAGCGCGCGCAGGGCTCTCATCGTGTCGGTGACCCGCAGGTCCGGGATCTCGTGGGCGTGCCGAAGTTGCAGGATCTGGACCGCCCATTCGACGTCCATCAGCCCTCCGGGGCCGAACTTGACGTGCAGGGACCGGTCGACACCCCTGGGGACCCGTTCGATCGCCATCCTGTCCCGCAGCCGTTCCACCTCTGCGATCGCGCCCGCCGGTAGCTCGGCCGGGTAGCGGATCTCGTCCGCCAGCTCGACGAACCGGGCCGCCAGCTCCGGGTCACCGGCAAGCGGGCGGGCGCGCAGGAGTGCTTGTTTCTCCCATCCGAGCGCCCACCGCCGGTAGTAGGCGCCATAGCCGTCGAGGTCGCGGGTGACCGGGCCACTGCGGCCCTCGGGCCGCAGTCCCAGGTCCAGGCGCAGCGCGGGATCCGAGCCCGGCTGGGCGAGCAGCCGGACCAGCTCCTCGATGACCGCGGTCGCGTACGCCCCCGCCGCCGCCGCATCGACGCCCGGCGCCGGAGCATGGACGAACACCACGTCCGCGTCGCTGCCGTACGACATCTCGCCGCCCCCGAGCCGACCCATGGCGATTACCGCGATCCGCGCCGGCTCCCCGTCGATCAGGCCGCCTCCAGCCAAAGACACCCATGTGGATGGCGCGCCGGCCGGCGGCGCTCCCCCCGACAACGCGCCGGCCGATCGCGAGGCTGCTGGCGGTGCGTCCGCGGGCAGCCCGCATGCCGGCAGCGCGTTCCGTGGAACGCGGAGATTCTCTGTGTCGCAGACCAGCCGTTCGGCGTCAGCCTCCGCGTTCCGCGGAACGCGGAGATCTTCTGGTCCGCCGGCGCCGGCGACGCCGGCCAGGGCAGTGAGCCCGTCGAGGTCGGCGAAGCGGTCGGCCGGGTGACGGCCGGCCGCCACCCGGCCGGTGACGGTGCGGCGGGCGACCAGCAGGGAGGCCTCGATCGTCGCGGCCGCCGCGGCGGTCAGCGCTGTTCCGACGGCGGTGACGTCCAGCAGGCCCAGCAGATCGGCACAGGCGACCCGGACCAGCTCGACGCGGCGGATCGCCCGGGCCCGGGCGACCGCGTCGGCGGGGTTCTGGTTGCGCCGGGCGACGGCGAGCAGGGTGCGGGCCAGGTCGTCGCGGCCGACCGGCCGCAGGTCGTCCTCGGTGCGCAGCAGCCGCACCGACTCGGGCGCGGCCCGCATCAACGCGGCGACGTAGCCGCTGGCGGCGAGCACGCGGGCGAGCCGGTCGGCGGCGCCGGCCGAGTCGCGCAGCAGCCTCAGGTACCAGGGCACCTGGCCGAGCGCTTCACTGACCTGCCGGTACGCGAGCAGGCCGGCATCGGGGTCGGCGGCGTCCGCGAAGGCCGGCAGCATCGTCGGCAGCAGATGGCGCTGGATGACCGCCGTCCGGCTGACCCCGGCAGTGAGCGCCTCGATGTGCTTCAGGGACCGGTACGGGTAGGCGAAGCCGAGCGCGGCGAGGCGGTCGGCGGCCTCGCCCGGGGTCAGCCGCACCTCCTCCTCGGACAGCCGGGCGACCGCCTCCAGCAGCGGCTGGTAAAAGAGCTTCTCGTGCAGCTGGCGCACCGAGCTGGCGGTATGCGCGTGCTCGGCGGCGAACTCGTCGGCGTCGAGCATCCCGAGCGACCGACCGAGCCAGCGCAGCTCGGCGGCGTCGCGCGGCAACACGTGGGTGCGCCGCAGCCGCCGCAGCTGCAGCCGGTGCTCGACGGCGCGCAGGAACCGGTAGGCGGCCGCGAGGCTCGTGGCGTCGCGGCGACCGACGTAACCGCCGCGCGCGAGACCGTCGATCGCGTCGAGGGTGGCTCGGACGTGCAGCTTCTTGTCGGTACGGCCATGCACCAGCTGGAGCAGTTGGACGGCGAACTCGACGTCGCGCAGCCCGCCGGGGCCGAGCTTGATGTTCCGCTCACCGCCACGACCGGCGACCGACGCCTCCACGCGCTTGCGCATCGCCCGGATGTCGGTGACGAAGTTGGGCCGAGAGGCGGCCGACCAGACCAGAGGCTCGACCATCGCGCAGAACTCGGCGCCGAGTTCGAGATCGCCCGCGATGGGTCTGGCCTTGAGCAGCGCCTGGAACTCCCAGGTCCGCGCCCAGCGCCGGTAGTAGGCCCGGTGGCTGGCGAAGGTCCGGACCAGCACGCCGTCGCGCCCTTCGGGCCGCAGCCCGACATCGACCTGGAAAAGCGAGCCTTCGCTGGTGGTCGCGCCGCAGGCACGCATCAGTCCCTCGGCCAGCCGCGTCGCCGTCCGCAGCGCCGCCTCGCCGGCGTCCTCCCCGACGCGACCGGCCTCGCCAGCACCAGGAGCCCCTCCGGTGCCAGCGGCCGTCCCGGGAGCAGCGGTCTCCCCGGTGCCGGTGACGTCCCCGGCGGCGGCCGGCTCGGCGATGAAGAGCACGTCGACGTCGCTGACGTAGTTCAGCTCCCGGCCGCCGCACTTGCCCATCGCGACGACCGCCAGCCGCACCGGCGGCGCCGTCGGTGCCAGGGCCGCCCGGGCGACGGCGAGACCCGCGTCGAGCGCGGCGGCGGCGAGATCGGCCAGCTCGGCGGTCGCGTCGTCGACGCTGACCGTACCGGTCAGGTCACGCGCGGCCAGCACCAGCAGGGCCCGGCGGTAGGCGACGCGCAGCTCGTCCAGCACCTCGGGGCCGTCGCCGACCGCCCGCGGCTGCGGCGCGGCCGGATCGGCGCCGACCGCGGTCAGCAGGCGGGCCCGGTGGGTCCCAGCGTCCGGCGCCACGCTGGTGATCTCGTCGTCGGCCAGGATTCGCCAGTCGGCCGGGTGCGAAGCGAGATGGTCGGCCAACGCCAGGCTCGCGCCGAGGACGGCGATCAGGCGCCGGCGCGCCCCTGATCGGCCGGCGAGCACCTCACGCAGCGGTGCCGACGAGCGGCCGGGACTCGCGGGGCTGGCCGGACCCGCGGCGGCGTCCAGGGCCGCGATCAGCCGGTCCAGGCCGGTGAGTGCCCGGTCGGGGTCGGCGGCGTGGGCCAGCTCGGCGACGACGGGGTTGCCCGCGAGCGGCGACCCGTCGGGCGGAAGGAAGCCGAGCCGGCGCAGCGCGGCGGCGACGCGATCGACATCGGTGAAGCCAAGCCGGGCGAGCTGCGCGGGTGCCGAGCTGCCGCGCGGATGGCCGGCGCGGCCCGACGCCGCGTCAGCGGGCGACACCGGGCGCGTACGCTCGATCCCTACCATCATGTTTCCATTATGTTACGACCCGGTCAGCCGGGACCAAGCTCGGCGATCACAGCAGCGGGAGATACCGGTTGATCTCGAACTGGGTGACCTGGCGCCGGTAGCCATCCCACTCGGAACGCTTGTTGCGCAGGAAGAACTCGAACAGGTCGTCGCCGAGGGTGTCCCGGACGAGTGTCGAGGACTCCATCACGGCGGTCGCCTCGGCCAGCGAGCCGGGAAGGGGTCGGATCCCCCGCTCGCGGCGCTGCGCGTCGGTCAGCGTCCAGATGTCGTCGCCGGCCGGCGGCGGCAGCTCGTAGCCGCCCTGGATGCCGCGCAGGCCGGCCGCGAGCATGAGCGCGAAGGTCAGATAGGGGTTGCAGGCGCTGTCCGGCAGGCGGAACTCCACCCGGGCGGTGTTCGCCTTGCCCCGCTTGTACAGCGGCACCCGGACCAGCCCCGAGCGGATGTTGTGTCCCCACAGCGCGTAGGCCGGGGCCTCCATCAGCTCGCCGGCCTCGCCGGCGGCGGCGTCACCGATCAGCCGCTTGTACGAGTTGACCCACTGGTTGGTGACGGCGGTGATCTCGGCGGCGTGCGCCAGCAGCCCGGCGATGAACGCCTTGGCGACCTTGGAAAGCAGGTACTCGTCGGTCGGGTCGTAGAAGGCGTTCCGGTCGCCCTCGAACAGGCTCATGTGGGTGTGCATGCCGGAGCCGGCGTGCTCGGTGAACGGCTTCGGCATGAACGTCGCGTAGATGCCCTGCCGCAGCGCCACCTCCTTCACCACCTGGCGCAGCGTCATGACGTTGTCGGCGATGGTCAGCGCGTCGGCGTAGCGCAGGTCGATCTCCTGCTGGCCGGGCGCGACCTCGTGGTGGCTGAACTCGACCGAGATGCCGAGCCGCTCCAGCATCCCGATGACCTGCTGGCGGAAGTCGTGGCTGATGTCGTTCGGGGTGAGGTCGAAGTACCCCGAGTCGTCGACCGGCCCCGGCACCGGCTGGCCCCGCTTCGGCGGTTCCTTCAGCAGGAAGAACTCGATCTCGGGGTGGGTGTAGAAGGTGAACCCGGCCTCGGCGGCGGCGGCGAGCGCCCGGCGCAGCACCCACCGCGAGTCGGCCACCGCGGGCAGCCCGTCCGGGGTGACGACGTCGCAGAACATCCGGGCCGTCATGGCCTTCTCGCCCCGCCACGGCAACAGCTGGAAGGTGGACGGGTCGGGCCGGGCGAGCATGTCCGCCTCGTGCAGCCGGGCGAACCCCTCGATCGCCGAGCCGTCGAACCCGATCCCCTCCAGCAGCGCGCCCTCGACCTCCGCGGGCGCGATCTCCACGGACTTCAGCACGCCCAGCACGTCGGTGAACCAGAGCCGGACAAAACGAATGTCCCGCTCCTCCAGCGTCCTGAGCACGAACTCCTGCTGCTTGTCCATGGTCCCTCCACGTCGAGGTGTGGACTCGACCTCAGGTTATGGCGTCGGGATCTCCATGCCACGTTCACGTCCGGCCGGTCGAGACGTGGACACCCGTCCTCGCCTGGACCGGCCCCGGCTCGGCGGCGGCCCCAGCGTGCGCGCCGTCCGTCCCGCCGGGTCCCCAGACACTAACGACTGGACGGCCCAGATGTGCGACTCGTTGCCAGGCCGCAACCAACCCGGAACCCGCCGTTAGCGAGCGACGCCCTTCCCGGCTGTTGTGCCCAGCCGGAGGTGAAGCCCGCCCTACCCGCGCAGAATGCGTATTTCCGCGACCAAGGCGGGCCTTAATCTGGGTCCATGCCCCAGCTGCGGATCGCGCTCGCCCAGGTGGACACGACCGTCGGCGACCTCGACGGCAACGCGGACCTGGTCAGCGGGTGGACGAAGCGGGCGCTGGCCGAGGGCGCGCACCTGGTCGCCTTCCCCGAGCTGACGCTGACCGGCTACCCGCCCGAGGACCTGGTGCTGCGGCGGTCCTACGTCACGGCGTCCCGCGTCGCGCTGCACCGGCTGGCCCGCCGGCTGGAGGACGAGGGGGCTGGCGAGATCGCCGTCCTCGTCGGTTATCTGGACGCCTCGCCCACGCCCGTGCCGGCCGTCGGACGTCCCGCCGGCGAGCCCCAGAACGCCGCGGCCCTGCTCTGGCGCGGCGAGGTCGTCGCCCGCTACGCCAAGCACCACCTGCCGAACTACGGCGTCTTCGACGAGTTCCGCTACTTCGTGCCGGGCCACGACTTCCCGGTGCTGCGGCTGCACGGCGTCGATATCGGCCTGACCATCTGCGAGGACCTGTGGCAGGCCGGCGGGCCGGTCACGGTGGCCCGCGCCGCCGGCGTCGGCCTGCTCCTGTGCATCAACGGCTCGCCCTACGAGCAGGGCAAGTACCACGACCGCGACGAGCTGTGCGCCCGGCGCGCCGTCGAGGCCGGGGCGCCCATCGCCTATGTCAACCTGGTCGGCGGCCAGGACGAGCTGATCTTCGACGGGGCCTCGCTCGTCGTGGACGCGGCCGGTCAGGTGATCGCCCGGGCCGACGTGTTCACCGAGACGCTGCTGACCGTCGACCTCGACCTGCCGGCCGGCTCGGCGGCGGGCCCTCCCGGGCTGGTCACCGGCCCGGTCGACGCGCTGGACGGCACGTCAATGACGGTCACCCACCGGGTGCTGGCGGGCGAGCCGGTCGACGCCTACCCGGCCCGCCCGCCGGCCATCGCGGCCCAGCCCGACCCGGCGGCCGAGCTCTATGAGGCACTCGTCGTCGGGACCCGCGACTACGTGCGCAAGAACGGCTTCCGCTCGGTGGTCCTGGGGCTGTCCGGGGGCATCGACTCGGCTCTCGTCGCGACGATCGCCGTCGACGCCCTCGGCGCCGAGGCGGTGCACACGGTCGCGATGCCGTCGGTGCACTCGTCGGAGGGCTCCGCCCTCGACGCCGCCGAGCTGGCCCGCCGGCAGGGCACCCGGCACGAGGTGATCGCGATCCAGCCGACCGTCGACGCATTCCACGCCGCGCTGGCGGGCTCCGGGGGTCTGCACGGCCTCGCGGCGGAGAACCTGCAGGCACGGGCGCGCGGCACGCTGCTGATGGCGCTGTCGAACGAGCACGGCCATCTGGTGCTCACGACCGGCAACAAGAGCGAGCTGGCCACCGGTTTCTCCACCCTGTACGGCGACTCGGCCGGCGGCTACGCCCCGATCAAGGACGTCTCGAAGACGAACGTCTGGGCACTGTCACGCTGGCGCAACGCCGAGGCCGAGCGCCGCGGCGCGACGCCGCCGATCCCGGAGGCCGTCATCACCAAGCCGCCGTCGGCGGAGCTCGCGCCCGGTCAGCTCGACTCCGACCGGCTGCCCGACTACGGCATCCTCGACCCGGTTCTCGACGACTACGTCAGCCACGACATGGGCCGCGCCGAGCTCGTCGGCGCCGGGCACGACCCGGCCGTCGTCGACCGGGTCATCCGGCTGGTCGACCTCGCCGAGTACAAGCGCCGCCAGAACCCGCCCGGCCCGAAGGTCACCTCCAAGGCCTTCGGCCGCGACCGCCGGCTGCCCATCACGTCGCGCTGGCGCGAGAAGCCGACGAGCTGACGAGCTGACGAGCTGACGAGCTGACGAGCTGACGAGCTACAGCACGTAGCTGGCCATGAACGAGCGCAGCATGCCGAGGCCCAGCTCGGTCATGATGCTCTCGGGGTGGAACTGCACGGACTCGATCGGCAGGCTCCGGTGCCGCAGGCCCATGATGTAGCCGTCGTCCTCGCTGCGGGCGGTCACCTCGAGGACGTCCGGGACGGACGGTTCCTCCACGACCAGCGAGTGGTACCGGGTCGCCCGGAAGGGCTCGCTGTAGCAGCTCAGGACGCCGCGGCCGTCATGCACGATGCGGCTCGTCTTGCCGTGCATCAGATGCCGGGCTGGGGAGACCGCTGCGCCGTAGGCCAGGCCGATGGCCTGGTGGCCCAGGCAGATTCCGAGGATGGGCAGCTCGCCCTCGAACTCCCGCACCAGCTCGACATGACCGGAGTCCCTCGGATGGCCTGGGCCGGGGCCGAGCAGGAGGAACCGCGGCTCGACCGCGCGGATGGCCGCGGGAGTCGCCTTGCGGGACCGGATGACGACGGGGTTCGCCCCCAGCTCCATCAGGTACTGGTAGATGATGTGGCTGAAGCTGTCGTAGGCGTCTACGATCACCGGCCTCACAGGAGCTCCCCACCGGTCAAAGCCCAGTAGCCGGCGCTCATCTTGGCGAGCGTCTCGCGCCATTCGGCGTCCGGCTTCGAGTCGGCGACGACCCCGGCCGAGGCGCGGACTCGCCAGACGCCCGGCGCGGTCCGGAACAGGGTCCTGATCGCGAGCCCGAGGTTGGCGTAGCCGCCGAACCCGATGAGCCCGAAGGCCCCCGCATAGATGCCCCTGCGGCGGGTCTCGATCTCCTCGATGATCTCCATGGCGCGGATCTTCGGCGCCCCCGTCATCGTTCCCGCCGGGAACGTCGCGCGGATCACGTCGTAGACGTCGACGTCGCCGGTCAGCTGGGCGCGGACCTCCGACACGAGGTGAAAGACATGGGAGAAGTTCTCCACAACCATCATGTCGTTCACTTCCACCGTCGCCGGCCGGGCCACCCGGCCCAGGTCGTTGCGGCAGAGGTCGACCAGCATGACGTGCTCGGCGCATTCCTTCTCGTCGGTGCGTAGCTGGGCGATGCGCCGGGCGTCGACGTCCGGGTCGCCGCTGCGCGCGGCGGTGCCCGCGATCGGCCGCATCACGCCGCGGTCGCCCTCGACCCGGACGAACAGCTCGGGGCTGGCCCCGACCAGCGCACACGTCGAGAGCGGCAGCAGGCCCATGTACGGCGACGGGTTGCGGGCCCGCAGCCGCAGGTAGACGTCGAGGTCGTCGGCGTCCGTCCGCACCGTGATCTCGTGGCCGATCTGGACCTGGTAGATGTCGCCGACGGCGATGTGCTCCAGGCACCGGGCGACGTTGGCCTGGTAGCTGGCTTCGTCGATGTCGTCCTGCACGCGCTGCGGCGCCGGGACGGCCGGGATCCCGGGCTGGCTGAACGCGGGCGCCGCGAGCGCGTCGAGCACGCGGGACAGGTCGACGTCCGGCCAGGCCTCGCTGCTCACGACGAGAACGGTCGAGGCCGCCGCGGCGAGGTCGAAGACCACCGTCCCGTTGTAGAGCCGCAGCACGACGTCGGCCGGCGCGTCCGAGCCGGCCGGGATCAGTCTCGGCAGCTCCTCCACATACCAGACCGAGGCGTAGCCGAAGACGGCCACGAACCCGTAGTCCCACTCGGTGGCCGACTGCTCGGCGAGGGCGAACAGGTCCCGCAGCTCGCGCGCGGCGGCCCACAGGCCGTCGGGCTCGACGAGCCGCAGGTCCTCCCCGTCCATCACGGCGATGGCGGAGCTGAGCAGCGCCGCACGCGCGGCCGCGACAAGCCGGTCATTCCCGGACAGGCTGACGGCATCGCCGCGGGCGCTCAGCTCGAAAAGCGGGCCGAATCCGAGGACCGCCGACCGGCGGTCGCTGGAAGGGCCGGCCAGCGACTCCAGAAGAAATACGTCGCCCGCGCCGAGCCACTCACGCAGGCTAAGGAAGACCCGCAGTGGGTCCCCTCCCTGAACGGTGCGTCTGAGGAGGGTCACGGCCGGCGCCGCCGCGGCCCGATCGCTGCGTTGCACGACAGCTCCTTTGCTTAGAGGCAGTAGGCGTCCTACGGCGTGGCCAGCAGGCCGGTTACCGGGTCTCGGTCCGTGATGCAGTACGACAGGCCGACCGGGTCGCGCAGCGCCGTCCATCGGCCCAGGCGCGCGACGACGGTCGCGCCGAGCTCGACATGGCGGCGGGTCTCGGCGGCCCGGTCCGTGGCCGCGAGGTCGAGGTGGGCGCGGACCGAGCCTGTCGGTTCGTCGAGGCGCTGCAGCAGCAGCCGCAACGGGATGCCGGCTGGACGGTCCAGGTAGCGGAACTCCGGGCGGCTGCCGGCACGCAGCTCCCAGCCGGTCAGCTCGGCCCAGAACGCGCGTTCCTCGTCGTACCGGTCCGCCGGGATGTCGAGGCAGACCTGGTCGACCAGCGACGCGTGCCCGCCGGGCCACCCCACCGGCCCCGGCCGGACCGACTCGCCGTCGCGGACCTCGCAGAACACGAAGCCGCCCGGCGACGTCCGCGCCTGGAACTCCGCGTCGGCGCGGTGCACGTCGAGGTGCACCCTGGCGGGGCCATCACCCAGCCGCTGCACCCGCAGGAACGCGTCCCCGTCCGCGGGAAGCAGCGTCGCGAACTCGCCGCCGTCCCCGCGCACCGCTGACAGCGTCGTCGCCGTCACCGCCCGCCAGAACGCGACGCCGCGCTCGAAGTCCGCGGCGGGAAAGTCGAGGAAGGCCGTCAGCCATCCGGGCGTCACAGCAACGCGCCGTTGTGCAGGTAGGGCACGGGCGGCGTGAGACCGCGCAGCGCGAGGTAGCCCTCGGCCGCCGGGGCGAGCCGAACGGCGAGGCCGACGTCGATCGCCCATTCGTTGGCCGCGGTGACGTGCGCGATCTCGTAGTCGGCGTCCGGCGCAGCCGTCGCGACGGCTTCCCAGAGAAGCGCGGCCGCGGTGGCCTCGTCAGTCGCGCACAGGAGCACCGCTTCGCCGGCATCGCTGAGATAGGTGTAGCCGGTGCCGGCGGGGCGGTCGAGCACGATCAGCCGGCACTGGGACGCCAGAACCGCGTGGTCCGGGCCGTGGGTGGCACCGCGCCGGCGCCGGTCGAGATCATCGAGCAGGTCACGATCGGCGCCGGTGCCCTCGCGCACAGGCGGCAGGCCGGCGGGCAGGGCGGTGCGGTCGACCCGTCCGGTCAAAGACAGCTGCGGGTGCAGGGAGAACCCGGCCGCACGGTAGCGCCGGAAGGCCCTGGCGTCGGCCGACGCCGAGATCATCCCTCGCTCGCAGCCGGCACCGTGGGCGAGCGCGGCGTCCAGCAGCCGGCGGCCCAGGCCCGCCCCCTGCAGGTCGCCGCGGACGACGAAGGTGGCGAGCAGCCAGTTCGACTCCCGGCGGAACGACACCGCGAAGCCGGCCAGCCCGGCATCGTCGTCGGCCGCCCAGCAACCGCCCGGATCGGTGGCGAGGAGATGCGCGGTCCGGATGCGCCACTGCCGCTGATGCGCCGGCGAACGCGCCTTGCCGAACTCGATCGCCGACAGCGCCTCAGCCGCGCCGAGGTCGTCAGGCCCCATCGGACGAACCGTCAGCATGACGGCGTTCCTACCACTGCCGGCCGCGGACAGTCGCCACATTTTCGGCGGCGGGCCTGGCCGAGAGGACGTACCAGGGGGGCCGCCGCGTCAGCTCATGCCCCGTGGTCGGATGAGCGCACAGATCCGCAGCCATCTGGCATGACAGGCTGAGGCCTAGGCCACCAAGGCGGCCCCGGTGTCGGTGGACGCCGGGGCCGCCAATGGGCGAGACGAAGCTCAGACCTGGATGCGGCGCTCGACCGCGTCGAGGATCTCGGCGATGGCCTCGTCGACGGGGACGGCGTTGCGCTGGGTACCGTCGCGGTAGCGGAAGGAGACGGCGTCCTTGGCGACGTCGTCGGCGCCGGCGATCAGCATGTACGGCACCTTCTGCTTCTGCGCGTCGCGGATCTTCTTCTGCATCCGGTTGTCGGACGCGTCGACCTCGACCCGGATCCCCTTCGCCCTGAGCTTCGCGGCCACCTCGGCCAGGTACGGGACGTGCTCGTCGGTGATGGGGATGCCGACGACCTGGACCGGGGCGAGCCACGGCGGCATGGCGCCCGCGTAGTGCTCCAGCAGGATCGCGAAGAACCGCTCGATGGTGCCGAACAGCGCCCGGTGGATCATGAACGGGCGCTGGCGGGTGCCGTCAGCTGCCTGGTACTCCATGTCGAACCGCTGCGGCATCTGGAAGTCGACCTGGATCGTCGAGAGCTGCCAGGTCCGGCCGATCGCGTCCTTGGCCTGCACGGAGATCTTCGGGCCGTAGAACGCGCCGCCGCCCGGGTCCATGACGAGGTCGAGGTCCTGCTTCTGGGCCGCGTCGCGCAGGAGCTGGGTGGCCTGCTCCCATTCCTCGTCCGTGCCGACCGCCTTGCCCTCGGGGCGGGTCGACAGCTCCAGGTAGAAGTCGGTCATGCCGTAGTCGCGCAGCAGCCCGAGCACGAACTTCAGGGTCTTGTCGAGCTCCTCGGGAAGCTGGTCGCGGGCGCAGAAGAGATGCGCGTCGTCCTGGGTGAGACCGCGCACCCGGGTCAGGCCGTGCACGACACCGGACTTCTCGTACCGGTACACCGTCCCGAACTCGAACAGCCGCAGCGGCAGCTCCCGGTAGGAGCGCCCGCGCGACTTGAAGATCAAGATGTGCATCGGGCAGTTCATCGGCTTGAGGTAGTAGTCCGTGCCGCCGTCGAGCGACATGGGCGGGTACATACCGTCGGCGAACCAGTCGAGGTGCCCGGAGATCTCGTACAGCGTCGACTTGGTGATGTGCGGGGTGTTGACGAACTCGTAGCCCGCCTCGATGTGCCGCCGGCGCGAGTAGTCCTCCATCACGGTGCGGATCGCGCCGCCCTTGGGGTGGAAGACCGCGAGGCCGGGGCCGAGCTCGGTCGGGAACGAGAACAGGTCGAGCTCCGCGCCAAGCCGGCGGTGGTCGCGCTTCTCCGCCTCGGCCAGCATCGCCAGGTGCCCGGCCAGCGCGTCCTTCGACTCCCAGGCGGTGCCATAGATGCGCTGCAGCTGCGGGTTCTTCTCGCTGCCACGCCAGTAGGCCGCCGCCGAGCGCTGGACCGCGAACGCCGGGATGTGCCGGGTGGTCGGCACGTGCGGGCCGCGGCAGAGGTCCTTCCAGCACAGCTCGCCGGTCTTGGCGTCGAGGTTGTCGTAGATGGTCAGCTCGCCGGCGCCGACCTCTACCGCAGCGTCCGCGTCGTTGGCGTCCACGGTCCCCGCGGACGACTTCAGGCCGATGAGCTCCAGCTTGTAAGGCTCGTCGGCCAGTTCCGCGCGGGCCTGGTCGTCGGTGACGACCCGGCGGGAGAACCGCTGGCCGGCCTTGACGATCTCGCGGGCCCGTTTCTCGATCGCCTTGAGGTCCTCGGCGGAGAAGGGCTTCTCGACGTCGAAGTCGTAGTAGAAGCCGTTCTGGATGGGCGGGCCTATCCCCAGGCGCGCCTTGGGGAAGAGGTCCTGGACGGCCTGGGCGACGACGTGCGCGGTCGAGTGCCGGACGATCGCCCGGCCGTCCGGCGAGTCCACGGTGATCGGCTCGACGACGTCGCCGTCGGCCAGCAGGTAGGCGAGGTCGCGCTGCTGGCCGCCGACGCGGGCGGCGATGACCGCACGGTCCGCCGCGAACAGGTCCGCCGCCGTAGTCCCCGTGGTGACCACCCGATCATCCCGCTGCTCGGCATGCTGGACGGTCACTCGGAGGTCGGACACCGGTTTCTCCTGGTCTGGCGCCCGGGGCCATGCCCGGGTCGGCGTGCGAGGGATGCGTCGAAGGACGGGGGCGAACGTCCCGCACCCACCCCAATATCGGTGGGTCACGAGTGCCTGTCACGGCGGTTTCGTCCCGCTCGCCGATGCTACTCCGGGCACGGTGGCGCCAGCCGACGCCACCGCTACGCAGGGTGACTCCGGCTGAGGCCGGACGATTCAGCCGGCGCCGTCCGTGGCGCGCGGCTCCGGGCCCCGCGCGCGGATTCCCTCCAGGACGATGTCGACGACCTGACTGATCCGGGTGCCGCTGACCTCGTTGGGCCCGCTGATCGACTGCCGGTAGGAGACCGGCCCGACGAGCAGGTCGGTCACCAGGTCCACGTCGAGGTCGGGCTGCAGCTCGCCGGAGGCCACGCCCCGGGCGAGGACCTTCTGGGCCTGCTGCCGGAACGGCTCGATCACCTGGTGGCGGTAGGTCTCGAACAGCTCGGGGTGGGAGTCCTTCTCCGCCAGCAGCCGCGGCATGATCCGGCCCGAGAGGGTCTGGAAGGTGTGCCGGCGGACGGTGTTCAGCCAGGCGACGAGGTCGTCGCGCAGCGAGCCGGTGTCGACCGGTTCGGCCGTCTCGACCAGCGTCGCCAGCGCGTCGGCGACCAGCGTGTCCTTGGTCGACCAGCGCCGGTAGAGGGTGGCTTTCCCCACCTTGGCCCGGGCCGCGACGGCCTCCATCGACAGGCCGGTGAACCCGGTCGTCGCCAGCGTCTGCAGCGTCGCCTCGATGATCGCGCCGTCGGCGCGCGCGTCCCGCGGCCGCCCCGGCGGGCGGACGCCCGACGGCGGGCGGTCCGGGCGCCTCGGCGGACCTGGCCGCCCCAGCTCGGCGGTCGTCACTGCCGCGCGCCTGCCGCTGGCCGCCGGGCGGTGCCCCGGCTCGCCCCCACAGGCACCGGTATCTCCTCCCTGGCCGGCGTGCTCGCGCCGGCCGCCCGACCCCATTGTTTCAAGATCGAAGCGTAGGTGGCCGGCGCGTGAGGTGCATCTGGTTGACATGGCGGCTGGCCGGGAATATGCGCAGGTCAGCGAAGGGGGCATGACGAGCTGGCAACCGCCGCTGGGCGCCGGTGTGAGCCACGAACCACTTTCGGCCGGAGCGGGGGCGGTGGCAGCATGTGACCGACGCCGGGACGCGCCTCGCGCCCGGACGGACATCAAGGAGTCTCCATGAGCAGCTCCGTTACCCAGGGTCATCCCAGCTCCGCGCCCGACAACGAGATGGCGACGCTTTACGGCGCGTCGACTCAGCCCGCCGACCGGCCCGCCGCTCCGGCGAAGCCGCGCCGGCGCCCCACCGTGCGCGACCTCGCTGCCTGGAAGGACCGGCACGAGAAGTGGGCGATGCTCACCGCCTACGACTACACGACCGCGTCGATCTTCGACGAGGCCGAGGTGCCCGTGCTGCTGGTCGGTGACTCGGCCGCCAACGTCGTCTACGGCTACGACACCACCGTCCCGGTGAGCGTCGACGAGCTGCTGCCGCTGGTGCGCGCGGTGGTCCGCGGCGCGCCGCACGCGATGGTCGTCGCCGACCTGCCGTTCGGCTCCTACCAGGCGAGCCCGGCGCAGGCGCTGGAGACCGCGACCCGGTTCCTCAAGGAAGGCGGCGCGCAGGCGGTCAAGCTGGAGGGCGGCGCCCGGGTCGCGCCGCAGGTGGACCTGCTGGTGTCCGCCGGCATTCCGGTCATGGGCCACCTGGGGCTGACGCCGCAGAGCATCAACACCCTCGGCGGCTACCGCGTGCAGGGCCGCGAGGACGCGGGCGCCGCGCTGCTGGCCGACGCCCAGGCGATCGAGGCCGCCGGCGCGTTCGCGGTGGTGCTGGAGGTCGTCCCCTCGGACGTCGCCGCCCGGATCAGCAAAGCCCTCATGATCCCGACCGTCGGCATCGGCGCCGGCTCCGACTGCGACGCCCAGGTGCTCGTCTGGCAGGACATGGCCGGCCTCACCTCCGGTCGCGCGCCCCGGTTCGTCCGCCGCTTCGCCGAGCTGCGCACCCCGCTGCGCGACGCCGCGCGGGCCTACGTCGCCGACGTGCGGGACGGCCACTACCCGACCGTCGAGTACTCGTACGACTGACCCCTGCGTTGGGCCGCCCCGGGTGCCGATGGTGCCCGGGGCGGCCGCGTCCGCGCCCCCGGCCGGGCTAGGCCAGCTGCTCGGTCAGCACCCGCCGGGCCTGGGCGAGCGAGGGCCCGTACCAGGTCAGGTGACGCCCCGAGACGCAGGCGGCCGGCACCGCGAACGCCTCCGGGCCGTCGATCGGGCTGAAGGCGTAGGGCTCGTCGGGAAGCACCACCAGGTCGTGCGGCGGCAGGTCGGCGATCGCAATCCGCGGGTACCGCTCGGCGTGGCCCGCGAGCACGTTGTCGACGCCGAGGCGAGCCAGGACGTCGCCGGTGAAGGTGTCCCGGCCGACCGCCATCCAGGGCCGGCGCCAGACCGGGATGACGGCCCGCCGGCGCGGCCCCACCGGCGGCTCCCGCCAGGCGGCGGCCGCCTCGTCCAGCCAGCCCGGCCTGGGCAGTCGGCAGGCGACGCGCAGCAGCCGGTCCAGGCTCGCCAGCGCCGCCGGGACCGTCGTCGGCGCGGTCACCCAGACCGCCAGGCCCGCCTCACGCAGCGCGGCCAGGTCCGGCTCCCGGTTCTCCTCCGCGTTGGCGGCCACCACGTCCGGCCCGAGCCCCACGACCGCCTCGACGTCGGGGTTCTTCGTGCCACGGACCCGGGCGACGTCGAGGTCGCCCGGATGGGTGCACCAGTCCGTCGCGCCCACGAGCAGCCCGGGGGCGGTGACCGCGATCGACTCGGTCAGGCTCGGCACCAGCGAGACCACGCGCTCGACCCGCCGCGGCACCGCCACGGCCAGCCCGAGATCGTCGCGGTCCCCTTGCTCCATCGCCCCTCCGCCCAGACGCCCGAACGAGTCATACCCGGTGGAGGCGGATCCCGGCTTCGCCCCAACCACTTGGTACGAGTTGGCCGGGCTTCGGACGCTCGAGGTCCGTCAGGCGGGCTCGGCGTGCGGGACGTCGGTGATGCGGATGCCCGCGTGGGCCTTGTAGCGGCGGTTCATGGAGATGAGGTTGGCGGTGAACGCCTCGACCTGGCCGGCGTTGCGCAGCTTGCCGGCGTAGATGCCCCGCATGCCCGGGATGCGCTCCGCCAGCGCCTGGACGACGTCGGTGGCGGCGCGGTCGTCGCCGAGCACGAGGATGTCGGTGTCGACCTCGGCGATCGACTCGTCGGCGAGCAGCACCGCGGAGACATGGTGGAACGCGGCCGTAACCGTGCTGTCGGGCAGCAGAGCCGCGGCCTGCTGCGCGGCGCTGCCCTCCTCGACCGGCAGCGGGTAGGCGCCGCCCTTGTCGAAGCCGAGCGGGTTCACACAGTCGATCACGATCTTGCCGGCGAGCTCCTTGCGCAGGCTCGCGAGCAGCTCGCCGTGGCCCTCCCACGGCACCGCGATGATCACAATGTCGGCCTGCTCGGCGGCACCCGCGTTGTCGGTGCCTTCGATGGCCCGGCTCGGGGCGGACAGCTTGGCGGCCGCCTCGGCGCCACGCTCGGCGGACCGGGAGCCGATGACCACCCTGTGGCCGGCCGCGGCGAGCCGGATCGCCAGGCCGCCGCCCTGCGGCCCGGAGCCGCCCAGGATGCCGATGGACAGGGAGGACACGTCTTCGGAAGCGCTCACGAACCCATCGTGCCCGAACCGCGAGGCCCACGCGCGGGCCGCCGACGAGGGCCACACCGACTGGTGGGCAGCTGATTGCGCGTGCGTTGCGTGACCGGGAGCCCGGCGGGCGCAGGCGCCGCCGCGCGGCCGGGCGGTCACCCGCGCACAGCCCGCCCCGACCCGGCTACCTGTGACAAAGTCGCATGAGGGAACATAAGAGCATCAACACGACAGCTACGCCGTTGAATCACCGTCTCCCGCGCGTGTCGGGCGCGTTCAGCAGGCACCGGCGGCCCGGCGCCATCACGCAATGGAGTGACAGTCCGTGACGATCGCCTATTCACCGATGGGAACGACCGTCGGCAGCTCGGGGGTGACGATGCGTAACGTGCCGCGGATCGCGGCCAACCCCCCGTACACGTCGGGTGAAGATGGGCCGTACCGTTCGGGTCGACTAACATCAACAGGATCTTCGGAGGCTCGATCTTCGGAGCCAGGTGGGAGAGGTCTGGCAATGGCGGACGTGTCTGTTCGCTTCGCTATGACGAACGACAGCGAAGTAGTGCTCAACCTGTCACTGCCGCAGGCGCTGCGACTGATGGAGGCGATCGCGCGCAAGGTCGGCGAGACGCTGGCCGAGCGCAGCGGCCCCCCCGGGGTGCCCGCGCCGCAGGGGGCCAACGGCATGCCGAGCCTCGGGCCGTACTCCCCCGCCTGAACCACCAGCTACTGAGCCCCACCAGCTACTGAGCCTCTGGGCCGCGGCGCGGGTTCGGCCCAGTCCGAGCCCCGTCGCGCGCCTGCGGGCGCGCCTAGACCAACTGGCCCGTCCCGAGCCGGGACGGCTGCGGCGGCAGCGCCGGGCAGCCGGTGCCTGGCACCTGGTCCGCCGGCCCGACGCCGGCCGGCTCCAGCTCCCGCGGGTGCGCCGCCGCGTAGGCCTCGCGGACCTGGTCCGCCGGGACCTGCGCGTAGATCTGGGTCGTGCGCACCGACGCATGCCCGAGCAGCTCCTGGACGACGCGGACGTCCGCGCCACCGTCGAGCAGATGCAGCGCAAACGAGTGGCGCAGCACGTGCGGGGACACCCCCTCGATACCGGCCGCCTCGGCCGCCGTGCGCAGCGCCGACCAGGCGCTCTGCCGGGACAGCCGACCGCCCCGCCGGGACAGGAACACGGCCGGGCCGGAACCCGCCGACGCCAGCGCGGGCCGCCCCCGGCTCAGGTACTGCGACAGCGCCGCGACCGCGCACCGGCCCAGCGGCACCACCCGGTCACGCCCGTTGCCGCCCCGCAGCCGGACCGACGCCGTCACCTGGTCCAGGTCGAGGTCGTCGAGGTCGAGGCCGACCGCCTCGGAGATCCGCGCTCCGGTGCCGTAGAGCAGTTCGAGCAGCGCGGCGGACCGCAGCCGGCGGACGACCTCGGCCGGCTCGGCCAGGCCCGCCAGCTCCTTCTGCGTCGCGCCCGCCCCGCGGGCGTCCGCCTCGCCGGGCTCCGACGCCTCCTCGGCCGGCTCTGTCACGGCGCGTTCGGCGTCCGGCGCGGCTCCGCCGGCGGCGACGAGCACGGCCAGCACCTGGTCGACAGTCAGCGCCTTCGGCCGCCGCCGGGGTGGGGAGGGCGGGCGGACCGGCTGCGAGACGTCCTCGACGAGGGCGCCCTCGCGCTGGGCGAACCGGTGCAGCGAGCGGACGGCGACGAGCATCCGGGCGACCGACGCCGCGGCCAGCGGCGGATGCTCCGCGTCGCCGCCCCGCAGCGCGCCGGCGAACTCGCCCAGGGCCGCCTCGTCGACGTCGGCCAGCGAGAACAGCCCGCAGGCTGTCAGGTACTCGCGATAGCGGCGTAGGTCACGCCCGTAGGCCAGCACCGAGTTGCGGGCGAGGCCCCGCTCCCCCGCCAGATGGCCGAGATAGCGGGCCATCAGCTCGCCGGGATCGACCGACGCGCCTGGCTGGACCGGCTCCGCCGCATGGTCTGGCGCCGCATCAGGATCCCGCGCGGCGGTCACCTCCACCGCCGGCCCCTGCTGCAACCTGACGCGTATCCGGGCGCGTACCTCGGCGCGTTCATCATCAACCCGAATAGTAGGACCTACCGCCGACAGTTCTTCGTGAAGCGCCGCCCACCCGAACGCATCGCGACGCTATCCTGACAGCTTGTGCGGAAAGGAGCCGCGTCGTCACGTTACGCCGCATACGTCCGATCCGCTACGGACGCCGCGACCTGGACTGTCTTGTCCCCGAGGGCAACCCACCGGCGGGCCACGGCGTCTACCCGAGTTGAGGACACTGCGCCCAGCCCCGCCGCGGGCCGCGCCCGACGAGGCGGTTCGACATGATCGTCAACCGGCCGGCTGGACCGGCCGCCGACCGGCCGCGGCGTGCCACATCCCAGTCCGCGGCGCTGCTGACGGGCGTCGGGATCGGGCTGGCGCTCGCGCTGGCCGGTTGCGGGGGCGGCGCTCCGGCGGGAGCGGTCGCGCCCCCGCGCGCGGATGTCACCGCGACGGGCCTGCCGGGCACGGACACCGCCCCCGCCGGGGGCACGGCCAGCCCGACGACCGCACCGGCGGCCAGCACCGCGCCGCTGGCCGGCGACTCGCCGGCCGCCGCCGCCGGGATCCTCACGGCCTACTTCGCCGAGATCGACGACGCGAGCCGGGCCGGCCGGGTCGCCGACGTGGCGGCGCTGGCGCTGCCCGGCTGCCAGGCGTGTGCCCTGGACGTCGGCGTCACCCGCGACCTGGCCCAGCGCGGCCTGCGCACCGACGCCGACCCCTACGCGCTCAGCGCCGTCGACGCCCAGCCGCGGACCGGCCTCGCCTGCGCGGTGACCTTCCTCGCGACGACCAGCACGGTGGGCCTGCTCGACCCGGCCGGCCGCCGCGTCGACGAGGCACCCGGCGTCCCCGTCCGTGCCGGCACCGCGGAGCTCGCCCTGTCCGGGGGCGGCTGGCGCATCCAGACGATCCGCTACGCCCGGAGGCAGCCGTGACAGCGTCGACCAGGCCAGGCCACGTCGCGGCGCGCCACAGGCCGCCGCGCGCCCCGCGCGTGATTCGGACGCGTTTCACGGTCGCGGCGGTCCGGGTCCTGCTGGTCGCGGTGCTGGGAGCCCTGCTCGCGACGGCCGGGCCGGTCGGCGCCGCGTCCGCGGCACCGGTGCCGTGCGGCGGCGTGCTGTGGGCCACCTGCGACACCAGGACGACCGACAACGGCTACCAGTACCGCTACCAGGGCGGCGAGCTGATCCGGGTCCCGCTGGGGGGCGGCCCGGTCGCCGGCGGCACCGGCTGCGGCGCGACCTGCCCGCCGGACCCGGCCGCGGTCTGCGACCTGCTGCTGGCCGTCGGCTCGAGCCCGACCATGACGGCGCAGGAGCTGGCCGCCTACGACCAGGCGGTCGCCGGCTGCCAGGCCTGGCTCGCCGACCCGACGAACGGCATCCCGCTGGCGACCGTCCGGGCTCAGCTGGCCGACTATCTCCGCGACCAGCTGCTCCCGAAACCGACGCTGACCATCCAGCCCGGCGCCCGCAGCTTCACCGGGCTGCAGACCATCGTCTACACCCAGGTCCCGCCGGCGTTCGCCTTCAACGTCAACCAGCCCGTGCTCGCCACGATCAGCGCGGTCCCCACCTACCACTGGGACTTCGGCGACGGCGCCACCGGCCCGAACTCGCCCGGGCGGCCGTACGACGCCGCGATCTCACCCCGCGACTTCCCGGACGCCTACGTCGACCACGAGTACCGGAAGCCCGGGACCTACCAGGTCACGCTGACGGTCATCTGGGACGGCACGTTCACCGTCCCAGGGGTCGCGCAGGCGTTCGCGCTGAACGCCGTGACACTGGTCGCGACGGCTCAGGTCGTCGTCGAGGAGGCGGCCGGGGTGCTGACCGGGAACGGCTAGCCGGCCGGGCCGCTCAGCCCTGGTTGGCCGGCCGTCCGGCCCAGGGGGCGTCCGGTGGGCGCAGGCTGGCGAAGCCGATGTCGCGGGCGCGCGCCGCGGCGAGGATGCCGACGACGGCCATCGCGTTCGAGATGTCGCCGTCGAGCACGCGGGTGACGGCCTCGTCCAGCGGCACCCGGGCGACGGTCATCTCGGCCTCCTCGTGCACCGGGACGTACCGCTCGCCGACCGGGATCTCGGACAGGCCACGGGCGAGGAACACCCGGAACGCCTCGTCGGTCATCCCCGGCGACGCCCAGACGTCGGCGAGCACCGACCACCGCTCGGCCCGCAGCGCGGTCTCCTCGGCCAGTTCCCGGGCGGCCGCGATCGACGCCGGCTCGCCGGGCATGTCGAGAATGCCGGCCGGCAGCTCCCACAGCGGCCGGCGGACCGGATGCCGGTACTGGAAGACCATGACGACCCGCTCGGCGTCGTCGAGAGCGACGACACCGACGGCGCCCGGGTGCACGACGACGTCGCGCTGAGCGACGTCGCCGTCCGGCATCCGGACCAGGTCGCGGCGGATCGCGATGATCCGCCCCTGGTACGGCGTCGTGCTCTCGGCGACCTCGTAGGTGTGGCTGGTCGGGGAGCCGGGCCCGGCGCCGCCCGTCGGGGAGGTGCGCGTCACGAGGTCACCAGCGCGGCGTCGTCACCGAGCGAACCGGCGGCCGGCGTCGACGGGTTGGCGTCGAGGTCCACCGGCAGCACACCCCGACGGCGGTCCGCGTAGGCGACGGCCGCCGAGGCCAGGCCGCGGAACAGCGGGTGCGCCCGCGTCGGGCGGGACCGGAACTCGGGGTGCGCCTGGGTGCCGACATAGAACGGGTGCGTGTCCGAGCGCAGCTCGACGACCTCGACCAGCCGGCCGTCCGGCGAGGTGCCGGAGACGACCAGGCCGGCGGCGGTCAGCCGGTCGCGGTAGTCGTTGTTGACCTCGTAACGGTGGCGGTGGCGCTCGGGGACCTCGGACGTGCCGTACTCCCGGCGGGCGATCGTGCCGGGCCCGAGCTTGCAGGGATACAGCCCGAGCCGCATCGTGCCGCCCAGGTCACGCTTGCCGGCGACGACGTCGCGCTGGTCGGCCATCGTGGAGATCACCGGGTGCGGGGTGTCCGCGTCGAACTCGGTGGAGTTGGCCTTCGCCAGGCCGCCGAGCGCGCGGGCCGCCTCGATGACCATGCACTGCAGGCCGAGGCAGATCCCCAGCGTCGGGATGCCGCGCTCGCGGGTGTGCCGCAGCGCGTTGATCTTCCCCTCGATCCCCCGGACCCCGAAGCCGCCCGGGATGATCATCCCGTCGATGCCGTCGAGGAGGGCCGCGGTGACCTCGGGCGAGGAGCACTCGTCGGAGGCGACCCAGCGGACGTCCACCCCGGCATCCACGGCGAACCCGCCTGCGCGGGCCGCCTCGGTGACCGAGAGATAGGCGTCGGGCAGGTCGATGTACTTGCCGACCATCGCGATGGTGATCCGGTGGGTCGGCTGGTTGACCCGGCGCAGCAGGGTGTCCCACTCGGTCCAGTCGACGTCGCGGAACGAGAGGCCGAGCCGGCGCACGACGTAGGCGTCCAGCCCCTCCTGGTGCAGCACCTTCGGGATCATGTAGATCGACGAGGCGTCCGGCGCGCCGACGACGGCCTCGTCGTCGACGTCGCACATCAGCGCGATCTTGCGCTTCAGTGCGTCGGGCAGCGGCCGGTCGGAGCGGCAGACCAGCGCGTCGGGCTGCAGGCCGATGCTGCGCAGCGCGGCGACGGAGTGCTGGGTCGGCTTGGTCTTCAGCTCGCCGGACGGGCCGAGGTAAGGCACCAGGCTGACGTGGACGGTCAGCGCGTTCTCCCGGCCGACCTCGTGGCGGACCTGGCGGATCGCCTCCAGGTACGGCAGCGACTCGATGTCGCCCACGGTGCCGCCTACCTCGGTGATGACGACGTCGACGTCGGGGGTCGCCAGCCGGCGGATCCGGTCCTTGATCTCGTCGGTGATGTGCGGGACGACCTGGACGGTCTGGCCGCGGTAGTCGCCGCGCCGCTCGCGGGCGATGACGGCCGAGTACACCTGGCCGGTGGTGACGTTCGCGCTGCCATCCAGCTCGACGTCGAGGAACCGCTCGTAGTGGCCGACATCCAGGTCGGTCTCGGCACCGTCGTCGGTCACGTAGACCTCGCCGTGCTGGAACGGGTCCATCGTGCCGGGGTCGACGTTGAGGTACGGGTCCAGCTTCTGCATGGTTACCCGCAGGCCTCGGGCCTTGAGCAACCGACCGAGGCTGGAGGCCGTCAGGCCCTTGCCCAGACTGGACGCCACCCCACCGGTGACAAAGATGTGCTTACTGCTGCGTGCCTGCGCCACACACACTCCCGTGGTCCTGGGTGCCGGACTGGGTTTCGCCGGACTGGGTTCGCCGGACTGTCGGTGCCCAAGCCTCCGCCTGGCCCACGGGACTTCACAGTAACATGTCGCCGCGCTATCCTCCGCGTCCCCCGACGTGGCCTCCGTCCCGCTCGCCCGGATTCGAGCTGGCCGGGGCGTGGAGGGGCGTCCCTACGGGGTGGCCTTGTCGGCCGCGGCGGCGGCCAGCAGTTCCTCGGCGTGGCCGCGGGCGAGCGTCGAGTCCTCCTGGCCGGCCAGCATGCGGGACAGCTCGCGGACCCGGCCGGCGTCGTCGAGCGCGGTGACGCCGCTGCGGGTGACCGAGCCGTCGGAGGCCTTCGAGACGACCAGATGCCGGTCGGCGAAGGACGCCACCTGCGGCAGGTGGGTGATGCAGATGACCTGGTGGGAGCGGGCGAGCTTGGCCAGCCGCCGGCCGATCTCGACGGCGGCCCGGCCGCCGACCCCGGCGTCGACCTCGTCGAAGACCATCGTCACCCCGGCGTCGTCGGCGGCCAGCACGACCTCGATCGCGAGCATCACGCGGGACAGCTCACCGCCGGAGGCGCCCTTGTGCACCGGCCGGGCCGGGGCACCCGGGTGCGGGACCAGCCGAAGCTCGACGTCGTCGACACCACCCGGGCCGAACGCGACCTTCCGGCCGAACATCGCGAGGCCGGCCGGGTCGTCGCGCTGGGAGACGACGGCGACCACCCGGGCCCTCGGCATGGCCAGACCGGCGAGTTCGGCGGCGACCCGCTCGCCGAACTCGTGCGCGGCCCGTGACCGGGCCGAGGAGACCTGGCCGGCGAGGTCGGCCAGGTCGTCGAGCAGCGCGTCCCGCTCGGCGACGAGCGCCTCGGCCGAGTCGGCGCCGCCGTCGAGCTCCAGCAGCCGTCGCCCGGCCTCCTCGGCCCACGCGAGCACGCCGTCGACGTCGGTGCCGTGCGCCCGGGTCAGCGCGGCCAGGTCGGCCCGGCGCTCCTGCGCGGCGGCCAGGCGAACCGGGTCCGCGTCGATGCCGGCGGCGTAGGAGGCGAGGTCGGCGGCGACGTCGGCGAGCAGGACGGCGGCCTCGCGGATGCGGGTGCCCAGCTCGGCGAGCGCCGGGTCGAGGTCGCCCTCGGCCGAGACGACGCGGCGGGCGGCGGACACCATGTCGACGGCACCGGGCGAGCCGTCACCGGACGCCGGGTCTGCGACCAGTGCCGCGTGAGCGGTCTCCGCGGCCCGGACGAGCGCCTCGGCGTGCTCGAGGCGGCGCAGCTCGGTGTCGAGGGCGACGTCCTCGCCGGCGCTCGGCCCGACCCGCTCGATGTCGGCGAGCCGGGAGCGCAGTGACTCGGCCTCGGCGGCCCGCTCGCGGGAGCGCTCGGTGATGCCGGTGAGCTTCGCCCGCACGGCGGCGAGCCGCGTGTGCCGCTCGCCGTAACGGGCCAGCGGCTTCGCGACGGCCTCGCCCGCGAACCGGTCGAGGGCGGCCCGCTGGGCCGACGTCTTCAGCAGCCGCTGCGCCTCGGACTGGCCATGCACGGCGACGAGGTCCTCGGCGAGCTGGGCGAGCAGGCTCGCGGGGACCGCCCGGCCGCCGACCTGCACGCGGGAGCGGCCGTCCGAGATCAGCGTGCGGCCGATGACGAGCACGCCGCCCTCGTCGAGCTCCCCACCGGCCTCGCGGACCCGGGCCGCCGTCGGCGAGTCGGGCGAGATGACCAGCCGGCCCTCGACGAAGGCGCGGTCGTAGCCGGGGCGAATCAGGCCGTAGTCGGCACGGCCGCCGGTCAGCAGACCGAGCCCCTGAACGATCATCGTCTTGCCGGCACCGGTCTCACCGGTCACGACCGTGAGGCCCGGGGCGAGGTCGAGGACGGCGTCATCAATGACCCCGAGGCCACGCAGCCGAATCTCCTCGAGCACGTCCCGAACTCTAGGGCATGGCTATGACAGCCGGAAGCAAGGGACATGTCGGGCGCGCGGCCCACCGGGCACCCGCCCGGCGGTCACGCCCGCGGCGGCTCGTCGACGGTGAAGCCACCGATCGGCTCGGCGAAGCCGTTCTCCCTGGCGGCGCGGCCCCGCCAGCCCTCGACGGGCAGGTGGAACTTCGCCACCAGGCGGTCGGTGAACGCCCGGGGGTGCACCACCGCGAGCAGCACGGGCCGCCTGCCCCGCGCGGCCTCGACCCGGGAGTGCGGCGGGACCGGGACCGAGCGCCGGCCATCGAAGTACAGCACCGCCGGCACCGGCTCCAGCACGTCGATCGCGACCGTCGACGTCGGGGCGAGCACCAGCGGCCGGGCGAACAACGCGTGCGCGCTGATCGGGGCTACCAGCAGCGCGTCCACCCCCGGCCACAGCACCGGCCCGCCGACCGAGAAGGCGTACGCGGTCGACCCGGTCGGCGTCGCGCAGATCACCCCGTCGCAGCCCCAGCGCGACAGCGGCCGGCCGTCGATGCCGAGCACGCACTCCAGCATCTTGGCCCGTTCGGCCTTCTCCAGGGACATCTCGTTGAGCGCCCAGCCGGTGTGCACGACCTGGCCGCCCAGCCGGACCGTGACGTCGACCGTCATCCGCTCCTCGACGCGGTACTCCTTGCGGATCACGGCCTCAATGGTGGACTCCATCGCGTCCGGCTCCGCCTCCGCGAGGAAGCCGACGTGACCGAGGTTGACGCCGAGCAACGGGATGTCGGCGGACCGGGCGAGCTCCGCGCCGCGCAGCAGCGTGCCGTCGCCGCCCAGGACGAGGACCAGCTCGACGCCGACCGCCGCCTCGTCGTCACGCGGGACGGTGTTCACCGCGGTCAGGCCGAGGATCTCCGCCTCGTCGGCCAGCATCCGCGGCGCGATCCCGGCGGCGGCCAGCCGGTCGAGCACCCAGCTGGCCCGTATCGCCATCCCGTCCCGGCGCGGATGGGTCAGCACGAGAACTTCCCTGCTCATCGTCGTCCCGCCTTTCCGCCAGCCGTGGCCGCGCTGTCCGCGGCCGGGGCGGCGCCACCCGCCGGCCCGGCCGCGATCGCGGCGGCCAGGGCCGCCGGGTCCAGCGGCGGCGCGCCGGCCGTGAGCCACAGCAGGTACTCGACGTTGCCAGCCGGGCCGGGCAGCGGGCTCGCGACGATCCCGCGCACGCCGAGCCCGCGCTCTGCGGCCGCCCGGGCCACGTCCTCGACCGCCGCGGCGTGCAGCGCGACGTCGCGGACGACACCGCCGGCGCCGAGCCGCTCCCGGCCGACCTCGAACTGCGGCTTGACGAGCAGGACGAGGTCGGCGCCGTCGGCCGCGCAGGCGACCAGGGCCGGCAGCACCAGCCGCAGCGAGATGAACGAGAGGTCACCCACGATCAGGTCGACGGGAGCGCCCACGAGCCCCGGCGTCAGGTTGCGGGCATTGGTGCGGTCCAGCACCCGGACCCGTGGGTCGGTGCGCAGCCGCCAGTCGAGCTGGCCGTATCCGACGTCCACGGCGACGACGCCCGCCGCCCCGGCCCGCAGCAGCACGTCCGTGAAACCTCCGGTCGACGCCCCGACATCCATCGCCTGCCGTCCGGCGACCCGCAGCGGGCCTCCAGCCGGGCCTAGCACCTCGGGCGGCCCCGCCACCTCGGCTGGGGACGGCGGTGTCCGGGCCGCCTCCACGAGACCGGCCGGCTCGGCTGGCGCCGCGGGCCCATCCGCCGCGCCCGGCGCACGGTCACGCAGTGGTGGGACGCCGAAGGCCGCGAAGGCACCCAGGAGCTTGTGCGCGCCCCGGGAGGCATAGCCAGGGTCGTCGCCCGCGGTCAGGGCGATCGACGTGTCGAGGCCGACCACGGTCGCCGGCTTGGTCGCGACCCGGCCGGCGACCAGCACGCGACCGGCGGCGATCGTCTCGACGGCCTGCTCCCGTGACCGCGCGAGGCCACGGCGGACGAGCTCGCCGTCCAGTCGCATCCTGCGCGTCGTCACGGCCGGCGCTCCGTCCGGCTCATCGCGGGCCGCCCGGGCCGGGCAGCGGCGGACCCGGCCGCGGGCTGCCAGGCACACCGCCGGGCCAGGGCCGGCCAGCCGGCCGGCTCGGCGTACCGGGCCGAGGCGGCTGGCCCGGCCGGATCACCGGCGTCGGAGGCCCGCCGGTGATCCCGCCGGGCCCGGCTCCCTCGGCGCCCTCGGCCGCGTCCAGCTCGGTGAGGGTGCCCGACAGCAGCCGGTGTACGTCCTCGAAGACCGCGACATGCTCGGCGACCGGCAGGCTCGGCAGCTCACCCAGCCGGGCACGCGCCGCCCACAGGCCGTCCTCCCCTGCCGGGGCGGCACCGCCGCCCGGACCGCTCGCCAGCTCCCGCGGCGGCATAGCCGGCTCGGTGGTCACCTGTCTGCCTCCCGCTGGTCGATGTCCGGGCGGACCGGCGCGTCCTCGACGCCCGGCCGACGCGCTCGGATTGTCTGGCCGATGTCCGGTCGTCCCTACGCTAGTGTCGCCCACAGCCGGCCAGAACTTGTGAAGACCCGGTGCTCGCCCCCGGCGACAGACCACCAGCGCCGGTGGGCGGCCACGAACCGGCCGGCCGCCCGACGGGAATCGCTGTTTGTCGGCGCGGCCGTCACGCCCGGCCCGGCTCGCCCAGGACTCGCCCGCCCTGCCAGGCCCGGCAGCGGCCGGCCAAGCCGGGCGACGCGGACCGCGACCAGGTAGGACGGTGAGGGCACACGTCCCGCGCCGGCTCGGAGCGGCCCAGGTCCGCGGCGGCGGGCGGCAGCCCGCCGGCCGCGGGGGCCGGGCGAGCGACCGGGCCGGATCGGGAAGCGCACACGCGGGAGGGCTGTCATCGTGGCGGACCGGGAGCAGTGCGAGGCCGCCCTGCGGGGCCTCGCCGACCGCCTCGACGCCCTGGGAAAGGCCGGGCGGCCGCCGAGCGCGCCCAATCGCACCCTGATGTGCCGACTGCCCGACCTGGGCACCTCCTACGTCGCCGAGCTGCACGACGGCAGCCTGCGCGGGATCAGCGAAGGGGCGCGGGCCGCCCAGATCACCTTCACCCTCAGCAGCGATGACCTGATCGCCGTCACCTCGGGCCGGCTCGCGGTGACGACCGCCTGGGCGACCGGCCGGCTCAAGGTCGACGCGAGCGTCCGCGACCTGCTGCGCGTCCGCTCCCTGCTCTAGACCGTCAGGTCCGCGCAGGAGGACGGCCTGTCGTCGGCGAGCCGGCGGGCCGGACGGCCGGCGTCGGAAGCGGCCCAGGCGGCCTGGCAGGCGGCCCGCAGGGCGTCCAGCCCGTCGTCGGGAGGTCCGCCGTCTCGCCGGGAGCCGCCGGGGGCGAGCGACTGATGCCAACGCAGCGTGCCCTCGGCGTCGACCTGACAGGTCCAGGCTCCGCAGTGGGCGGTGCCGTCCGGCTCCCGGTCGGCGGCGGGGTGCGGGCGCAGCAGGCCGCGCAGGTCGGCGGCGAGCAGGGTCGGCCGGCTGGCCGGGCCAGCGGCGAGCAGCTCCGACCCGTCCGTCACCCCGGTGAGGACCAGGAGCGTCGGCGTTCCGGATCGGGTGCCGGCCTCGATGTCGGTGTCGAGCCGGTCGCCGACGATGATCGGCCGCTGCGCCCGGGAGCGGCGCACCGACTCGGCGTGCATCGCGGGCTCCGGCTTGCCGGCGACCAGCGGCTCGGCGCCGGTCGCCGCGCGGATCATCGCCACCAGCGAGCCGTTGCCCGGCGCGATGCCCCGCTCGGTCGGCACCGTCAGGTCGGCGTTGCTGGCCACCCACCGCGCCCCGGCGCGCACCGCCAGCGCCCCCTCGGCCAGCCGGGCGTAGGTCAGCTCGGGGTCGAACCCCTGGACGACCGCCGACGGCTCGTCGTCGGCCGAGGTCACCGGGCGCAGCCCCTCGGCCGTCACCGCCGCCCGCAGCCCTTCGCCACCGAGCACCAGGACCGCCGCCCCGGCCGGCAGCCGCTCGCGGAGCACGTGCGCCGCCGCCTGCGCGGAGGTGATCACATCCTCGGCCCGCGCCGGGACCCCGAACCGGACCAGCCGGTCCGCGACCGCTTCCGGGGTTCGCAGGGCGTTGTTCGTGACGTAGGCGGCGCGCATCCCGTCCTTCCCGGCGGCACCGATCGCCTCGGCGGCGTGCGGCACGGCGCCCTCGCCCCGGTAGACCACCCCGTCCAGGTCGAGCAGCGCGACGTCGAACCGCTCGGCCGGGGCGGCTGAGGCCGCGAGCGGCGGCCCGTAGGCCGGGTGCACCGCCCCCGGCGCCGCCGGGTTGGCCAGGTCGACCGTCACGCCGAGCGAGCCCGGTTGTTCTGCGCGCGGGCGCCGCGCAGCTCGCGGCCATAGTGCTGGATGTCGGGGCGCATCGCCGCCGCGAGCGCGAGGTGCTCGATCGCCGTCGGCAGGTCGCCGGTCCGCCGGGCCGCCATCCCGAGGCCGAACTGCGCGTAGTCGTCGGTCGGGTCCTGGGCGACGATCCAGGCGAAGGTCTCCAGCGCGGCGTCGTACTGGCCCGCGTCGAACTGGGCCCGGGCCAGCGCCTCCCGCACGCTGCGTGACGCCGGCTCGGCGGCGGCGGCGTGCCCGAGCAGTTGCACCGCCGCGTTCGCGTCGCCATGACCATGGAGCGCGACCCCGCGGGTGTACCAGTCGTAAACCTCGCCGGCGGGCGTGCCCGCACCGTTCGGCCACTCCCTGCCCGCGCCGTCCTGCTCGGACATCAGCACCTCCCAAGCCGTTCCACGCCAACCCGGTGGACCGTCAGCCATTCCCGTGGACGCCCGAACAACCGCCGACGACCCGCCGGAACCGGGAAACGGGATACCGGCCCGCCGTCCAGTGTCGCCGCAAAGACGTGCCGCGTACGTCCCTTCGCGCGTTCCGCCCAACCTCACCGACGTACCCGGCCGCGCCCTGATCGACCGCCTCGGCCCGGCCGCCGGACCCGCCAGGCCTCCACGGCCCGGCGCCGGCTGGCGGGCGCGGCGCGACTGTCAGCCGGACGAGCGGGCCGCCGGCCTACGATGCGGGCCATGGTTGACGCCGCCGCTGCCGCCGTTCCGACACCCCCCGGCCTGGTGCTCGCGCCGTTCCGGGCGGTCCGGTTCACCTCCGCCGCCGGCGCGGACGCGAACCTCGCGGCGCTGACCGCGCCGCCCTACGACGTGATCGACGACGCGGGCGTGGTGTCGCTGGAGTCCGCCGACCCGCACAACGCGGTGCGGCTGATCCTGCCGCGGGACCGGGACGGCGAGCCGGGCAGCCGCTACGAACGGGCCGCCGCCACGCTCGCCGAGTGGCTCGGCGGCGGCGTCCTGGCCCGCGACGAGGCGCCCGCGCTCTACGTCTACGAGGAGGAGCAGGACGGCCACCGGCAGCGCGGCCTGGTCGGCGCGGTCGCGCTGGCCGACCCGGACGCCGGCATCATCCTGCCGCACGAGAACACCATGGCCGGCCCGGTCACCGACCGGTTGTCGCTGCAACAGGCGACGAGGGCCAACCTCGAACCGATCTTCCTGCTCTATGAGGGCGGCGGTGACACCAGCCGGATGGTGGCCGCGACCGTGGCCACCCCGCCGCTGCTGGCCACGACCACCGACGACGGCGTCTCGCACCGGATCTGGGCCGTGACCGACGCGGCGACCCTGGACGCGATCGCCGCGGACCTGCTGGGACGCCGCGCGGTCATCGCGGACGGCCATCACCGGTACGCCACCTACCGGCACTACCAGGCCGAGCGGCGCGCGGCGGGCGGCGGCGCGGGCCCGTGGGACTTCGGTCTGACCTTCCTCGTCGACGCGACGGTGTCCGGCCCGCGGGTGCATCCCATCCACCGGGCCGTGCGCGGCCTGGGCGTGGCCGAGGCCGCCCGCCGGGCCGAGGGGGCATTCACGGTCCGCCGGCTGGAGGCGGCCGGCGTCTCGCCGCTGCTCGACGAGCTGGCCAAGGCTGGCCAGATTGGCCACGCGTTCGTGATCACGGATGGGCGCGACGCCTATCTGCTGACCGAGCCGAGCGCCGACGCGCTGGCCCGCAGCCTGCCCGCCGACCGTTCGGCGGCGTTCCGTCGTCTCGATGTGACCGTCGCCCACCTCACGCTGATCAGCGACGTCTGGGGGCTGGAGGACAAGGCCGGCGTCGTCGACTACTTCCATGACGCTCCGGCGGCGATCGCCGCCGCGGGGGACAGCGGGACCGCCCTGCTGCTCAACCCGACCCCGGTCGCCGACGTGACCGCCGTCGCCGGTGCCGGCGAGCGCATGCCGCGCAAGTCCACCCTCTTCACCCCGAAGCCGCGCACCGGGCTGCTCATCCGCCTCCTCGACGAGGGCTGACCGGCCCCACCACGCCGAAGGGCCGGCCTCCGCGAGCGCGGGGGCCGGCCCTTCGGCCGGTCTCAGTCGTCGGCCGGTCTCAGTCGTCGGCCGGTCTCAGTCGTCGGCCGGTCTCAGTCGTCGGCCGGTCTCAGTCGTCGGCCGGGTCCGTGTCGCCTTCCAGGTCAGCGTCGCCTTCCAGGTCAGCGTCGTCGTCCGAGTCCTCGTCTTGGTCCACGTCGTCCACGTCGAGGATGTCCACCACGTCGTCGGCGGCGGCCTCGACCTCCGGGGGCGCGACGGGACGACGCTCCCCAACCGGAACCTCACGCAGTCCCAGGTCGCTGAACAGGACGCTGAGGTCGGGCAGCGCCGGCGCGGCGTTCGCCTTCGCCCGCTCGGCCGCCTCGGCGGCGGCCTGCGCGCGCCGGGCGCTGCCGTCGTCGAAGACGACCGGCAGCGCGCCCTTCCCGACGACAGGCGCGGGCAGGCCGCGCTCCGGGCCGGTCGGCGCGCCCGGTGAGGCCTCCGGCGTGGCCGCGGGCTGGGCCGGGCCGGGCTGGGCGAGGGCCGGCGTGGCCGCGGGCTGGGCGAGGGCGGGCTCGGCCGCGGGCTCCGGCTCGGCGGGGAGCTGGGTGCTCAGGTCGTAGGCACGGTCCTCCGCGTCGGTCTCCCCCTCCTCGTCGATCGCCGCCGCGGACTGGAAGGCCCGCAGCGCCTCGGCCTGGCGGCCCGCGTCGAGCAGCGCCTCGGCATAGGCGTAACGCAGCCGCGCGGTCCACGGCCGGGGCGCGCCTGGGCTGTTGGCCTCGTCGGCGAGCAGGACGACGGCCGCCTCGGGCTGGCCGAGGTCACGCCTGGCGCCCGAGCCGACGATCAGCAGCTCGGCCTTGCCCGCCGGGTCCAGCGCGTCGGCGGCCGGGTCGGTCAGGTAGGCGACGGCCCGCTCCGGGCGGCCGAGGCCGCGCTCCGAGTCGGCGATCATCGGCAGGTACCGAGGAGAACCGTCCATCCGCCGGGCGGCCCGCAGCTCGATCAGGGCGGTCGCGTACTCACCAGCGTGGTAGGCCGCGATCCCGGCGGCCTCCCGTGTCGCGGGCAGCCGGGCCGCGAGGCTCGCCGCCGTCCGGCCATGCGCCAGCGCGAGCGCCGGGTCCTCGTCCAGCAGCATCGCGGCGGCGACGAGGTGCCGCGCCACGATGTCGGCGAGGCCGGTCGGCAGGCCGCGCAGCTCCTTGCGGACCTCGAAGTCGAGCAGCTCGGGCTGTGCCTCCTCGGGCAGCGGCGGGGCCTCGACCTTGGGCCTGGTGGTCGGCGTGACCCGACGCTCGGGCGGCGCGGACCGCCGCTCGGCGGTGGTCCGGCCGGCACGGCGTACCGACTGGCCGCCAGCAGCCCGAGACCCGCCCCGAGGGCCGTCGGACCGTCCCGGGCCGCCGCTGCGCGGCCGGTCGCCGAACCGGCCGCCACGGTCGCCCCGCGCCGCCCCCTCGCTGTTGTGGGTGGGCCGGCCGGCGGCCGCCCAGCTCCCGGTCGAGCGGGGCGCCGAACCGTCGTCGCCACCGGCCGGGGCCGATCCGCCCGTCGCCGGCTTCGGTCCCGCTCCGGCGGGCGCCGACGGCGCGCTTACGCCGCTCGCCGACGCGGCCGACCAACCAGTCTGGTCCGCGCCGGGGCCAGCGGTCGTGGCCGGACCTCGGGTCGCGCCCTCATCTTGTGCCGGCGTCGCGGGTATCTGCTGGTCCGCGGGCAGCGCCCAGGCCGGGGGGCCCGACGGACGGCCAGACCCGGTGTCCCGGTCCGACCGGAAGTGACCGTCCCGACGGCCGCCGCCGCTCTGACCGCCGCCGCCGCTCTGACCGCCGCGGCTGTCGCGCGGTCCGCGGCTGTCGTCCCGGCGGGGGTACCCACCCGATGACCGGTCGCGGAAGCCGTCCCGACCGCCGTCACGCCGGTCGCCACCGGCGGACGGACGGCTCGTCGGGCGGTCGCCGCCCGCTCGGTAACCACCGGTACCGCCGCCGGTACCCCGGTCGCCGCGGAACCCGCCGGGCGACCGGCCGCCGGGGCCGCCTCGGTCCGGGCGCGACCCGCTGTCGCCGTCGTACCGACGCGGCGCGCTGTCGGAGGATGTCCGGAAGTTCCCACCCCGCTGGTCGTCCGGCCGGGTGTACGGCCTCGGCCGCTCGGAGCGCTCCCGGGGGCCGTCGCCACGGTCCGGTCGGCTCGGCCCGGCCGGCCGGGCGCCCGTCCAGCCGCCCTGCGCGCCGTCGCGACGAGGGCCGCCCTGGTTCCGGTCGCCGGGCCCGCGGTGCTGACGCGCCGCGTTGTCCGTGCCGCGGTCGAACGAGCGCGGCGCGCCGTCCCTCGGCGGACGGAAGTTCCCACGCTCGCCACGGTCCTGCCACGGGCGGTCCGCGCCGCCGCGCTCGGGCCCACCGCGGTCCGCTCCGCCGCGCTGGAAGCCAGCACGGTCTGAAGAGCCGCGGTCGGGGTTCCAGCCTTCGCGGCGCTCACCGCTGCCAGACCGCTGCTGCCAGCTCGGCCTGTCCTGGCCGCTGGGGCGCGCGCCGCGCGGCCCGGCACCGGACTGGCCGAAGCGACGGGGCCCAGCCGACGAGGACGACGACCAGCCACCGCCGGGACGGCTGTCACCGCCGTGCTCATGCCGGCTGTCGCCACCGCGCTCCGGGCGCCGGTCGCCGCTGTCAGCACTTCCCTGCGCGCGGTAGCCGCCGTCACCACCGCGTTCGTACCTGCTTTCGCCGCCTCGCTCGGGGCGCCGGTCGGCGCCGTCGGCGCCGCCCTGCGCCCGGTAGCCACCGCCTGGGCGAGCTCCCGTGCCCGGCCGGTCCCGGTCGCCACCGCGGCGGTCGAAGCCACCACCGGTCGGCCTGCCACCGGGCCGGAAGCCCCCCTCTCGGCGGTCACCGCCGGAGAAGGGGCGGCGCTCACCACGCTCCGCGCCACCTGCGCGGTCCGCGCCCGCGGCGCGGTAGCCACCGCCGCCGCCCGGGCGCGAGCCACCGTCGGATCCGCGCGGTCGACCACTGTCGTTCCAACGTCCGCCCTGTCCGCCAGACCGGTCGCCACGGGCGTCCCCTCCGCCGGACCGGTCCCGCCGGTCGGAGGACCACGAACGTCCTTCGCCGCGCGGCCGGTCATCGCCGGGGCGGTCATCGCGACGGAACGTGCCGGCCCGGCTCGGCCCGTCCGCGCTGTCACGGAACCTGGGCCGCTGCCCGCCGCCTGCCCCGGCCGGCCGCGGCGGCCCGCCCGCCCGGCGTGCGCCACCAGCGCCGCCGGAACGGAAACCGCCGCCCTGCCCGCCGCCGGAACGGAAACCGCCGCCGTGCCCGGCGGCGCCGCCGGCCCGGCCCGCGCGCCTCGGTCCGGACGAGGTGGACCCGGAAGACGACCGATGGGTCGGCTCCCCGCCTGAAGATGAGGGAGGGACTGCAGAGCTCGACATGGTCTATCGCTTCCGATCAGCCCACACCATCGTGGGCGGTCCACTGTTGACTTCTGGATGAGCACCGGCCCGCTGCCGGTCATCGACGCCGTCCCCGCAGGCGCGAGGGGCGTCCATCTCCGCTTCCGTTGGCCCGGAAAGCGGACCCACGAAACATTCCGTTTGATCTCCGGCGCTGGCCTGCGGCCAGCGGCGAACCCGGCTCCGTCGCCTGAGCCGTGCCGGGAAGACCTCGAAGGGTACTGATGCCGCGGCGGTCCCTGCTGACCGACGCGATACACCCCCCGCCAGGTCGGCGGCGTACCTCAGCCGGCCCGGCCAGAGCGGCCACGATCAGGACGATCGCGGCCCGTTCACCTATTACGGTAACTCGCCGGCCCGCCAACCTGTCGGCCACGGGTCCAACCGCGGGCCACGGACGCCGAGCTTTGTCGGGCACGCTCGGCGCGCCCGCGACGCGCGGAGACCCGGATCCGCAGCCCTTGTGGCTGCGAACCCGGGTCTCGGCACGATCCCGCCCGGACCAATCTTCAGCGCCCGGGTTGGGCTGGGCTAGCTGGTCTCGAGGACGCCAGGCACCTGGCCGGCGTGCGACGCGGTACGGGCGCCGACGCCGAGCACCTGCAGGAATCCCTCGGAGTCCTTGTGGTCGAAGGCACCGACCCGGCTCATCGACGCGTTCTCCTCGCTGTAGAGCGAGTGCGGGATGTCCTTGGCTCCGGCGAAGTTCACCGTTCCCTTGTAGAGCTCCAAGGTCACCGTTCCGGTCGCCAGCTCGGCGACCTCGTCGACGACCTTGCGGGCCAGCCGCGAGCCGAGATCCTCGCCGTAGGCCTGGTAGAGCTGCTCACCCAGGAAGTCGGCAGCGAAGTGGAAGATCCGGCGGGCACGCCGGTCGAGGATCGTCTGCAGCAGGTACTCGTAGGCACTGCCGATCAGCTCCATGCCCGGCGCCTCGTAGACGCCACGCGACTTCACGCCGACGAACCGGTTCTCCACCAGGTGCAGGTTGATGCCGACGCTGTGTCGGCCACCGATCGCGTTCGCCTTCTCCAGAATGTCCGCCGGGTCCGAAAGTGCCTCGCCGGCGATCGACACCGGGCGCCCCTTCTCGAACACGATGGTCACCAGCTCCTGGGCGTCCGGAGCGTCCACCGGCCGCACCCCCATGATCGGGCTGACGAAGTTCGCGCCCGTCTCGAGGGATTCGAGCACGCCGGCCTCGTGCGTGAGCCCAAGCAGGTTCGCGTCCGTGGAGTAGGGGGACTTGCGGGTGGCCCGGATCGGCAGATTGCGCTTCTCGCAGTAGTCGATCATTTCCTCGCGGCCGCCGAAGGCGTCGAGGAAGCTCTGGTCCCGCCAGGGCGCATAGACCGAGATGCTGGGCGTCAGCATGTTCGGGACAAGCTGGAAGCGGGCCTGGTCGTTGCCCCGACCGGTGGCGCCGTGACTGAGGATCTTGATGCCGCGCTCCAGCAGATGCGGCAGCACGCCCCGGATGGTCACGTACCGGCCCAGCGGCGTCGTGTTCCAGTAGCGACCCTCGTACCGGGTCAGGCCCTGGATCGCCTGAATCCCAGCCTCGCCCATCTCGGTGCGGAGCGGAACAATCACGGCCTCGACCGCGCCGCAGGCCTTCATCCGCTCCGCGACGACGTCGAGGCCCTCGGTCTCGTCCGGCTGCCCCAGGTCAGCGGTGAAACAGATGACCTTGACGCCGTGAGAGGCCATCCAATGGGTCACCGTGCAGCTGTCGAGCCCGCCCGACGCGAAGAACGCGACGCTCTCGCCCTTGAGCTCACTGATGTTCATGTGTGGTCCCGCTCCCGTCCGAGCATCACGTCCGCGGCCCCGCGACCGGTCGGGGGCTCCTGATGTCCGAGTCTGCTGCACCTCGACCCACGCGCGGGTCGAACCGCGCGATCAGACTTGAGCGCAAGTCTATACACACTTGCGCATGACCATCCAGCATCGGTGTCGTGACGGCGGCGACTCTTCCGCGCCGCTTCGGCCGCGGACCATCGCTGACTGACGAGGCCTGGCGCGCGCGCCGCGGAACGCGGAGATCGTCTTCGTGTCTGGCGGGGTGATGCGTTGTTCGAAGTCGATGCGGTCCTCAGGATCAGGGCCTGCTGAGTGCTTCTAACAGGCGTTCCGCGCTCCGCGCGATCGAGTGTGAGGCCTCGGAGCCGGGTGATCTCCGCGTTCCGCGGCGCGCGTCGGTCGGCCGCGCGGGCCTCCGGAGCTGGATCATCTACCCGTTCCACTGGGTGCCGGGGCCACCTCGCGGGCTTCGCGGCCGGCTGGGGTCTGCCTGACCGGGTGTTCCCGGCGGCCATCGGGTCGTCTGGTGGTCTCGCCGGGGAGTGTTCCCGGGAATGCGGAACGCCCCCACACCGTCAGGTGTGGGGGCGTTCCGGAATGATTGTTCGGCGGTGTCCTACTCTCCCACCCGGTCTCCCGGGCAGTACCATCGGCGCTGGGGAACTTAGCTTCCGGGTTCGGAATGGGACCGGGCGTACCCTCCCCGCTGAAACCACCGAAACACTATCGAGATATCGGCACCTCACCCCAACCCACACCCCTAGCAGAGGGGGGTTGGGGGTGGTCTGCCGTTCCTCGGGAACCGCACAGTGGACGCGTAGCATCTTTGTAGGACAAGCCCTCGGCCTATTAGTACCAGTCAGCTCCACACCTCGCAGTGCTTCCACTTCTGGCCTATCAACCCGATCATCTCTCGGGGGCCTTACCAGGTTGACCCTGTGGGAGACCTCATCTCGAAGCGAGCTTCCCGCTTAGATGCTTTCAGCGGTTATCCCTTCCGAACGTAGCCAACCAGCCATGCCCCTGGCGGGACAACTGGCACACCAGAGGTTCGTCCGTCCCGGTCCTCTCGTACTAGGGACAGCCCTTCTCAAGACTCCTACGCGCGCGGCGGATAGGGACCGAACTGTCTCACGACGTTCTAAACCCAGCTCGCGTACCGCTTTAATGGGCGAACAGCCCAACCCTTGGGACCTACTCCAGCCCCAGGATGCGACGAGCCGACATCGAGGTGCCAAACCTTGCCGTCGATATGGACTCTTGGGCAAGATCAGCCTGTTATCCCCGGGGTACCTTTTATCCGTTGAGCGACGGCGCTTCCACAAGCCACCGCCGGATCACTAGTCCCTGCTTTCGCACCTGCTCGACCCGTCGGTCTCACAGTCAAGCTCCCTTGTGCACTTGCACTCGACACCTGATTGCCAACCAGGCTGAGGGAACCTTTGGGCGCCTCCGTTACTCTTTAGGAGGCAACCGCCCCAGTTAAACTACCCACCTGACACTGTCCCTGACCCGGATCACGGGCCTAGGTTAGACATCCAGCACGACCAGAGTGGTATTTCAACAATGACTCCACAACCACTGGCGTGGCCGCTTCACAGTCTCCCACCTATCCTACACAAGCCGGACCGAACACCAATATCAAGCTGCAGTAAAGGTCCCGGGGTCTTTCCGTCCTGCCGCGCGTAACGAGCATCTTTACTCGTAGTGCAATTTCGCCGAGTCTGTGGTTGAGACAGCAGGAAAGTCGTTACGCCATTCGTGCAGGTCGGAACTTACCCGACAAGGAATTTCGCTACCTTAGGATGGTTATAGTTACCACCGCCGTTTACTGGCGCTTAAGTTCTGAGCTTCGCCCCGAAGAGCTAACCCGTCCCCTTAACGTTCCAGCACCGGGCAGGCGTCACTCCGTATACATCGCCTTACGGCTTCGCACGGAGCTGTGTTTTTAGTAAACAGTCGCTTTCCCCTGGTCTCTGCGGCCCCCACCAGCTCAGACAGCAAGTGCCGTCACCAGTGGTGGCCCCCCTTCTCCCGAAGTTACGGGGGCATTTTGCCGAGTTCCTTAACCACAGTTCACTCGATCGCCTCGGTATTCTCTACCTGACCACCTGTGTCGGTTTCGGGTACGGGCGGCCCTGGCACTCGCTAGAGGCTTTTCTCGACAGCATGGGATCATCCACTTCGCCACAATCGGCTCGGCATCACGTCTCAGACACATGACATGCGGATTTACCTACACATCGTCCTACACGCTTACCCCGGGACAACCACCGCCCGGGATGGACTACCCTCCTGCGTCACCCCATCGCTTACCTACTACCCCCCAAGATCCCAACCATCTCAGCCCCCGAAAGGACCTCGACAGGAGGTTAGTACAGGAAGATTCAGTATTGGCGCACCAGCGCCGGTACGGGAATATCAACCCGTTATCCATCGACTACGCCTGTCGGCCTCGCCTTAGGCCCCGACTCACCCTGGGCGGACGAACCTGCCCCAGGAACCCTTGGTCATCCGGCGGACGGGATTCTCACCCGTCATTCGCTACTCATGCCTGCATTCTCACTCGCATGGCATCCACGGCTCGATCACTCGGCCGCTTCACACGCCACACGACGCTCCCCTACCCATCCACACACCTGAACCACCCCACGCATGAGGCAGCTAGGCTACACGTGCGAATGCCGCAGCTTCGGCGGTACGCTTGAGCCCCGCTACATTATCGGCGCAGAACCACTTGACCAGTGAGCTATTACGCACTCTTTAAAGGGTGGCTGCTTCTAAGCCAACCTCCTGGTTGTCTGTGCGACTCCACATCCTTTTCCACTTAGCGTACGCTTAGGGGCCTTAGCTGGCGATCTGGGCTGTATCCCTCTCGACTACGAACCTTATCGCCCGCAGTCTCACTGCCGCGCTTCACGTACCGGCATTCGGAGTTTGGCTGAGTTCAGTAAGCTGGTAAGCCCCCCAGCCCATCCAGTGCTCTACCTCCGGCACGAAACACACGACGCTGCACCTAAATGCATTTCGGGGAGAACCAGCTATCACCGGGTTTGATTGGCCTTTCACCCCTACCCACAGCTCATCCCCCAGTTTTTCAACACTGGTGGGTTCGGTCCTCCACACGGTCTTACCCGCGCTTCAACCTGGCCATGGGTAGATCACCCGGCTTCGGGTCTTAGACATGCGACTCAAACGCCCTGTTCGGACTCGCTTTCGCTACGGCTACCCCACAACGGGTTAACCTCGCCACACACCGCAAACTCGCAGGCTCATTCTTCAAAAGGCACGCCGTCACCAGGCCGAAACCCAGCTCCGACGGATTGTAGGCACACGGTTTCAGGTACTATTTCACTCCCCTCCCGGGGTACTTTTCACCTTTCCCTCACGGTACTAGTCCGCTATCGGTCACCAGGGAGTATTCAGGCTTAGCGGGTGGTCCCGCCAGATTCACACCGAATTTCACGGGCTCGGTGCTACTTGGGAATATCTCCGAGAGACAGCATGTTTTCGCCTACGGGGCTGTTACCCACTATGGCCGGCCATTCGCAGACCGCTCGACTAACACACTGTTTTCTGACTCTCTGGAAGGGCGGCAGCCCAACCCGGAAAATCCCACGACCCCCATGCCGCAACGCCTGCCGGCTATCACACGACACAGGTTTAGCCTAGATCCGCTTTCGCTCACCACTACTCGCGGAATCACGGTTGTTTTCTCTTCCTGCGGGTAATGAGATGTTTCACTTCCCCGCGTTCCCTCCAGCCACCCTATGAGTTCAGATGGCGGTGACAGGACTTGGCATCCTGCCGGGTTTCCCCATTCGGAAATCCTCGGATCACAGCTCGGTTGACAGCTCCCCGAGGCATATCGCAGCCTCCCACGTCCTTCATCGGCTCCTGGTGCCAAGGCATCCACCGTGCGCCCTTACTAACTTGGCCACAAAGATGCTCGCGTCCACTGTGCAGTTCTCAAAGAACGGACGACCCCACACCCACACCCGGACACACCCACAAGGGCAGTTTCACGGAGGACATGGTCCGTACCGCAGCCAGCCCCCGAACCCTCAACCAACGAGGACCCGAGGGCTCCATGGCCACCGAAGAAGCTTCCGCTCCCTCAGGACCCAACAGCGCACCATACAAGAACCATCCACCAGCCCGGCCGCCCGTTCCACCCCCACCCCGCAAAAAGATAGGGAGTACTAGACACAAACCAGGCCGTCGACAGCCTCTGGAAGTCAGTGTTCCACGCCAGTGAGCAACCGTCCGGCATGAACATCCGGAAACGGCATGCGCTCCTTAGAAAGGAGGTGATCCAGCCGCACCTTCCGGTACGGCTACCTTGTTACGACTTCGTCCTAATCGCCGGTCCCACCTTCGACGGCTCCCTCCACAAGGGTTGGGCCACCGGCTTCGGGTGTTACCGACTTTCATGACGTGACGGGCGGTGTGTACAAGGCCCGGGAACGTATTCACCGCAGCAATGCTGATCTGCGATTACTAGCGACTCCGACTTCACGGGGTCGAGTTGCAGACCCCGATCCGAACTGAGACCGGCTTTTTGGGATTCGCTCCACCTCACGGCATCGCAGCCCATTGTACCGGCCATTGTAGCATGTGTGCAGCCCAGGACGTAAGGGGCATGATGACTTGACGTCATCCCCACCTTCCTCCGAGTTGACCCCGGCAGTCTCCTATGAGTCCCCGGCCGAACCGCTGGCAACATAGGACAAGGGTTGCGCTCGTTGCGGGACTTAACCCAACATCTCACGACACGAGCTGACGACAGCCATGCACCACCTGTGCGGGACCCCTAAGGACCCCCCATCTCTGGAGGATTTCCCCGCATGTCAAGCCCTGGTAAGGTTCTTCGCGTTGCATCGAATTAAGCCACATGCTCCGCCGCTTGTGCGGGCCCCCGTCAATTCCTTTGAGTTTTAGCCTTGCGGCCGTACTCCCCAGGCGGGGCGCTTAATGCGTTAGCTGCGGCACGGAGGCCGTGGAAGGTCCCCCACACCTAGCGCCCAACGTTTACGGCGTGGACTACCAGGGTATCTAATCCTGTTCGCTCCCCACGCTTTCGCTCCTTAGCGTCAGTTCCGGCCCAGAGACCCGCCTTCGCCACCGGTGTTCCTCCTGATATCTGCGCATTTCACCGCTACACCAGGAATTCCAGTCTCCCCTACCGGACTCTAGCCTGCCCGTATCGACTGCAGGCCCGGGGTTGAGCCCCGGGTTTTCACAGCCGACGCGACAAGCCGCCTACGAGCTCTTTACGCCCAATAATTCCGGACAACGCTTGCACCCTACGTATTACCGCGGCTGCTGGCACGTAGTTGGCCGGTGCTTCTTCTGCAGGTACCGTCACTCTCGCTTCGTCCCTGCTGAAAGAGGTTTACAACCCGAAGGCCGTCATCCCTCACGCGGCGTCGCTGCGTCAGGCTTTCGCCCATTGCGCAATATTCCCCACTGCTGCCTCCCGTAGGAGTCTGGGCCGTGTCTCAGTCCCAGTGTGGCCGGTCGCCCTCTCAGGCCGGCTACCCGTCGTCGCCTTGGTAGGCCGTCACCCCACCAACAAGCTGATAGGCCGCGGGCCCATCCCAGACCAATAAATCTTTCCACACACCCAGATGCCCGAGCATGTGAATATCCGGCATTAGCCCCGGTTTCCCGGAGTTATTCCAGAGCCTGGGGCAGGTTGCCCACGTGTTACTCACCCGTTCGCCGCTAACCCGAAGGTCCGCTCGACTTGCATGTGTTAAGCACGCCGCCAGCGTTCGTCCTGAGCCAGGATCAAACTCTCCATCGATGCTTTAAAACCCCTCGACGGGGAGATGCCCCGGCATATAAAGACAGAAGATCAAGTAGATCGTCCCGTCATATGCCAAAGGAATTACAAAACCACCTGCAGACAACACCAGCCCAAACCCCCCAAAAGAAGGACCCAGACCAGCACCACCCACAGACGGGGTTATATGGCACTGACTTCTATGGCACGCTGTTGAGTTCTCAAGGAGCGGACGCATGAACCGGGCCCACCCGAAAGGTGAACTACCGGCGCGATTGTTCGCTTTAACCGAAAGTCGCACGGGTCGTGTCTGGCCCTCCGCCGCTGCGGTGACCGCCACGCCCCAGAAGCCCCAGTTTGGGATCTTATGGGCACCGAAGGCGGGTTTGGAGCCTCTGGCCGCTCCGCGACCAAACTCCAGGAACTCCCCGTGGGGTGTTCCGGCCCGCCGCGTTCGGCGCCGTAGGGAGAACATTACGGTCGCGCGACGGCGAGCGTCAAACGCAGACGACCTAAATCGCTGTGAGCTACGTCACACATGCTGGGGTGCAGCTAGACGATCTCATCAGGTATGGGAGTCTGGTCTGCCGGCCCCAGCGCAGGTCACCTGGCCGGGCCGGCCCCGCGTGGCGCTCACGGTCGGGTCCCCGGCCACCCAGAACCGCCACGGCCGCTCGACCGCCACCCGCAGGCCGATCCGGGGCCCGGTGCGCACCTGGGCGTCGTCGACCTCGCTCCCCCGCTCGACGAGCAGGGGCCCGCCACCGGTGACGGGCGACCCCGTCAGGCGTCCGTCGGCCCCGAGCACCCGGGCGAGCCGGCCAGGCCCACGGGCCAGGTCGCGGTCGGTCAACAGGGGTGCCCGCTGGCGCGCCAGGTCCAGTCCAGCGACCACCTCGCCAGCGCGAACCAACACCGCCGAAGGCGTCCCAGCCGGCTCGCAGACGAGGTTCAGGCACCAGTGCATGCCATAGACGAAGTAGACGTAGGCGTGCCCTGGCGGGCCGAACATCACCGCCGAGCGTGGCGTCGGCCCCCGGGCGGCGTGCGAGGCGGGGTCATCCAGGCCCATGTAGGCCTCGACCTCGGTAAGGCGCACGCAGACCGACCTGTGCCGGACCGTCGCGCCGAGCAGGTCGCGCGCGACGGCCAGCACGGGCCGGGCGTAGAAGTCCGCAGGAAGCGGCTCCGGGGCCGCCGACGAGCCGGAGTCAGGCACTACCGATGGCCCACTTGCGGTCGTCCGCCAGGGCCGGGCGCAGGTTGGCGATCTGCTCGCGGACCCGGGCCGGCGCGGTGCCGCCGGGAGCCGACCGGGCCTCCAGCGCGCCGGCGACGGAGAGCACGTCCCGGACGTCGGGAGTGAAGGCGGGGTTGATCGCCGTGAGCTGGGCGTCGGAGACCTCGTCGAGATCCGCGTCGTGCGCCACACACCAGGCGACCAGCGCGCCGACGGCCTCGTGCGCCGACCGGAACGGCACGCCCCGGCGGACGAGGTACTCGGCGACGTCGGTCGCCAGCGAGAAGCCGTCCGGCGCCGCGGCCTCCAGGCGTTCGGCCCGCACCTTCATCGTCGCGACGGTCCCGGTCACCGCCGGCAGCACCACCAGCAGGGTGTCGACGGCGTCGAAGACCGGTTCCTTGTCCTCCTGGAGGTCCCGGTCGTAGGCCAGCGGCAGGCCCTTCAGGGTGGCGAGCAGGCCGGTCAGCGCACCGATGAGCCGGCCCGACTTGCCCCGGGCCAGCTCGCCGACGTCCGGGTTCTTCTTCTGCGGCATGATCGAGCTGCCGGTGGCGAACGCGTCATCGAGCTCCACCCAGCCGAACTCGCGACTGGTCCACAGCACGATCTCCTCGCCCAGCCGGGACAGGTGCACCCCGATCAGGGCGGCCGCGAAGAGGAACTCGACGGCGAAGTCGCGGTCGGAGACGGCGTCGATCGAGTTGGCGAACGCCCGGTCGAAGCCGAGCTCGGCCGCGACGCCCTCCGGGTCCAGCGGCAGCGACGAGCCGGCGAGCGCTCCTGCACCCAGGGCGCAGACGGCGGCCCGCCGGTCCCAGTCGCGCAGCCGGTCGACGTCACGGGCGAACGCGTGCACGTGGGCGAGGATCTGGTGGCCGAACGAGATCGGCTGGGCGTGCTGCAGGTGGGTCATGCCGGGCGCCGGTGTGGCGACGTGCTCCTCGGCGACGTCGACGAGTGCCTCGGACAGCTCCGTGAGCACCGCGGCCACGTGGCGGGCCGCGGCCCGCAGGTAGAGGCGCAGGTCGGTGGCCACCTGGTCGTTGCGGCTGCGGCCGGCGCGCAGCTTGCCGCCGAGGGTGCCGAGCCGTTCGACGAGGGCCCGTTCGAGGGCGGTGTGCACGTCCTCGTCCTCGATGGTCGCGGTGAACCGGCCGGCGGCCACGTCCGCGCCGACGTCGTCCAGCGCGCCGAGCATCGCGGCGAGCTCGGCGTCGTCGAGCAGGCCGGCCCGGTGCAGCACGCGAGCGTGCGCTTTGGAGGCGAGCAGGTCGTACGGCGCGAGCCGCCAGTCGAAGTGCACGCTCACCGAGAGCTTCGCGAGCGCCTCCGCCGGGCCGCCGGCGAACCGGCCGCCCCAGAGCCGCAGCGGCGCTCCCCCGGCCCCGTTGGCCTCGTTGCCAGCCGTTTCGCCCGTGCCGGCCGGGCTGCCGGTCGTCTTCACCGAAGATGCTCCCTATGTCCACGCGGGCCGCACGTCCACGCGGCCCGCGTCACGCGGTTCTCTATGGCCGCGATCCTGTGTCACGGTCGTGCCCGTTTCCTGGACCCGCGTCACCCTACGGGCGGCGCGGGCCACTTCTAGGCACGGGCGGCGCCTTCCCGGACTGCCGGGAACCGCACCGGGGCCGGTCGAACGCCTAGCTCGTCCTCGTCACCGGCGGCGCCAGCGGGGCCAGCGGCGGCGGGGGTGACGGGGGCGCCACCGTCCGGTTCAGCGCTCCCGGAGCCGGGACCGTCGGGACCGTCGCCGACCGGCCGTACCGCGCGGCCCTCGGCGAGGCCGAGAAGCCGTGCGGCCAGCCTCGGCCCCGTCGCGACGGCCCGAGCCGGCGTCCCGGGCGTCGCCTCCGGCTCGTCGGCCACCGGGAACAGGCGGCAGACCACCAGGATGGTGTCGTCACCCGCGATCGTCCCCATGATCTCCGGGAGGGCGGCGCGGTCGAGCGCGGACGCGAACAGCTGCGCCGCTCCCGGCGGGGTGCGCAGAACGACGAGGTCGCCGTTCGCCTCGGCGGAGACCAGCAGGTCCTCGCAGAGCCGGGACAGCGGCAGCCGCACCGACTCGGCCGGGGCGAGCCCCGGGTCGACCGTGTAGGTCAGCTGGCCGTCCTGGCCGCGGACCTTCGTCGCGCCCAGCTCGTCCAGGTCGCGCGACAGCGTGGCCTGGGTGACCCGGACGCCCTCGCCGGCGAGCAGCCGGGCGAGCTCGGTCTGCGAGCGGACCGGATGCGCCGCGATGAGCGCGGCGAGCCGGGCGTGCCGGGCCCGCTTGGTCAGGGGCGTCACCGGACGGGTCGGCGAGGTCATCGGGTTTCGAGGGCGCCGAACAGAAATGCCAGCAGCGCCTTCTGGGCGTGCAGGCGGTTCTCGGCCTGGTCGAAGACCACCGAGGCGGGTCCGTCCATCGCCCCGTCGGTGATCTCGTCGCCGCGGTGCGCCGGCAGGCAGTGCATGACCTTCACGCCCGGTTTCGCGGCCCCGATCAGCGCCTCGTTGAGCTGGTAGGGCCGGAACACGGCGGCGCGGTTGGCCGCGTCGGCCTCCTGGCCCATCGAGGCCCAGACGTCGGTGTAGAGCACGTCGGCGCCGTCGGCGGCCTCGGCCGGGTCGTGGAGCACCGCGACCGAGCCGCCGGAACCCACGGCCAGCTCGGCGGATCGGGTGACGACGCCCGCGTCCGGCTCGTAGCCCTTCGGGGCGCAGATCCGGACGTGGAGGCCGGCCATCGCGCCCGCGTACAGCAGCGAGTGGGCGACGTTGTTGCCGTCGCCGACGTAGGTCAGCGTGACGCCCCTGGTCGTGCCGAGGTGGTCGCGCACGGTCTGCAGGTCGGCGAGCGCCTGGCAGGGGTGGGTGAAGTCGGACAGCGCGTTGACGACTGGCACGGAGCCGGCCGCGGCCAGCCGGTCGACCCGGTCCTGGCCGAACGTGCGGACGACGATCGCGTCGACGTAGCGGCTGAGCACCTTCGCCACGTCCTCGATCGACTCCCGCTTGCCCAGGCCGATCGTGTTCGCGTCGAGGACGATCGGGTGGCCGCCCAGCTCGCTGACGCCGGCCTCGAAGGAGACCCGGGTACGGGCCGACGGCTTCTCGAAGATCAGAGCCACGGACCGGCCGGCGAGCGGCCTGGGGTGCGTCGGGGTCCGCCGCGCCGCCTTGAGCAAGTCGGCCGTGTCGAGGACCGCTTCCTGCTCGGCGGGCGTCAGGTCGGTGTCGAGGCGGAAGTGGCGGATCGTCATGGCCCGACCTTACGATCAGCCGCCAGCGCCTCGACGGCCGCTGAGACGGCCGCTGAGGCGGTCGCTGAGGCGGTCGCTGAGGCGGTCGCGATGGCGGGCAGCGCGGCGAGGAACGCGTCGACGTCCGCCTCGCCGAGGACCAGCGGCGGCGCAATCCGAACAGTCGCCGGAGCGATGCCGTTGACCAGGAAACCGGCCTCGCGGGCCGCGGTCTCGAAGGCGGCCGCGGTCGGGGTCGAGAGCTCGATCGCCCGCCACAGGCCGACGCCGCGGACGCCTGCGATGCCGGGTACGCCGGCGCCGGCCGCGGCCCGGACGCCGGCGGCGAGCCGCTCGCCGACGGCGGTCGCGTGGGCGAGCAGCCCTTCGGACTCGATGGTGTCGAGGACCGCGAGCGCGGCGGCGCAGACGACCGGCCCGCCGCCGAAGGTGCTGCCGTGCTCGCCCGGCCCGAGCAGCCGCCCGGCCGTGCCGATGCCGATACAGGCGCCGATCGGCAGGCCGCCGCCGAGGCCCTTGGCCAGGGTCAGCACGTCGGGCAGCACCCCTTCGTGCTGGTGGGCGAACCAGGCGCCGGTCCGCCCGACGCCGCTCTGCACCTCGTCGAGGACGAGGAGCGCGCCGGTCCGGTCGCACAGCGCCCGCGCGGCGGCCAGGTAGCCGGCGGGGGGCGCGATGACGCCGGCCTCGCCGAGGGTCGGCTCCAGGAAGACGGCGGCGGTGCGCTCGCTGACCGCGGCCTCGAGCGCGGCGGCGTCGCCGTAGGGCACGAACGTCACGCCAGGAAGCAGCGGCTCGAAGGGAGCCCTCTTGCCGGGCTGGCCGGTGATCGACAGGGCACCCAGGGTCCGGCCGTGGAAGGAGTGCTCCGCGGCGATGATCTCGGTGCGGCCGGTCCTGCGGGAGATCTTGATGGCGCACTCGTTGGCCTCGGCGCCCGAGTTCGCGAAGAACACCCGGGCGTCGGCGCCGAGCAGGTGCACCAGCCGCTCCCCGAGCAGGACCTGCGGCTCGTTGACGTACAGGTTGGAGGTGTGGCCGAGCTGGCCGAGCTGCGCGGCGACGGCGGCCCGCACGGCCGGGTGGGCGTGGCCCAGCGCGCTGACCGCGATCCCGGCGAGCAGGTCGACGTACTCGTTGCCGTCGACGTCCCAGACCCGGGTGCCCTCGCCGCGGGCGAGCGCGACGGCCGGGCGGCCGTAGGTGCCCATGATGACCTTGTCCCGCCGGTCGAACAGGTCCTCGGCGCCGGCCGGTCCCGCGGTGGGGAGCGTCGCGGCGGCGGTGCTGGGGGTCACGGGGTTCCTCCGGGGCTCGGGGGCGCGGCGGGCAGGCCGGCGCCGTCCTTGACGGTGGGGGTGATCAGGGTGCCGATGCCGTCGTCCGTGAAGATCTCCAGCAGGACCGCGTGCGGCACCCGGCCGTCGAGGACGTGCGCCTGGGGCACGCCGCCGTCGACGGCCCGCAGGCAGGCCTCCATCTTCGGGATCATCCCGGCGGACAGGGTCGGGAGCATGTCCTGCAGCTGGTCGGCGGCCAGCTCGCTGACCACCTCGTCCGAGTTCGGCCAGTCCGCGTACAGGCCCTCGACGTTGGTCAGCACGACCAGCTTGAGGGCGCCGAGCGCGACGGCGAGCGCGGCGGCGGCGGTGTCGGCGTTGAGGTTGTAGACGTTGCCGTCCTCGCCGCGGGCGACCGTCGCGACGACCGGGACCCGGCCGGCGTCCAGCAAAGCGTTGATCGTCTCCGGGGCCACCTCGACGACGTCGCCGACGAGGCCGATGTCGACCTCCTCGCCGTCGACGATCGCCGGGCGCCGCTGGGCGGTGAACATGTTCGCGTCCTCGCCGGACAGGCCGACGGCGAACGCGCCGTGGTTGTTGATCAGGCCGACAACGTCGCGGTTCACCTGGCCGACCAGCACCATCCGGACGATCTCCATCGTCTCCGGGGTGGTGACCCGCAGGCCGCCGACGAAGCTCGACTGGACCCCGAGCCGGTTGAGGTGCGCGGTGATCTGCGGGCCGCCGCCGTGCACGACGACGACCCGGATCCCGGCCAGCCGCAGGAAGACGACGTCCTCCGCGAAGGCCTCGCGGAGCTCTGGGCTCTCCATCGCGTTGCCGCCGTACTTGATGACGACAGTGGCGCCGTGAAACCGGGCCAGCCACGGCAGCGCCTCGACAAGCACCTGGGTCTTCGGCAACGCCGCGTGCCCCCGCGCGGTCGCCGCCGGCCCCCGCGGCTGCACGGCCGCAGCCTCAGCGCCGTTCAACACGCTCATGTGGAGTAGGCCGAGTTCTCGTAGACGTAGCCGTCGGTGAGGTCGTTGGTCCAGATGGTGGCCTCCGCGTCGCCCGCGTGCAGGTCGGCGACGATGGCGATCTCGCGGCCGGACAGGTCCACCAGGTCGCGGGAGTCGCCTGGGGCGCCGGCCTTGCAGACCCAGACGCCGTTCATCGCGACGTCGAGCTCGTCGGGCTCGAAGGCGGCCTTCGTGGTGCCGATCGCGGCGAGCACCCGGCCCCAGTTGGGGTCCTTGCCGTAGAGCGCGCACTTCAGCAGGTTGTTGCGGGCGACGGCCCGGCCGACCTCCAGCGCGTCGTCCTCGCTGGCCGCACCTTTGATCGTGATGGCGATGTCCTTGGTCGCGCCCTCGGCGTCGCCGATCATCTGCTTGCCGAGGTCCATGCAGACGTCGGTGACGAGCTGGGTCAGCTCCGCCTCGGCGAGCGTCACGCCGGAGGCCCCGGAGGCGAGCAGCAGCACGGTGTCGTTGGTCGACAGGCAGCCGTCGGAGTCGATCCGCTGGAACGTCAGCCGGGTCGCCTCGCTGACCACCCGGTGCAGCGTCGCCGCGTCGGCGACCGCGTCGGTGGTCACCACGACGAGCATGGTCGCCAGCGACGGCGCGAGCATCGCCGCGCCCTTGCCCATGCCGCCGACGGTGACCGTCCCGTCGGAGGAGGAGCGGACCGCCTGCTTGCTGACGGTGTCGGTGGTCCGGATCGCCTCGGCGGCGGCCGGGCCGCCGTCGGTGGAGAGCTGGGCGACGGTCCGGGTGACGCCGTTGAGCAGCAGGTCCATCGGCAGCCGGACGCCGATCAGGCCGGTCGAGCAGATCCCGACGTCGCCGGCGCCCAGGTCGAGCGCCTTCGCGACGTGTTCGGCGGTGAAGTGCGTGTCCGCGAAGCCGTCCGGGCCGGTGCAGGCGTTGGCCCCACCCGAGTTGAGCACGACCGCGCGCAGCCGGCCGTCGGCCAGCGCCTGGCGGGTCCACTGGACCGGCGCGGCCTGCACCCGGTTGGTGGTGAACACGGCGGCCGCGGCATCCGACGGCCCGTCGTTGACGACGAGCGCGACGTCCGGCCGTCCGGACGGCTTCAGCCCGGCCGCGACTCCGGCGGCCCGGAACCCCTTCGGGGCGGTGACGCCCTGTACCCCAAGTTCACTCCGAAGCCGCACTCGCTCCGCGGCCGGCCTCGCTTCGCTCGGCCGGCCACTCCGCTCGCTTGCTTCTGCGCTCACGTCGCGGTCCTCGATTCTTCGGCGGGTTTCGCGTTGTCAGGGGGCGAGGCCGGTCAGCGGGAGGCCCATGGTCTCCGGCAGGCCGAGCATCAGGTTGGCGCACTGGATCGCCTGGCCGGCGGCGCCCTTGGTCAGGTTGTCGAGCGCCGAGACGACGACGACCCGGTCGGCGTCCTCGTCGTAGGTCGCCTGCAGGTGCACGGCGTTGCTGCCGAGCGTGGCCGAGGTGCGCGGCCAGCGGCCGGCAGGCAGGACCGTCACGAACGGCTCGTCGGCGTAGTGGGCGCGCAGGATGCCGGTGACCAGGCCCGCGCCGAAGCCGAGCCCCACCCCGAGGTCGTCGGTGGACGCCCTGGCCGCCGGCCGGGCGGTGCAGGTCGCGAGGATGCCGCGCGGCATCGGGGCGAGAGTGGCGGTGAACGACAGCTTGACCGTCGCCGCCGGCCCCGGCACGCCGTCGGCGGCGACCTTGGCCAGGTTCTGGACGATCTCCGGGCGGTGCTGGTGGCGGCCGACCTTGTAGGCCGTGACGTCGCCCATCACTTCGGAGCCGAGCAGGCTGGCGTTGGCGGCGCGGCCGGCGCCGGAGGTACCGCTGGCGGCGACCGTGACCAGGTCCGACGGGTCGACGACGCCGGCGGCGACGAGCGGGGCGTAAGCGAGCGTCACCGCGGTCGGGTAGCAGCCGGGGGCGGCGACCCGCTCCGCCGCGGCGATCGCGGCGCGGGCGCCGGGCAGCTCCGGCAGGCCGTAGGCCCAGGTGCCAGCGTGCGCGCCGCCGTAGGCCTTCGCCCAGGCGTCGGCGCTCGCGAGCCGGAAGTCGGCACCCAGGTCGACGACCTTGGTGCCCGTCGGGATGGTCGCCGCGACCTCGGCGGAGCGGCCGTGCGGGAGTGCCAGGAAGATCAGGTCGGCGCCGGCGGCGGCCGCGGCGGCCGTGTCCACGAACGTCCGCCCAGACAGCGCGGGCAGGTGCGGGTGGAGGTCGGCGATCTCCTCGCCGATGTTGGTGTGCGCGGCCACGGCACCGATCTCGATCTCCGGATGCGCGAGCAGCAGGCGCAGGAGCTCGCCGCCGCTGTAGCCGCTGCCGCCGATGACCGCCGCTGTCATGCCCATGGCCGCAATTCTATGCACGAAGACGCATGATCATCCAGTCTTTTCCGGTGCCGCTCCGAGCGCTCCGCTGTGCTCGACCTCGACGCCGACCACCCGGTCACGCGGGCCGAGGCGTTGTCCCTGATGGGAGCCCTGGTACCTGCCACGATCGGTGGATGACCACGGTGGCCGGCTTCGGGGCCGGGTGACGGCCCGAGCTGCCGCCGTGCTCGCCGACCGGGCCGATCTCGGGTTCGTCGAGGTGATCGCGGAGAACGTCACCCTCGGCTCGGTGGCGCGGGCCGCACCGACGGACCTGGGTGTGCCGGTGGTGACGCATGGCATCGGGCTGTCGACGCTGAGCGGCTCGTCTGGCCCGCGAATGCCTGCCCCGCGCCAGGTCAGGCTCGCAGGGCGGCGCCCGTACGCCGGGCAGCCTCGGCGACGGCGGCATCGCGGACGCCGTTCGCCTCGCCGGCCGTCAGGGTGCGGTCGGTCGCCCGCAGCCGCAGGCCGAAGGCCAGCGAGCGGCGCCCGGCGCCGACCTGCGCGCCCTCGAACACGTCGAACAGGGTCAGCGACTCCAGCAGGTCGCCGGCGCCGTCGCGCAGCGCCGTCGACACCTCGGCGACCGGGGTCGCGGCGTCGACCACCAGCGCGACGTCCCGGTCCGCCGGCGGGTACGAGGAGACGACCGGCGCGGGCGCCGCGCCGTGCCGCAGCGCGGCCGCGATCAGGACGTCCGGGGACAGCTCGAAGGCGACCGCCCGCACGGGCAGGCCGAGGTTCGCGATCACCCGCGGGTGCAGCTCACCCGCGTGCCCGGCCAGCTCGCCGTCGACGTGCAGCGCGGCGCACCGGCCCGGGTGCCAGGGCGCGTGCTCGTCGGCGGTGACGGTCAGCTCGACGCCGACGGCGCGGGCGGCCGCGTGCGCCGCCGCGACGGCGTCGGCCCAGTCCGCCGGCCGGCCCGGCGTGAGCGCACCGCCGGCGACCCCGGCCGGCTCGCGCTGGCCGGCGAGCACCCCGGCGACCCGGCGGGGCTGCTCGGGCAGCGCCGCGTCCAGCGCGGCGATCTGGTCGTCGGTCGGCCGGTCAAAGACCGATGGCGTCGGCACCGGTTCGACCGGCGCCGGGAGCTCCCGGAACACCTGGCCGATCTCGAACAGGGCCAGATCCGCCTGGCCGCGGCCGAGGTTGCGGACCGCCGCGTCGAACAGCCCGGGAAGCAGGCTGGTCCGCAGGTAGGCCGCGTCCTCGGCGATCGGGTTCGCGATCCGCACCGCCGCCCGGCGCCGGTCGTCCGCCGGCAGGTCGAGCGCGTCAGCCACGCCGGCGCCGACGAACGGCAGCGTCATCACCTCGGTGAGGCCCTCGTACGCGAGTGACCGGGCGATCGCGCGGGTCAGCCGCTGCGACTCGGTCAGCCCACGCCCGGCCGGCAGCCGCGGCAGCGTGACCGGGATGGTGTCGAAGCCCTCCAGCCGCATGACCTCCTCGACGAGGTCCGCCGGCCTGGTCAGGTCCGCCCGCCAGGACGGGGGCGTGACGACCACGATGTCCTCGTCGGCCGGCTCGCCACCGGCCGGCTCGACCGCGCAGCCGACGTCGGCGAGGCGGGTCCGCACGACCTCGTCCGGGTAGAGCCGGCCGCCCAGCCGGGTCACCTCGGACAGCGGGAACCGGATCGTCGTCGGCGCGGGCCGGTTGTCGACGTCGGTGACCCCGGGCGCGGGCCGCCCGCCGGCCAGCTCGCCGAACAGCCGGATCGCCTCGTGCGCCGCGGCGGGCGCGAGCGCCGGGTCGACGCCGCGCTCGAAACGCCGCGACGCCTCGGAGAACAGCCGGTGGCGCCGGGCGGTGCGGGCGACCGCGAGCGGGGCGAAGTGCGCCGCCTCCAGCACGATCTCGGTGGTTGCCGCGGAGATCTCGGTGCTCGCCCCGCCCATGACGCCGGCCAGCGCGATCGGGCCGGAGTCGTCGGCGATGACCAGGTCCTCGGGGTGGAGCGCCCGGTCGACCCCGTCCAGGGTCAGCAGCCGCTCCCCCGCCCGCGCCCGGCGGACGACGATCGGGCCGGTGAGCCTGGCCTTGTCGAAGGCGTGCAACGGCTGCCCGAGGCCGAGCATGACGGCGTTCGTGATGTCGACGGCCGCGGAGATCGGCCGCATGCCGGCCAACGTGAGCCGCCGGGCCCAGCGCAGCGGGGTGGCCGCCGCCGGGTCGACGCCGGTGATCACACGGGCGACGTACCGGTCGCAGGCGGCGGTGTCCTCGACGGTGACCGGGTAGCCGTCACCCGCGGTCGCGGCGGGCGGCGGCGGAGCGCCCGGGTCGACGAAGGGCAGGCCGAAGGCCGTGGCGGCCTCGCGGGCGATGCCGCGGACCGACAGGCCGTACCCGCGGTCGGGGGTGACGGAGATGTCGAGCACGTCGTCGGCCAGGTCCAGCAGCTCGGCGACGTGCGCTCCCAGCGGGGTGTCCGGCCCGAGGACCAGGATCCCCTCGTGGGCGTCGCTGATCCCCAGCTCGCGCTCCGAGCAGATCATCCCGTCAGAGACGTGCCCGTAGGTCTTGCGGGCAGTGATCTCGAAGCCGCCCGGCAGCATCGCGCCGGGCAGCGCGACGGCGACCCGGTCGCCGACCTCGAAGTTGGACGCGCCGCAGATGATCCCGCGCACGCCGGACCCCGGGTCCGCCGAGACGGCCTCGGTGACCCGGACCTGGCACCAGCGGACGCTCTTCTTCTTGGCGGCGACCTCCTCGATCGCCAGCACCTCGCCGACGACGACGCCGCCGAGGCCGCCGACCGGCTCCAGGCCCTCGACCTCGAAGCCGGCGCGGATCAGCGCGTCGGCGACCACCTCTGCCGGCGGCAGGCCCGGGACCTGCTCCCGCAGCCAGGACATCAGGACAAGCATCGCGTCAGCCCTCGATTCCGAACGGCAGGCTGAACCGGACGTCGCCCTCGACGAAGTCACGGATCTCGCGGACGCCGTGGCGCATCATCGCGGCCCGCTCCAGGCCCATCCCGAACGCGAAGCCGCTGTAACGGGCCGGGTCGACACCCGCGGCGAGCAGCACGTTCGGGTCGACCATGCCGCAGCCGCCGGCCTCGATCCAGCCCTCGTCCGAGCAGACCCGGCAGGGCTGGCGGGCGGCCTCGCCGCGGCAGTTGAAGCACTGGACGTCGAGCTCGGCGCTCGGCTCGGTGAACGGGAAGTAGTGCGGGCGCAGCCTGGTCTTCAGGCCGGTGCCGAACAGCGCCGCCGCGAACGTGTCCAGGGTGCCGCGCAGGTCGGCCATCGTGATGCCCTCGTCGACGGCGAGGCACTCCAGCTGGCTGAAGACCGGCGAGTGGGTCGCGTCCACGGTGTCGTTGCGGTAGGTCCGCCCCGGGGCGACCACGTACACCGGCAGCGGGCGCGACAGCAGTGCCCGGATCTGCACCGGCGAGGTGTGCGTGCGCAGCAGCCGGCCGGTGCCCTCGGGCTCGACGAACAGGGTGTCGTGCTCGCTGCGCGCCGGGTGGTCCGGGTCGAAGTTCAGCGCCTCGAAGTTGAACCAGTCGTGCTCGACCTCCGGGCCCTCGGCGACCTCGTAGCCCATGGCGACGAACGTGTCGACGAGCCGCTCGGACAGCAGCGCGAGCGGGTGGCGGGCACCCGGACGCCGACGGCTGGCCGGCAATGTGACGTCGACCCGCTCCTCGACCAGGACGCGGGCGTCACGGTCGGCGGTGAGCTCGGCGAGCCGGGCGGTGTGTGCGTCGCGGACGGCGCCGAGCGCCTCGTTGAGCCGCTTTCCCGCGTCGGCGCGGTCCTCGCGGGCCAGCGAGCCGAGTTTCTGGCGGGCCAGCATCAGCGGCGCCGACCGGCCGTCGACCTGCGCGGCGCGGACCGCGGCCAGCTCGGCGAGGTCGCCGGCCGCCGCGAGAGCGGCGAGCGCCTCGGCGACGGCGGCATCAAGGGCTGGCGGGGTGAGCGGACCGCCTGCGGCGGGCTGCGGATCGGTCATCGTGTCGGTCATCGTCATTCGAGTCCGGTGTCAGCCTCTTGATCGGGGGTGGCCCGGCCCTTCGGCACGCGGATCATCCACGTCGGGGGTCGGACCAGGGTTCCGGTTCGTCCAGCGCAGCCCGCCGGGCCTTTCGCGGTTCGTCGGCTCAGCCGAAGACCGGGGCACCGGCGGGCAGGGAAAATCGGAACTCCGCGCCACCGCCGGGCGCCCGTCCGACCACGATCGTGCCGCCGTGCGCCTCGATCAGCGCCTTCGCGATGTAGAGCCCGAGCCCGGTGCCGTTGCCCCGGCTGGCCCCGCGCCAGAACTTGGTGAAGACCCGGCCCGCGTTGGCCTCCGGCACACCGTCACCCTCGTCGGCCACGCTCACCTCGGCTCCCGTCTCCGTGCCGCGCAGTTCGACAGTCACGGTACCCGCTCCATGGCGCAGGGCATTGTCGACGAGGTTGTGCAGCACCTGCTCGATCTTGTCCGGGTCGATCCACATCTCCGGCAGCTCGTCATCGATGTGGACGACGAACCGGTCCGAGCCGGCGGCACCGGCGGCCACCTTGCCCTGGAGCACCCGGGTGAGGATCACCTTGGGGTCGGCGATCTGCTTGCGCAGCTGGATCCGGCCGGCGTCGATCCGGGAGACGTCGAGCAGCTCGGTCAGCAGCCGGGTGACCCGGTCGGCATCCGTGTTGACCGTGTTGAGCATGAGCTTCTTCTGCTCGTCGGTGAAGCGCTCCCATTTGGCCAGCAGCGTCGCGGTGAAGCCCTTGACGCTGGTCAGGGGGGACCGCAGCTCGTGCGCGACCGTGGCGACGAGATCGGAGCGGTTGCGCTCGATGCGCTCCCGGCTGGCCGTGTCGCGCAGGCACAGCGCGACCTGGAGGAGCCGGCCGGCGTGCCGGGTGTAGCGCACCGTCACGTTGAAGTCGTGGTCGCGCGTCGGGCCTGCGTACGTCAGGCGCCGCTCCGGCTGGCCGGTGACCCGGGGCAGCCGCCGGCCCGCGGTCGACGCCTCCCACCAGTCGTTGCCGCGTTCGTCGACGAGCGGTAGCACCTCGGTGACATGCCGACCGCCGACCGCCTGGGCGTCGAGGCTGGTGAGGGCCGCCGCGGCGGCGTTGAAGACGAGCACGACGCCGTCCGCGTCGGTCAGCACGACCGCGTCCGGGAGCCCGTCGAACGCCGTGGCCGACGCGGCAGTCACCGACCCGGCCGGGGCACCGGACGAGTCGGTGGCCGCCGCGGCGTCGGGCGTTCCAGCCGTCGTGAGGCCGGCGTCCGCGCCGCCGGGCTCGGCTGCCTGGCCCGCGGCGTCATCCGGGCCGGCGGTCTGCCCACCGACGCGGGTGGGTGCTGAGGTGACCGTATGCGTCACCGTCGTTCACCTCCCCCGGTGCCGTGCGTACCGGATCTGGCCATTCTCCGCGCCCGGGCGGACGCGTAAAGACAGAGAGCCGTCGCGACCGCAAGATTCAACGACTCGGCCTGACCGTACACCGGCACCCGAAGCACCGCGTCCGCGGCGGCCAGAGCATCCGGGGACAGACCGTGTGCCTCGTTGCCGAACAGCCACCCGGTCGGGCCATCGAGGTCGCCCGCGTCGGCGGCGTCGTAGAGGTCACGGGTGCCATAGCCCGAGGTGGCGACCACCCGGCAGCCGGCGGCGCGCAGCCAGTCGACGGCCACGCCGAGGTCCGGCTCGGTGATGACGGGCAGGTGAAAGAGGCTGCCGGCGCTGGCGCGGACGCACTTACCACCGAAGGGATCGACCCCGTCGCCCGCGAAGATGACGGCGTCCGCCCCGGCCGCGTCCGCGGTCCGGATGACGGTGCCCGCATTGCCCGGGTCGTTCGCTGCGACACAGACCGCGACCAGGGCCGGGCCGACCATGCCAGCCTGTCCCGGTTGTCCTGTCCCGACCGCCGGGCGGCCCCGGCCGGGGGTACCGGGCCGGCCAGGCAGGCTGGTGAGATCGGCGAGCCTGGTGGCGCGAAGCGTGGCGACGCCGACCAGGCCCTGCGGCGTGACCGTCTCGGACAGCGCCGCGGCCGCGGCGGCCGTCACGGGACGGACCGGCACACCGGCGGCGGCGGCCTTCGCCACGAGCCCACCATGACGCGCGGCGGCCGAATCGCCGACGAACAGGTCGGTGAGCCGGCCGGCCGCGAGCGCCGCCTCGACGGCCTGGAAGCCCTCGGCGAGAAAGCGCCCCTCGGCCCGGCGGGCCGAGGGGCGACGCAGCCGCCGGGCCGCCACGACACCGGCTGCTCGGGGACCCAGTGGCTGGGCCCCCCTAAACGACACTGTCACCGCCGACGCGGTGGTCAGGCCGCCGACGACTCCGAGGCCACCGGAGGCACGGCGGCGCGGGCGACCTCGACGAGCGCGGTGAACGCGGCCGGGTCGTTGACGGCGAGGTCGGCGAGGATCTTCCGGTCGACCTCGACGCCGGCGACCTTCAGACCCTGGATGAAGCGGTTGTAGGTCATGCCGTTGGCGCGCGCGGCCGCGTTGATGCGGGTGATCCACAGCTGCCGGAAGTCACCCTTGCGGGCGCGACGGTCCCGGTAGGCGTAGTTCATCGAGTGGAGCATCTGCTCCTTGGCCTTGCGGTACAGCCGGGACCGCTGGCCGCGGTAGCCGCTCGCCTGGTCAAGGGTGGTGCGGCGCTTCTTCTGGGCGTTGACTGCCCGCTTCACGCGTGCCATGAGGGCACTGTCTCCTAACGTTCTTCGTGGCCGGCAGCCGGGCCTCCCACGGGAGCACCCGGAACAGCCAACCGGTCACCTAGCGGTCGCGCTCGCCCCGCGGCCGGACCGGCCGATGGCTCGGTCCGAGCGGATGACAAGCGGATCAGCCCAACGCGCTCAACCCGCCCAGCTGGGCCGGATCACCGCGACGAGCAGTGGGCCCCGAGCCTCGAGACCAGGGTTCGCCCGTCCCGCCTAGCGGGCCAGCATGCGCGAGATGCGACGGTTGTCCGCGGGGGCGAGCACGACCTCGTCGTTGAGCCGACGGGTGCGACGACTCGTCTTGTGCTCGAGAAGGTGTGCGCGGTTGGCCCGGCGCCGCATGATCTTGCCGGAGCCGGTGACGCGGAACCGCTTGGAGGCGCCGCTGTGCGGCTTCATCTTGGGCATGTCGTGTCTCGTGTCCTGAGGTAGGGGGACCTGATGGGGGTTGGGTCCGAGCCGCCCTAGCGGACCGGCTCGGGCTCGGGCCGCCGCTGGCTCGCGCCCTTGTGGGGGGCCATGACCATCGTCATGTTCCGGCCGTCCTGCTTGGGCTGGGCCTCGACGTACCCGAGCTCGGCGACGTCGGTCGAGAGCCGCTGCAGCAGACGGATACCGAGCTCCGGCCGCGACTGCTCCCGGCCACGGAACATGATGGTGATCTTGACCTTGTCGCCGGCCTTGAGGAAGCGCACGACGTGACCCTTCTTGGTCTCGTAGTCGTGCGGGTCGATCTTCGGTCGGAGCTTCATCTCCTTGATGACCGTCTGGACCTGGTTCTTCCGAGCCTCGCGCCGCTTCTGGTCGGACTCGTACTTGAACTTCCCATAGTCCATGAGCTTGCAGACGGGCGGCCGGGCGGTCGGCGCGACCTCGACGAGGTCGAGATCTGCCTCCTGCGCCAGCCGCATGGCCTCCTGGATCGAGACGATGCCGATCTGCTCGCCCTCCGCGCCGACGAGGCGAACCTCGGGCACGCGGATGCGGTCGTTGATGCGTGACTCTGTGCTGATCTGGTTTCCTCCATGGCTCGACGCGCGGGGGTCCGGGGGCCACCCCCGGGCATACATAGCGGGCATCCAGCGAAGCTGGCCAACGGCCAGCGAGCTGGCACGCCCGACTCGGCATGACCTCACCGCAGCGGAGCACCAAGCCCGAAATCCGGGCTTCCGGCCGACAGCCGCCCCCCAAAGGGAACAGCTCGACCGACCGGCGACCCGGTCACCTACAGGGGCTGATCGACGATTCGATCAGCCGGACCCGGCACCTGAATGCCGAGCGGTGACTCGGGTGGAGGGCGAACCCCCGCTTGGTCCTGCCGACCGCCGGGGGCAACCCGTGCGGGCTGTCCCTGGCGCCGCCCCGGTGAGGGCGCTGGCGCGACATGTGCAGGTCGCTCACCTGAGACGCTCAGGTGGCTGGTGCGCTGGCGACGGCTGCTCAGCCTCATCAGCTGAGCGACCGTGCCTGACGTCACCAGGCCTCGAACACCCGGAAGCGGAACCCTATGCCGACCGTCGGCAGGCGGTCTGAGCCAGCGTAGCAAACCGGCTGCCCGAGGTTGAGGCTGACGGCGGCCTGGCCGTTCGGTCAGGACGAACGCCCTGCCCGCTCAGCCCGGAGCGTCCCGGCGGCGCCAGCGGCGCGCCGCGAGGCCGCGACCGAGGCTCCCACGCAGCGCGGCGGCCTGCGTCGCGTCGACGAACACGACCGGCGGCGCCGGCCCCGGGTCCACGACGACGGCCGCCCGCAGCCGGCGGGCGATCTCGTCGAACCGAGCATCATCGCCTGGCCCGGCCGCCGGGACCGCGACGGCGACGGCCGGGCCGGCCGCCGCCGAATCCGGGCCGGTCACCAGGTCGACCTGCCAGAGCCGGGCGCCGCGGGCGAGCCCGTCAGCGGCCAACGCGTCCAGCTCGGCGGCGACCCGCGACCTGACGCCCGCGTCCCACGGCCGGGCCGGCGGGCGCAGCCCGGTGGACGGGCTCCCCACCTGCGCCCGCACCCGCACGTCAGGCGGGCCGGCGAGGGCGCTGACGTCCAGGGTGGCCGTCACCGGGCCGGCCACGTCGACGACCACGGTGAGATGGCCCAGGCGGGCCGCCTCGGCGCACGCGTCCGCGGCGGCGACCGGGACCGGCCTGGCCGCCGAACGCCACGCCGAGAGCGCTGCCGCACTGCTGAACACCGGCAAAGCCGTCGCCCCGGACGGCAGCCGCAGGGTGGCGAGCACCATCTCCGACTGTTTCTCGCCGCGAAGTCCAGGTCTGGGCGAGTGCCGGTGCCCGCCGGCCGCCGCAGGCCCCCGATCCGGGCCGGGCTCGGGGTCGGCCGGGTCGGCGAGCGCGATCAGCCGGGACTCGATGCCCACGAAGACCCGGGCACCGGCGAGCGCACCGGCGACGGCGGCCTCGTCACCCGCCTCCAGGGCGGCGCGCAGCCGCGGGTCCGCCTCGCCGGCGTCGCCCTGCCCCGGCGGGGTCATCAGATCGACTGCCACCGGCCAACCCTACGGTCCGCGCGCCGACCACCTGGCGCCGTGACCTCAGTCGGAGCGGGGACTGGGCACGGTAGGCGTGTCCGGCGGGTCGATCCGGGCCCGGGACCGCGCCGGCGGGCCGGGGATGGCCGGAGCGTGGGCCTGGGCCGGGTCCACGGGGCCGAGCGGGGCCTCGTCGACCATCTCGGCGAGCAGCGTGAACGCCTCCCGGGTCCGTGGGCGCAGCTTCTCCCAGACCAGCGGAGCGCCGCCAGCGAGCGCCGGGTCGTACGGGATCGTCACCGTCGCGTAGACGGCTTCGACCAGCGTCGGCCGGTCCGCCGCCCCGCCCCGCGACCGGGCACGGGCCGCGTGCCGGGCCGACGCCGGTCCGGCGGACCCCGGCGTCGTCTCGACGTGGACGACGACGGCGCCACCCGGCAGGTCGGCCCGCGCGGAGGCCAGCGCGGTCAGCGCGTCCTGGACGCAGCCGGCCTCGGTGAACCGCGTCGGCTCGGGGCCAGCCGGCCGGGCCAGGGCGCGCCGGCTGCGCGTGGCCGGCTCGGCGCGGGCGGTGAGCACGACGGTGTCCGCCCGGGCCAGCAGCACCGCCGGCACGGGCTGGGTCCAGCCGGGCGGCCCGTCGATGACCAGGGTGGGGAAGAGCCGTTCGAGCAGGTCGACCACCCAGGCCGTCTCGGCGGCGGTGAGCCCCGGGCCGGTGAGGTCACGCAGTCCGGGCAGCACCTCCAGACCGGAGTCGCCGGCCGTGGCGAGGAACCGTCGGGCCTCCGTGACCGATCCGACCGACGGGGTGGCGGCGAGCTCACGCAGCCCGACGCCACGGCCGGGCACGCCGGCCCGGTCCGCGAGCGGGCCGCCCTGGTCGGGGCAGGCGTCGACGGCGACCACCCGGCCGCCCCGCAGCGCGGCCAGCGCCATCCCGAGCCCGACCGCGACGGTGGTCCGCCCGCTGCCGCCGCCGAACCCACCGACGAGCACCCGTCGGCCGTCCACCCGGGTGGCCGGGACCGGGGCGAGCACCCCCAGCCCGGCGAGCTCCATCCCACGCAGCCAGGCGGCCGCGAACGCCTCCGTCGGCCCCGCGGCACCCGGCGACGCCGGCCGAGGCCAGGCGGGCGCGGGCCCACCTGGAGCAGGCCAGGCAGGCACCAGCGGCGCGGGCCAGGCGGACACGGGCACAGCTCCGGGCGACCCGGGTGCGGGCCAGGCGGGTGCGGGCGCCGCGACGGCCGCGGGTGGGTAGACGACCGGGCCCGGCCGGTCCGGCTCAGACACGGGCGCGGGCGGCCCGCCCCGCCCGTCGGGCGCCTCCCCCGGCGGCGGAAACGACGGGCGGGGCGGGCCGTAGCCGAACCAGACCCGCGGCGGGTCCTCGGGGCCCGCCGTGCCCGGCGTGACCGCACCGGCCTGGGGCCGCTGGTCTGAGGCCGGCCGGTCCGGGGCCGGCTGGCCGACCCATGGTGCTCCGGGCTCGCTGGGCCGTGCCCAGGCGTTCGCCGCGGGCAGCTCGCGGTCCCCTGGCTCAAGCCAGGCGGCGTAGCCGCTCTGGTCCAGGTTGTCGCGCCACCCGTCCGGGCCGGCCGGCCCGGCGGGTTCCCGTCGCGGCGCGGCACTCGCCGGCGACTCGGCACCTGGCAACGCAGGATCGGGCGACGACGCGAGATCGGGCGAACCGGCCCGGCCAGGCTCGACGACGGCGTCCGGGGCCGCCGCGCCGCCCAGGGCGGCGTGGCCGGGCGGTGGCAACGGATCAGACAACGGATCAGGCGACGGGGCCGGCTCGTCCGAGCAGGCGGCCGGCGCGGCGGCGGCATCGGCGCCGCCGGGCCGCGCCGGGCCGGGCGGGCCCCACCAGGAACCGCGCGGCGGGGCCACCGGAGCCGCGACGAGCCCGACATCGGGAACCCATCCGCCGACGACCAGGGGCGCGGGCGGCTCGTCCACCCAGGCGGACGGCTCCGCGCTCGCGGGGGCTTCGTCCGGGGCCGGGCTCGCGACAGCCGGGACCGCTGGCGCCGCCGCGGCCGGCGGCGGCAACGCCGCCCGCGCTGGCGAGACAGACCGAGCCGGCGCGGCGACCCCAGGGCGGGCCGGCCTCGCCGGCGTCGAGCCCGGCGACGTGTGGGACGCGGTCGGCGACGTGTGGGACGCGGTCGGCGCCCGGCGGGGCGCGGTCGGCGCCGGACGGGGCGCGGTGGACGACGGGTCGCGGTCGGGGGGCACGGCCGCGAGGCGCCGGTCCCCGGGCCGGGGGTTCGAGGCGGTGGCACGGGCCCGCGCCGACGGCCGGCGGACCATCGCGCGCTCGCCACTCGCCTCCTGCAGACGCATGCCCAGCAAGGAGACCGGGCGAGCGTCACCGCCCCCGCCCGGAGCGGGCACCGTCACGGTCGACGCGTCGGCGGCGTCACCCGCCTCACCCGCGGGCTCGGCGGACCCGTACTCGCCTGGTCTGACCTGGCCGGACGTGGTTGAGGCCGGCTCGCCCTCGCCGTCGCCCGTCACCGGCGCCACGCGCACGCCACGTCACCCCGCTCCCCAGCCGATACCGCCCCCAGCGCAACCACGGGGTCAACTATCTCCGCTGACCCACGTTCAGTGCCGCAACACAAGGAGACCGATACACCGAGACAACACGGTCTCTCGTCACACCTCGTCAGACAAGTCCGACGGCGTCCGCGTTGTCCCGGTCACGGCGTCCAGCGGCGAAAGGTGTACCGAAAGCGTGGCGAAGGAGGCAGGGAGGCGGCCTCAGGCGAGCGGCTGGAGCTCGGTGAGCACGAGGGCGGTCTCCAGCGCCGCGAGGGCCGCCTCACGGCCCTTGTCCTCGACGGATCCAGGCAGACCGGCCCGGTCCCTGGCCTGCTCGACCGTGTCGCAGGTGAGCACGCCGAAGCCGACCGGCACCCCGTTGTCCAGGCTGACCCGCAGCAGCCCCTCGGTGACGTACTTGCAGACGTAGTCGAAATGGGGGGTGCCACCGCGGATGACCACCCCGAGCGCGACGACCGCGTCGTGGTGGGCCGCCAGCCGGTCGGCGACGACCGGCAGCTCGACGGCGCCCGCCACTCGGACCACGGTCGGCTCGACCACGAGCTTCACGTCCTGCGCGGCGCGCAGCGCGCCCTCCAGCAGCGCGTCGGTGATCTCACTGTGCCACCGGGTGGCGACGATTCCGAGCCGCACCTCGGACGCCTCCGGCAGCACCTCCTGTGGTGCCCCGCTCCCACTCACCGACCGTCCCCTCCTGCGCTGGCCTCGGCCACCCGGCGGTGACCGGTGTGCCGCCCGCGAGCTCGCCCGTTGCCACTGGTGCCGCCGACATTGGTGCCGTTGACGTTCCCACGCCCGGGAACCTGGCCGTCGGCCGCCTCGCCGTGGGCGTCGGCGTCCAGGACGTCGGCAGCCATGGCGACCGCGTCGGCCACGGCCTGCGCGACCACCTTGACCGGGACGGCGGGCACCGCGACGGCGACCGCCTCCGCGACCGCTTCGGCGACCACCTCGGGCAGCTCCGGCAGCCCGGGGATGTCGTGGCCCATCCGATCCCGCTTGGTCGTGAGGTAGCGCAGGTTCTCCGGTGTGTGGGCGACCGGCAGCGGGACCCGCTCGACGATGCTCAGGCCGTAGCCCTCCAGCCCGGCCCGCTTGGCCGGGTTGTTGGTCAGCAGCCGCATCCCCCGCACCCCCAGGTCGACGAGGACCTGTGCGCCGACGCCGTAGTCCCGGGCGTCGGCCGGCAGGCCCAGCGCCAGGTTGGCGTCGACGGTGTCATGCCCGGCGTCCTGCAGCTGGTAGGCGGCGAGCTTGTGCATGAGGCCGATGCCGCGGCCCTCGTGCCCGCGCATGTAGAGCACGACGCCGCGGCCCTCGGCGGCGACCATCCGCAGCGCGGCGTCCAGCTGGGTGCCGCAGTCGCAGCGCAGCGAGCCGAAGACGTCGCCGGTCAGGCACTCGCTGTGCACCCGGACCAGGACTTCCGCGCCGTCGCCGATCTCGCCGCGGATGAGCGCGACGTGCTCGACGCCGTCGAGCGTGCCGCGGTAGCCGATCGCGCGGAAGGCGCCGTACTTGGTCGGCAGGCTCGCCTCGGCGACGCGGACGACCTGCATCTCGGTCCGCCGCCGGTAGGCGACCAGGTCCGCGATCGAGATCAGCACCAGCCCGTGCTCGCGGGCGAAGACGACGAGCTCGGGCAGCCGGGCCATCGTGCCGTCGTCGTTGACGATCTCGCAGATCGCCCCGGTGGGCCGCAGGCCGGCGAGCCGGGCCAGGTCGACGGCCGCCTCGGTGTGGCCGGGCCGGCGCAGCACGCCGCCCTCGCGGGCGCGCAGCGGGAAGATGTGGCCGGGACGAGACAGATCGGTGCTCACCGTCGTCGCGCCGGCGAGCAGCCGCAGGGTGTGGGCCCGGTCGGCCGCGGAGATCCCGGTGCTGACGCCCTCGCGGGCGTCGACCGAAACGGTGAAGGCCGTGCCCATCCGCTCGGTGTTCGTCGGGACCATCTGGCCCAGGTCGAGCCGGTCGGTCTCCTGCTCGGTCAGCGGCGCGCAGATCACCCCGGAGGTGTGCCGCACCATGAACGCGACCAGCTCCGGCGTCGCCATCTCGGCGGCGAAGATCAGGTCGCCCTCGTTCTCCCGGTCCGCGTCGTCGACGACGACCACGGCCTGGCCGGCGCGGATCGCGGCCAGCGCGTCCTCGACCATGCCGAAGGCGCTGGTCAGATCCTCGGCTGGCGGCGTCGCGCACACGCTGGTAGCGCTCATCGGCCGGCTCCCTTCGCGCTGGCGGCCGTCTGCCGGGCGGCCGTGGGCGCGCTCGCCCGCGGTGGGCCGACGGGTGGTGCGGGCAACGGCGGGGCCGGGTCGAGGCGCCCCACCGTGGTCGACAGCTGGCCGAGGACGGGAGCGGCGAGCTTCTCCACGTACTTGGCCACGACGTCGACCTCAAGGTTCACCGGGGCCCCGACATTCCGGGTGCCGAGCGTCGTGTCGGCGAGCGTCGTCGGGATCAGGCTGACGGTGAACGACGCGGGAGCCTCGGGGGTGGCGGGCGTGACGTCGACGACGGTCAGGCTCACGCCGTCGACGGTGATGGAGCCCTTCTCGACGAGGTAGCGGTCGAGCCCCTCGGGCAGCGCGATCCGCACGACCTCCCAGTGCTCGTCCGGCGCCCGGTCGACGACCGTGCCGACGCCGTCGACGTGCCCCTGGACGAGGTGGCCGCCGAGCCGGTCGGCGAGGCGCACCGGCCGTTCCAGGTTGACCCGGTCGCCGGCCGTCAGCGCGCCGAGCGCCGAGCGCCGCAGCGTCTCCAGCATCACATCGGCGGTGAACACGCGGGTGCCGGTGCGCGGGTCGACCTCACCCGGCGGGGTGAAGGAGGTGACAGTGAGACAGACGCCGTTGACGGCGATCGACGCGCCGCGGCGCACGTCTTCCAGTACGGCCGTGGAGCCGATGGTCAGCTCGGCCGCGGCCGCGTGCTCGGTGACCGCGGCGACAGTGCCGAGTTCCTCGACGATGCCGGTGAACATCCGACCTGCGTCCTTCCCGTCCGGCGCCCGAGCCGGGGGGAAGCGAGGAAGGTCGTCACGCAGGGTCCACGGGCGGCGCCGGGTCATCCGGCGCAACGCCGGACGCCGACGCCGCGACGCACGCCGGCCGGAACGGGTCCGCCCGGGCGCCACGGGCCCCGCGCGCTGCCTCCCATCCGGACTTTCACCGTCGGTCCTGGAATTTCACCAGGTCCACCGCCCACCAACAGGTGGGACGGGTCGCGGACTGTAACCGCCGGCTCGGAATTTCACCGACCCCGGAGCGCGCGTGCTGCTGTGGTCTCCCCGCCGACGGTACGGTTCTGGCCGCGGCTGGGAGTTGTTGGAAGTTGCCTGGCGGTAAGTCTAGGCACACAAGCCGGGCCAACGCGGCAGCTCGCCGGCCAGATATGCCGTAGTAGACACGTTTGCGAGGTTCCAGGTCGACGGCCGGGTGACCAATCTCACTCGGGGCCATGCGGGCGGGTCGCCGCCGCCGTCAGTCGGCGAGCAGGTGGGCGTTGGCCGCGCGTACCCCTGCCGCGAGGTCCGGCCGCTCGACGACCGTGACACCCGCGGCGGCGAGCAGCTCGGCGCCCTGGCAGTCGACGAACAGCGCCGGCTCGCGCCAGGCGAACACGACCCGGCCGATGCCGGCCGCCAGCGTGAGCTCGGTGCAGGTCCGCGGCCGGGAGGCGCGGGCGCTGCAGGGCTCCAACGAGCTGTAGAGGGTGGCACCGGCCAGCCGCGGGTCGCCGGCGGCGAAGCCGCGCAGGGCGGCCTCCTCCGCGTGGTCGCGCGGGTCGCCCGCCCGGGACCAGCCCTCGGCCAGCACCGTCTCCCCGTCCGGGCCGACGATCACAGCGCCGACCGAGAAGGCCGTCTGGGCCGGCGGGCACCGCTTCGCGAGCTCCACGGCGTACCCCAGCCAGCGCCCGTCGACGTCGGCTGCGCCCGCCTCCGCCGCCATCTCAGACCGCCATCTCAGACCGTCGCCTCGCGGCCGGGCGGCGAGAGCCGCGGCGCCGCGCGCAGCGCCTGCGCCCGCAGCGCCTCGATGGCCGCGCCCGGGTCGGCGGCCCCGTAGACGGCGGTGCCGGCGACGAAAACGTCCACCCCGGCGGCGGCGGCCCGCTCGACCGTCTCCGCGTTGACCCCGCCGTCGATCTGCAGCCACAGGTCCAGGCCGCGCTGGTCGAGCAGCCGCCTGGCCGCCTCGATCTTCGGCAGCACGCTGTCCATGAAGGTCTGGCCGCCGAAGCCCGGCTCGATCGTCATCAGCAGCAGCAGGTCGAAGCGGTGCAGGTCGTCGGCGTAGCCGTCGACCGGTGTGGCCGGCTTGACGGCGAGCCCGGTGCGGGCGCCGGCGGCGCGGATCGCCTCGGTGGTGCGCGGCAGGTTCTCGACCGCCTCGGCGTGGATGGTCACGTTCGCCGCGCCGCGCTCCGCGAAGCCCGGAGCCCAGCGGTCCGGGTCGGAGATCATCAGATGGCAGTCCAGCGGCGTCTCGGTCACGGCCCGCAGCGCGGTCACCGTGTCGCCGGAGAAGGCCAGGTTGGGGACGAAATGGTAGTCCATGACGTCAACGTGCAGCCAGTCCGCATGGCCCTCGACCGCCCGGGCCGCGTCCGCGATCCGGCCGAAGTCCGCGGCGAGCAGGCTGGGATAGATCTGCGCGGTAGCCACCCAGCGAGGGTATGAGACGAAACCAGTGCCCCGTCGCGGGCACGGTTCTCACCCCTGCCCGGGCGGGCGCGCGCCGTAGCATGGATCCATCCGCTCGCTGAAGGAGTTCCGTCTTGGCCGTCCGTGACATTCGACTGTTCGGGGATCCGGTCTTGCGGACGAAGGCCGAGCAGGTGACGACCTTCGACAAGGAGCTGCGCAAGCTCGTCAACGACCTCGGCGAGACGATGTGGGAGGCCAGTGGCGCCGGCCTGGCCGCGCCCCAGCTCGGTGTCTCGCTGCGGGTTTTCACCTTCCTCGACGACGACGACGAGATCGACCACCTGATCAACCCGGTGCTCGGCCCGTTCTCCGAGGAGCTCCAGGACGGCGAGGAGGGCTGCCTGTCGCTGCCTGGCCTGGCCTTCGAACTGAGGCGGCCCGAGCGGGTGCTCGCCATCGGCCAGAACATGTACGGCGACCCGGTCCAGGTCGAGGGCTCCGGCATGGTCTCCCGCTGCCTGCAGCATGAGACCGACCACCTCGACGGCATCCTGTTCATCGACAAGCTGGACCGCGAGACCAAGAAGGCCGCGATGAAGGCCATCCGCGAGGCCGAGTGGGCGAACCAGCCCGCCCCCGTCGTCAAGGCCTCCCCCCACCCCCTGTTCGGCCGCGCCGTCTAGGCCCGCCGCCACAAGCCACCGGGCGGCGGGTCAGCTCTCCCCCGCCACAACGGGGAGATCCGCCGCGGCGACGTCCGTGTGCGGGAAGTCGTCTCCCTTGAACAGGAGCGGCTCCCGGCGGACCGACGCCAGCGCGTAGGCGAAACAGTCGCCGAAGTTCAGCCGCGCGGGACTGCCACTGCCCCGACCGAAGTCCTGGTAGGCCCGCCTCGCCAGCATCGCCTGCTCGACGGTCACCGGGACGACCTCGATGTCGGCGGCCCTGATCAGCTCGTCAAACCGACGACTGGCGACCGGATCGCGGGCGGCGTCAATCACCACCGCCGCCTCCACGTAGTTCACCGCGGACATGGCGGGTGTGCGCGCCGCCGCCAGCGCGGCGGCGAACCGGCCCGCGTCCGGTTCGGCCCGTGCGATGGCGACGAGCGCCGACGAGTCGACGATCATGCGGGCAGGCCTCGGTCGTCGTAGAGGTCCTCGACGGTCAGGTCGTGGGATCGCAGCGCCACGGCGATCTGGCGGCCGAGGCCGACGATCCGGTCTGCCCGCCGCTGCGGCGGCTCACTGCCGGCACGCACGCGCTCCAGCCGTTCGCGCAACGCGACGATCACGGCGGTGGTGATGCTCTCGCCGGTGAGCTCGGCGAGCTCGCGACCGAGACGTTGCGCTTCGTCGTTCTTGATGTTCAGAGCCATGACACCTGACCCCCGGGCCAGTGCTCCACGGTGTCGTTCCACCCTGGTAGCTAGACTTTCCACCATGGTACCTCAAGTCGGGGCGCAGGCTCTGATGGGTCAGACACTGATGAATCAAACAGTAGCAAATGCGACGGACCGGCCGACGGCCCAGGCGCGAGCCGGTCCGCCGGCTCCGGATGCCGCTCCAGGCCGCGGCCCCGCTGGGGACCTGGCGCCGGGACGCTCAGGTCGAGCATGTCCGAGGAGCATCGGGATGGGCCGGCGCCGCTAGGTTAGGTTTCGTCTTTCACCACGATCGACGTCCATGAACCCTGAACGGGCCGAGCAGCGGCGTGACCCCGCGCGCCCGGCGGATCGGTGCTGCTCCATGCGTCTCGTCTTCGCCGGCACGCCGGCGGTGGCCCTCCCCAGCCTGCGCCGGCTGCTTGACAGCCCGCGCCACGAGGTGGCCGCCGTCGTGACGAGGCCGGACCGGCCCGCCGGCCGGGGCCGTCACCTCGCCCGGTCCCCGGTCGCCGAGCTGGCGGACGAGGCCGGTGTCGAGGTGCTCGCGCCCGACCGGCCGCGCGACCCGGAGTTCCTGGCCCGGCTCGCCGCGATCGCCCCGGACTGCGCGCCGGTCGTCGCCTACGGCGCGCTGCTGCCCAAGGCCGCGCTGGACATCCCTCGGCACGGCTGGGTCAACCTGCACTTCTCGCTTCTGCCCGCCTACCGTGGCGCGGCGCCCGTCCAGCGGGCCGTGCTCGCCGGTGAGGACGTGACGGGCGCGAGCGTCTTCCAGATCGAGGAGGGCCTCGACTCCGGCCCGGTCTTCGGCACCCTGACCGAGCGGGTCCGCGCCCGCGACACCTCCGGCGACCTGCTCGAGCGGCTCGCCCTCGCCGGCTCCGAGCTGCTGGTGGCGGCCATGGACGGGATCGAGGACGGCGCCCTGGAACCGCGGCCGCAGCCGGCCGACGGCGTCACGCTCGCGCCCAAGCTCACGGTCGAGGACGTCCGGGTCGACTGGACGCTGCCCGACTTCGCGGTCGACCGGCTCGTCCGGGCCGCCACCCCGGCGCCCGGCGCCTGGACGACCTTCCGCGGCGCCCGGGTCAAGCTGGCCCCGGTCCGCCCGGCCGCCGGCGCCGTCCAGACCCCGCTGCCCCCAGGGCAGCTCGCCATCGCCGGGAAGGACACCGTCGCCGTCGGCACCGGGACGACCGCGGTGCTGCTCGGCGAGGTCCGCCCGGAGGGCAAGGCACCGATGCCGGCCGCGGCCTGGGCCCGCGGCGTCCGCCCCGCCGACGGCGAGGCCTTCGCGTGACCAGCCCCACCGGCCGGCCACGTCCCGGCGCCGGGGGCGGCCCACCCGCGGCCCGCGTCGACGAGGCGCGGATGCTCGCCTGGGAGGTGCTGCGGGCCGTCGACGAACGCGGCGCGTACGCGAACCTGCTGCTGCCGAGCCTGCTCACCCAGCGCCGCCTCAGCGGCCGGGACCGCGGCTTCGCCACCGAGCTCACCTACGGCGCGCTGCGCGCCCAGGGCCTGCTCGACGGCCTGCTCGACACGGTCACCAGCCGCCCGGTCGCGACCGTCGACCCGGGCCTGCGGGACGCGCTGCGCCTGGGCACCTACCAGCTGCTGCGCACCCGGGTGCCGGCCCGGGCCGCCGTCGGCACGACCGTCGACCTGGTCCGGGCGACCGCCGGCGAGCGCCCGGTCCGGTTCGCGAACGCGGTGCTGCGCCGGGTCGCCGACCGCGTCGCCGAGACCGGCGGCGACATCGCCACGATGCTGTCCGCGCCGGCGTTCGAGCGTGACCCGTTCGGCCACCTCGCCGTGGTGACCGCCCATCCGCGCTGGATCGTCGAGGTCTTCGCTGACGCCCTCGACGGTGACCTCGACGAGGCCCGCGTGGCGCTGGAAGCCGACGACCTGCGCCCGTCCGTCCACCTCGTCGCCCCGCCGGACCAGCTGAGCCGGGACGAGCTGATCACCGAGGCGCACGAGGCCGGCCTGGCCGCCGAGCCGGGCCGGTACTCGCCGTTCGCCGTCATCCTCGCCGGTGGCGATCCCGGTTCCCTGCCCGCGGTGGCCGCCCGGCGGGCCGCCGTGCAGGACGAGGGCAGCCAGCTGGTGGCGCTGGCGCTGGCCCGCACCCCGACGGCCGGCCAGGACAGCGGCGTCACCGTCGACCTGTGTGCCGGTCCCGGTGGCAAGGCCGCGCTGCTCGCCGCGCTGCTCACATCGGGCCAGGCCGGCGAGACCCTCGGGCTGCCGGAGCCGGCGCTGCTGGCCTTCGAGCCGCGGGCACCGCGGGCGGGCCTGGTCGCCGCCGCGCTGGCCGGGCGGCCGGGGGCGTTCGCCGTGCGGGCCGACGGCCGCTATCCGCCACTGCCGCCGGGGCGGGTCGACCGGGTGCTGGTCGACGCGCCGTGCACCGGCCTGGGGGCGCTACGCCGCCGGCCGGAGGCCCGGTGGCGCAAGCTGGCCGGCGACGCGGCCACGCTCGCCGGGCTGCAGCGCCAGCTGCTGGTCAGCGCGCTCGACCTGGCCCGGCCGGGCGGCGTCGTCGCCTACGTGACGTGCTCGCCGCATCCCGCCGAGACCGTCGAGGTGGTCGCCTCCGTCGTCGAGCAGGGTGACGCCGTCATCCTGCTCGACGCCCGTCAGTCCCTGCCCGGCGTGCCAGCACTGGGCGACGGCCCGTTCGTCCAGCTGTGGCCGCACCGCCACGGCACCGACGCCATGTTCCTGGCCCTGCTGCGCAAGGACGGCTGAAAGGCCGGGCGGCGTACCGCGGTGGCCGGCTGGGTGACCCGCGCGGCCTAGCCGACGGTGGCCGGGTCCAGCTGGACGCGCAGGCCGGCCGCGGCGCGCCGGGCATCCAGGACGCCGCGTGCCGCGCGCAGGGCGCCGGCCAGCTCGCCGCCCTGCTTGCGGGGCACCCGCAGCAGCAGGCGCTCGCGGGCACCGCCCGCGTCATCCGCCGGCTCGGCCGGCTGGCGCCTGGCCGCGGCCGGCAGCGGGACGGGGCCCAGGACCTCGGCCGCGGCCGGCAGCCGTGCGGCTTCGAGGAAGGCGCTCAGCACCTCGGCCGAGCCGTCCACCACGGCCAGCCGGGTGGCCGGCGGGAAGCCGAGCGCGGCCCGGTCGTCGGACTCGCGGGCGACGAACCAGGCCGGGTCCCACCGGACCAGCGCCTGCACCGGGGCGAGGCCCTCGTCGGCGACGACCACGACCCGCCCACCGGCCGGCCCCGGGGTCGCCAGCGCGGCGGCGTTCGCCCAGCGGCGCAGCGCCTCCTCGCCGGCGCGCAGATCGGGCCGGCCGAGCAGCGCCCAGCCGTCGAGCAGCAGCACGGCGCCGTAGCCGCCCACGGCGACCGGCTCAGCCCCCGGGGTGGCGACCACGAGGGCCGGGGCCGCGGGCACCGTGGCGAGCACCTCGTCGCGCCCGGAGGTGCGCAGCGGCACGCCGGGGAACGCCCGGCCGAGCTCCTCGGCGGTCCGCCGGTCGCCGGTGACCGACGCGCGCAGCCGGCCGTCCCCGCAGGTACCACAGGCCCAGGCGGCCGCTGGACGGGCGCACCACCCGCAGGACGGCGTCCGCTCCCGGCCGGGCCGGCCCAGTGGGCCATGGCAGTGCGCGCACCGGGCCGGCCGCCGGCACCCGGCACAGGCCAGCGACGGCTGATAGCCCCGCCGAGGCACCTGCACCAGGACGGGCCACCCGGCGGCGAGCGCGTCCCGGGCCGCGCGGGCCGCGAGTGAGGGAACCCGGGCGGAGCGGGCCGCCTCGTCCCGGGCCGTCTCCCAGTCCGACCCGGTCGGCCGGACCAGTGGGGCGAGCGCCCTGGCCTCGTCCTTGGGCAGCACCAGCGGGCGCGCCCAGCCGGTCCTCGTCAGCGCCTCGGCGTCCGTCGACGGGACGTGGCCGCCGATCAGCAGCGCCGCGTCCTCCAGGTGGCAGCGCAGCGCGGCGACGTCGCGGGTGTGCGGGTAGGGCGCGAGTGGCTCGGCGTGCAGGTCGTCGCCGTCGTCCCAGACAACCACGACGCCGAGGTTCGCCACGGGGGCGAACACGGCGGCCCGGGTGCCGACGACCACTCGGGCCTGGCCCCGCAGCGCCGCGAGGAAGCGCCGGTAGCGTTCGGCCGGCCCCAGGTCGGCCCGCAGCGCGGTGACCAGCCCGGCGTCGGACCCGGCATCGGCGAGCTCGGCGGTCACCGCGTCGGCGACCCGGTCGACGTCGCGATGGTCGGGGACGACCACCAGCGCCCCCCGGCCGCCCGCCAGCGCCGCCCGGGCGACCGTGGCGATCATGGCGGGCCAGGCCGGGCCGGGCGGCGCCCACCACACGGCGTGCGGCGCCTTGCCGGCGCTCAGCGCCATCAGCAATGTCGCCCCGGCCGGATAGCGCCGCCACTCCCCCGGTTCGCCCAGCTTGATCGTGGGCGCGGCCTGGCCGGGCCGCGCCGTGGCCTCGGCCGGGACCGCCATTTCGGCCGCCGCCGCGGACTCGGGCGGTACTGCGGACTCGGCCGGTACTGCGGACTCGGCCGGCGCCGCGGACTCGGCCGGCGCCGCCGGTGGGGCGGCGCGCTCGGCCGCGGCGTGCCGGGGCGGGATCGCGAGCCGCAGGACGTCGGCGAGGGTGCCCGCGTACCGGTCCGCGACGGCCCGGGCGAGCCGGGCCACCGGCGCGGTCAGCACCGGCTCCGGGGAGGTCACCCTGGCCAGCGGGGCGAGCTTGCCCGCATGCTCGGAGCGCTCCAGCCGCTCCAGCACGAACCCGTCGACGAGGCGCCCGGCGAACCGGACCCGGACCCGCGCGCCGGGCACCGCCGCGGCGGCCATCGAGGCGGGCACCAGGTAGTCGAACGGGCGGTCCAGATGCGCGAACCCGACCATGGCCGCGACCCGCGCGACGGGCAGCTCGGTAGCGATCTCCGCGTCCCGGCTGGCCGGACCGGGCTTGGCCGGGCGCGGCCGGCTGTCCCGCTTCGCCCCGCGGCTCGGGCGGACGTCCTCGACGTCGATCCCGGGCAGCAGGTCCATGCCGGCCATCGTGCCAGCCCCGTGCGACAGGCCGGCCGGCCCCTTACGCAGGCCGGCCCGGCCCCTGCGAGCAGGGACCGGGGCCGGGCACCGGGCTCGCGGCGCGCTGACGCGCTCCGATCAGCCCTCGGCGGCGTCATGCGCGCCGCCGACGGGCCTGGTCAGCCCTTGACGATCTTGGCGAGGGCCTCGGCGCGACCGGTGGACTCCCAGGTGAAGTCCAGCTCGGGGCGGCCGAAGTGGCCGTACGCCGCCGTCGGGGCGTAGATCGGGCGGAGCAGGTCGAGGTCGCGGATGATCGCGGCCGGACGCAGGTCGAAGACCGTGGTGATCGCGTCCGAGATCTGCTCGTCCGGGACGACGCCGGTGCCGAAGGTCTCGACGAACAGGCCGACCGGGTGCGCCTTGCCGATCGCGTAGGCGACCTGGACCTCGCACTTGGTGGCCAGGCCCGCGGCGACGACGTTCTTGGCGACCCAGCGCATCGCGTAGGCTGCGGACCGGTCGACCTTGGACGGGTCCTTGCCGGAGAACGCGCCGCCGCCGTGACGGGCGTAGCCGCCGTAGGTGTCAACGATGATCTTGCGGCCGGTCAGGCCGGCGTCACCCATCGGGCCGCCGATCTCGAAGCGGCCGGTCGGGTTGACCAGCAGCCGGACACCCTCGGTCGAGATGCCGAGCGTCGCCAGCTCGGGGTCGACGACGTACTCCTTGACGTCGGGCGCCAGCAGCGTGTCGAGGTCGATGTCGGCCGCGTGCTGGCTGGAGACGACGACCGTGTCGAGGCGGACCGGCTTGCCGTCGACGTACTCGATGGTGACCTGGGTCTTGCCGTCCGGGCGCAGGTAGCCGACCTGGCCGTCCTTGCGGACCGCGGAGAGGCGACGGGCGAGCCGGTGCGCGAGCGCGATCGGCAGCGGCATCAGCTCGGGGGTCTCGTCGCAGGCGAAGCCGAACATGAGGCCCTGGTCGCCGGCGCCCTGCTTGTCCAGCTCGTCCTCGATCGAGCCCTCGACCCGGCTCTCGTGCGCCGTGTCGACGCCCTGGGCGATGTCGGGCGACTGCGAGCCGATGGACACGCTGACGCCGCAGGAGGCGCCGTCGAAGCCCTTCTTGGACGAGTCGTACCCGATCTCCAGGACCTTCTCGCGGACGACCGAGGCGATGTCGACGTAGGTCTTGGTCGTGACCTCGCCCGCGACGTGCACCTGACCGGTGGTGATCAGCGTCTCGACGGCGACCCGGCTCTTCGGGTCGTCCTTGAGCATCGCGTCGAGGATGGAGTCGCTGATCTGGTCAGCGATCTTGTCCGGGTGTCCCTCGGTGACGGACTCGGACGTGAACAGGCGCGTCGCCACTTGGTGGTCTCCCTGAAAGATCCGACAGATTCCGACGAAGTTTACCGATGGCGGCCACGTGGTACCGAGAGCACCCGGCGGAGGTGGCCAGGCTTTCACTCCCGTGCCCAGCGCCGCTCACAATCGTGAAATATCTCCGCCCGGCTCAGCCGCTCAGCCGCTCAGCCGCGCGGCCACGAGGTCGAGGACGCGGTGGGCGAGCAGGTCCTTGCTGGTGCGCTCGATCGGGGTCGCCGAGCCGTCGGGCGCCAGCACGACGGCGGCGTTGTGGTCCACCTCGAACCCGAGGCCACCGCCGACCTCGTTGACGACCAGCAGGTCGGCGGGCTTGCGGGCGAGCTTCGCGCGGCCCAGGGCGAGCACGTCGCCATCCGGGCCGCCGGTCTCCGCGGCGAAGCCGACGAGCAGCTGGCCGGGCCGGCGGGTGGCGCGGGTGGCGACCAGCTCGGCGAGCACGTCCGGGTTCGCCTCCAGCTCCACCGGAGCCGGCACGCCGGCCTCTTTCTTGATCTTGTGGTCGACCCGCTTGGCCGGCCGGAAGTCGGCGACCGCGGCCGTCATGATGATCACATCGGCGTCGGCCGCGGCGGCGTGCACGGCGTCGCGCAGGTCGAGCGCCGAGACGACCCGCACGACACTGGCGCCGGCCGGGCCGGGCAGCGCCACGTTCGCCGCGACGAGGGTCACCGTGGCGCCGCGGGCGACGGCGGCGCGGGCCAGCGCGTAGCCCTGCCGGCCGCTGGAGGAGTTCCCGAGGAAGCGGACCGGGTCGAGATGCTCCCGGGTGCCACCGGCGCTCACGACGACGTGCCGGCCCGCCAGGTCGGGGCTCGCGGCCCGCGGGCCGAGGGCGAGCACGGCGCGGGCGACGGCGGCGATCTCGGCGGGCTCGGGCAGCCGGCCGGCGCCCGAGTCGGGCCCGGTGAGCCGCCCGACGGCGGGGTCGATGACGACCGCGCCGTGCTCCCGCAGCGTGGCGACGTTGGCCCTGGTCGCCGGGTGCTCCCACATCTCGGTGTGCATCGCGGGGGCGTAGACAACCGGGCAGCGGGCGGTCAGCAGCGTCCCGGTCAGCAGGTCGTCGGCGCGGCCGGCCGCGGCCCGGGCCATCAGGTCGGCCGTCGCCGGCACGATCAGCACCAGGTCGGCCTCGCGGCCGATCCGCACGTGCGCGACCTCGTCCGCGTCGGCCCACACGTCGGTGTGCACCGGGTGGCCGGACAGCGCCGCGAAGGTCGTCTCGCCGACGAACCGCAACGCGGCCGGCGTCGGGACGACCCGGACGTCATGCCCGGTCTCGGTGAGCCGGCGCAGCACCTCCAGGGCCTTGTAGGCGGCGATGCCACCGGCCACCCCGAGGACGACGCGCGGGCGACCGCCGACCGGCGCTGCGCCGGACACCGTCAGGAGACGGGCGGGAGCGGCTCGGGGGCCGCCTCGTGCGTGAGCAGCCCGGCGTTGATCTCGCGCAGCGCGATCGACAGCGGCTTCTCCTGAGCGCTGGTGGGCTCCACCAGCGGGCCGACGTACTCCAGCAGGCCCTCGCCGAGCTGGGAGTAGTAGGCGTTGATCTGGCGGGCCCGCTTGGCCGCGTAGATCACGAGGCTGTACTTCGAGTCGGTGGCCTCGAGCAGCTCGTCGATCGGCGGGTTGGTGATGCCCTCTGGCTGGGCCGGCGTACCGGACAAGGTTTTCCTTCCGGTGGACGAGCTGATCGGCTTCCGATCGGCCCGATCACGAATGTGGGGCGGGCGACACCGAATGGTGTTCCGGAGGCGCGGGAACCCGGTGTTGTCCGGTAGTGCGGTGTTCTGGGACTCCGGAGGTCGCCCCCCGCGGGCGGCAGCGAATGCCAGTCATGAGTCAGTCATCAAGGATACCAACCGCGCGGCGGCGGCCTCGACGTCGTCGTTCACGACGACCGCGTCGAACTCCTTCTCGGCGGCCAGCTCGACGCGGGCTCGGTCCAGCCGGCGCTCGATCACCTCGGGCGCCTCGGTGCCCCGGCCGGTCAGCCGGCGGACGAGCTCCTCCCAGCTGGGCGGGGTGAGGAAGACGAACCGGGCCGACGGCATCGACGCGCGGACCTGGCGGGCGCCCTGCAGCTCGATCTCCAGCAGCGCGGGCCACCCGGCGCGCAGCCGCTGGTCCAGGGGCGCCCGGGGCGTGCCGTACCAGTTGCCGGCGAACTCGGCGTGCTCGACCAGCTCGCCGTCCTTGGCCATCCGCAGAAAATGGTCCCGGTCCACGAAGTGGTACTCGACGCCCTCGGTCTCGCCCGGCCGGGGCGCCCTGGTCGTGGCGCTCACCGATACCCAGACATCGGGGAACAGGCGGCGCACCGCGGCGACGACGGTTCCCTTGCCCACCCCGGACGGCCCGGACAAGACGGTGAGTCCCATCGGCCAACCTTAGGGGGTGAATCCACCAGCCGGGGCCGCCAGCTGGCCCGGGCGGCGCCCGGGCGGCCACTCACCCACGCCGAGGCGAGCGGGCGCGAGGCCGCACTGCCAGCCCGGGCCGCCGCCGGCGGCCCGGGCCCGCCGGTGACTGCGTCACGGCGCGAAGCAGATCCCCCGCCCGGCACCGCGCCGGTCCCGGGCGGCGCCGAGGGCGCCGCACGGGGGACGCGGCCCGGGAGGGGCCACTCGGCCTGAGCCCGGGAGCCTCCCGATCACGCTGGGACGCTCCCGCGTGCTCCGGCCTGGTGCGGGTGTCAGGGCCTGGCCGGGCGACGCGAGCCTTCTTTCTCGCCGAGCCAGCACCCCACCAGGGCTCCCCGCCCGTGTTCCTGGCCGGGCGCCCCGTTCCCGCCACCACCGCCGGCGTCCCGCCCGCTGTGACACGGGAACGGGCCGCCGGCGCCGATGGTCAGGACGCCGCGCCGAACTCCTCCAGGAGCGCGGCACGCTGCTTGGCACCGAGGCCACGCAGCCGGCGGGTGGGGCTGATGCCGAGCCGCTCCCGGATGCGCTGGGCCCGCACGCGGCCCACACCCGGCAGCGCCTCAAGCACCGCCGAAACCTTCATCTTGCCGACGACCTCGTCCTCTTCGGCCTGGGTCAGGACCGCGGCCAGGGTCGTCTCCGCCTTCTTGAGTCGCTCCTTGAGATCCGCGCGCTGCTTACGAGCAAGCGCGGCCTTCTCGAGAGCGGCTGCCCGCTGCTCGGGCGTCAGGGGCGGCAGGGGCACGGTACGCCTCCTCAAATGGGGTGATCGCGACGCGCAACCTAGCGAGGACTGTCGCGCTGGTCTAGCCGGGGTCGCCTCACCCGGAAGCACGTTTACCGTCCCGAAACGCGTACCGGAGCCCCGGACCGGCCCGGTTGCGACTGACCGGGCCGGTTCGGTAGCGCGCCGCCACGCCGTGACGGCACCGCGTGGCGACCACAACCGTGCCTGCCGGGATGGCTGGCATGTCTGTGCAGGTCAGAGGCCTAGCGCGGGCGGCCGAGGGCCGCCGCGAGGCTGGCGGCGACCGCTCCAGGATCGGCCGCGCCCGTGATCGGACGCCCCATCACGACCAGGTCAGCTCCGGCGGCGAGGGCCTCCTCCGGAGTTGCGACACGCGCCTGGTCGGCCCGTTCACCACCCGCCGGACGAACCCCCGGAGTGATGAGAGTCACATTGGTTCCGACCTCTTCGCGAAGCTTTGCGGCCTCCCAGGGGCTTGCCACCAGGGCGGTGGCACCGGCCTCGACCGCCAGCCGGGCGAGCCTGCGGGCGGCGTCGAGAGCCGGCCCCGCGAGGCCCACGGTGGTGAGGTCCGCCTCACTCAGAGAGGTCAGCACCGTCACCCCGGCGACGGCGAGGGGCGCGGTCCCGGTCTCGGCGGCCACCTCGTCGGCGGCCTGGACGGCCGCGCGCAGCATCGCGGGCCCGCCCGCGGCGTGCACGGTGACGAACCGGGGCCGCAGCCGGGCCACCGACCGTATGGCCCCGGCGACCGTCACCGGGATGTCGTGCAGCTTCAGGTCGAGGAAGAGCCCGGGCGCGTCAGGCGGACCCGGTGCGCTGGGGTCGGCGAGCAGGCCCTCGGCGCGCAGCGCGTCGACGACCGCGGGGCCCTCCCGGTAGAACAGCTCCATCCCGACCTTGAGAACAGCCACGTGCGGTGCCACCGCCCGGGCCCACCGCAGCGCCGTCGCCACGTCCGGCGTGTCCAGGGGGACCGCCACAGGGGCCCGCCCGGTCCGCACGTCCCCATCCACCCCGACACCCATCTGCGCTCCCTGTCCTTTCCTACGCCCGACTACAGGTCAGGTGTCCATGTCGGGGGCCGGCCGTGGGCCTGGCGTCCCTCAGGGCCGAATCCGGGCCGGCATCAGTCCTCCGGCGCGTGCGAGCCGGCACCGCCCGTCGCCGCAGCCCAGGTGGCATGCAGCTCCGCGTGGTACGACTGCAACGGCCGGACACCGAGCTCCCCGCGCACCAGCGCCTCGATGCCCTGGACGCAGGCCGCTGCCGCCTGGATCGTCGTGATGCACGGCACCCCGGCGGAGACACAGGCCGTCCGGATCTCGTAGCCGTCCAGCCGCGGCCCGACGCCCCACGGAGTGTTGATCACCAGATCGAGCTGGCGCGAGCTGATCAGGTCGACGCAGTCGGTCAGGCCGTCCGACGGAGCCCGGTGCTTGCCCAGGACGACCGCCTTCACCCCGTTGCGGCGCAGCACCGCGGCGGTGCCCTCGGTGGCGTAGACGGTGAAGCCCAGATCGGCCAGCCGCTTGATCGGGAAGATCATCGCCCGCTTGTCCCGGTTGGCCACCGAGACGAACACCCGCCCGGACGTCGGCAACGCCGAGTACGCCGCCGCCTGGGACTTCGCGTAGGCCGTCCCGAAGCCGCTGTCGATGCCCATCACCTCGCCGGTGGACTTCATCTCCGGCCCGAGGACGGTGTCCACCCCGTGGCCACCGGCGTCCCGGAACCGCCCGAAGGGCAGCACGGCCTCCTTGACGGCGATGTGCGAGTCCAGCGGCAGCGTGGCGCCGTCGCCCGACGCCGGCAGCAGCCCCTCGGTGCGCAGCTCGGCGACGGTCGCGCCGAGCATCACCCGGGCGGCGGCCTTCGCCAGCGGGACCGCGGTCGCCTTCGAGACGAACGGGACGGTCCGCGACGCCCGCGGGTTGGCCTCCAGCACGTACAGCACGTCGGACTGCAGCGCGTACTGGACGTTCAGCAGCCCGCGTACCCCGACGCCCTGGGCGATCGCCAGCGTCGAGGCCCGGATCCGGTCCAGCTCGGAGCGGCCCAGCGTGATCGGCGGCAGCGCGCAGGCCGAGTCGCCGGAGTGCACCCCGGCCTCCTCGATGTGCTCCATCACGCCGGCCAGGTAGAGGTCCTCGCCGTCGAAGAGGGCGTCCACGTCGATCTCGACCGCATCATCGAGGAACCGGTCGACGAGCACCGGGTGCTCGGGCGAGATCTGAGTGGCCCGCTCGATGTAGTCGCGCAGCATCTCGTCGTCGTAGACGATCTCCATGCCGCGCCCGCCGAGCACGTAGCTCGGCCGGACCAGAACCGGGTACCCGATCCGCTCGGCGATGGCATGCGCCTGCAGGTAGGACGTCGCCACCCCATGCGGCGGCGACGGCAGGCCGGCCGCGGCCAGCACGTCGCCGAACAGGCCACGGTCCTCGGCCAGGTCGATCGCCGCCGGGGAGGTGCCGACGATCGGCACCCCGGCGGCCTCCAGCCGGGCGGCGATGCCCAGCGGGGTCTGGCCGCCGAGCTGGACGATCACCCCGGCGAGCGGGCCGGCCTGCTGCTCGGCGTGCACGACCTCCAGGACGTCCTCGACCGTCAGCGGCTCGACGTAGAGGCGGTCGGCGGTGTCGTAGTCGGTGGAGACCGTCTCCGGGTTGCAGTTGACCATGATGGTCTCGTAGCCGGCGTCCGACAGCGCCATCACGGCGTGGCAGCAGGCGTAGTCGAACTCGATGCCCTGGCCGATCCGGTTCGGCCCGCTGCCGAGCACGATCACCCGAGGCCTGTCCCCCGGGGCGACCTCGCTCTCCTCGTCGTAGGCCGAGTAGTGGTACGGCGTGGCCGAGGCGAACTCGGCCGCGCAGGTGTCGACGGTCTTGAAGACCGGACGGATGCCGTGCGCGTACCGGAGGGCCCGGACGTCCAGCTCGGTCGTGCCGAAGATCTCCGCGAGCTGGACGTCGGAGAAGCCGGCCCGCTTGGCCCGGCGCACCGCCACCGCGTCGTCGGGCCCGGCGACGGCCGTCGCGGCGGCGACCTCGTTGACGAAGACCAGCTGGTCGACGAACCACGGGTCCATGCCGGTCGCGGCGACCACCTCGTCGGCGCTCGCGCCGGCCAGCAGCGCCTGCTGCATCACCTTCAGCCGGCCGTCGCGCGGTACCCCGGCCTCGTCGAGGAGGTCCGCGGCCTTGCGGTCCGGGGCCGTGAAGGAGAACACCCGCTCCGGGCGCTCCTGGGAGCGCAGCGCCTTCTGCAGCGCCTCGGCGTAGCTGCGCCCGACGCCCATCGCCTCGCCGACGGACTTCATGTGCGTAGTGAGCGTCTCGTCCGCGCCGGGGAACTTCTCGAACGCGAAGCGCGGGACCTTGACGACGATGTAGTCCAGGGTCGGCTCGAACGCGGCCGGGGTGGTGCGGGTGATGTCGTTCGGGATCTCGTCGAGGGTGTAGCCCAGCGCCAGCTTCGCGGAGATCTTCGCGATCGGGAAGCCGGTCGCCTTCGACGCGAGCGCGCTGGAGCGCGACACCCGCGGGTTCATCTCGATGACGACGATCCGCCCGGTCCGCGGGTCGACGGCGAACTGGATGTTGCAGCCGCCGGCGTCGACGCCAACCTCCCGCATCACCGCGATCGCGAGGTCCCGCAGCTCCTGGTACTCACGGTCGGTGAGCGTCATCGCCGGCGCGACGGTGATCGAGTCGCCGGTGTGCACGCCCATCGGGTCGACGTTCTCGATCGAGCAGACGACGACCACGTTGTCGGCGCGGTCGCGCATCAGCTCGAGCTCGAACTCCTTCCAGCCGAGCACCGACTCCTCGACGAGCACCTGGGTGGCCGGCGAGGCGGCGAGGCCGTCGGCCGCCATCCGGGCCAGCTCGTCCGGGTCGTGCGCGAAGCCGCTGCCGGCGCCGCCGAGGGTGTAGCTCGGCCGCACGACCACGGGGTAGGAGAACTCGTCGGCCGCGGCCAGGCACTCCTCGACGGTCACGCAGATCGCGCTGCGGGCGGTCTCGCCGCCGACGGTCGCGACGATCTCCTTGAACAGCTGGCGGTCCTCGCCGCGGCGGATCGCGTCGATGTTCGCACCGATCAGCCGGACGCCGAACCGGTCCAGCACCCCCGCGTCGTACAGGGAGACGGCGGTGTTCAGCGCCGTCTGGCCGCCCATGGTGGCCAGCAGCGCGTCCGGGCGCTCCTTCTCAATGATCTTCGTGACGATCTCGGGGGTGATCGGCTCGACATAGGTCGCGTCGGCCAGTTCCGGGTCCGTCATGATCGTCGCGGGGTTGCTGTTCACCAGCACCACCCGCAGGCCCTCGGCCCGCAGCACCCGGCAGGCCTGGGTGCCGGAGTAGTCGAACTCGCAGGCCTGACCGATGACGATCGGACCGGAGCCGATCACCAGCACGCTGCGCAGGTCGTCGCGCCGCGGCATCAGGCACCACCCTTCCCGGCCGAGGCCATGAGCTCACAGAACCGGTCGAACAGGCTGTTCGCGTCGTGCGGCCCCGCAGCCGCCTCGGGGTGGTACTGGACGCTGAACGCCGGGACATCGAGGCAGGCGACGCCCTCGACAACGTCGTCGTTGAGCGCGAGGTGGCTGACGGCCACCCGGCCGAACGGGGTGTCGACGGGCGGCCCGTCCCTGGGCGCGTCGACCGCGAAGCCGTGGTTGTGGCTGGTCACGGCGATCTGGCCGGTCGCGAGGTCCTTGACCGGCTGGTTGATGCCGCGGTGGCCGTAGGCCAGCTTGTAGGTGCCGAAGCCGAGCGCGCGGCCGAGCACCTGGTTGCCGAAGCAGATCCCGAACAGCGGCACCCCGGCCCGCAGCACCCCGGCCGCGGCGGCCACGGCGTAGTCGGCGGCCGCCGGGTCGCCGGGGCCGTTGGAGAAGAACACGCCGTCCGGCTCGACCGCCAGCAGCTCGTCGGCGGTCGCCGTCGCCGGCAGGACGTGCACCTCGCAGCCGCGGGCCGCCATCGACAGCGGCGTGTTGCGCTTGATCCCCAGATCGAGGGCCGCCACGCGGAAGCGGCGTTCGCCGTCACGCGGAGCGACGACGTATGGGTCCCGGGTGCTCACCGCCGGCGCGAGGTCCGCGCCGAGCATCTCCGGGCCCGCCAGCACCTTCTCCAGCAGCGCCGCGGCGCTCACGTCGAGGCTGGAGATCCCGCAGCGCATCGCGCCGCGCTCCCGCAGGTGGCGGGTCAGCGCACGGGTGTCGACGCCGCTGATCCCGACGACGCCCGCGTCCGCCAGCTCGCTGCCGAGATCGCGCTGCGAGCGCCAGTTCGACGTGATACGGCTCGGTTCGCGCACCACGTACCCGGCGACCTGAATCCGCTCGGACTCGTAGTCGCGGTCGTTGACCCCGGTGTTGCCGATGTGCGGCGCGGTCATCACCACGACCTGCCTGTGGTAGGACGGGTCCGTCAGTGTCTCCTGGTACCCGGTCATCCCGGTCGAGAACACCGCCTCACCGAACGTCTCCCCGACGGCGCCGAACGCCTCACCGGCGAAGGCCCGGCCGTCCTCCAGGACCAGCACGGCCGGCTGCCCCGGCCTGGCCCGTTCTCCTGCTCCCACCTGTGCCCTCGTTCCCCGCTCCGTCACCGCAAGCTCTGTCGTCGAAACCGGGTCCTCGCCACGTCTCTCGCGGTCGCCGTCACCCGGTCACTCTTCGGGACGCGGGCGCCGCCGCCCAGCGTCGTACTGCCCGTAGGGGTCCGCGTAAGGCTCGGCCTGCGGCGCGCCGCCCGGTCCGGCCGCCGCGTACGGGTCGGCGTACGGGTCCCGCTGCGAGTACGCCTCCGGCTCCCACGGGTGCTGGCCACCCGGGGCCGGCGGGTACCGGTCCTGCGCCGGGGCCGAGGCACCCGGCCTCGCCGCGTATGGATCACGCCAGCCGGCTGGCGGGTACTGGCCGCCCGCGTACGGGTCCTGCGGGCGGTCCGCCGCCGGCCCCGGTTGCCCGGCGGCCGGGTACTGGCCCGCGCCGGGATACCCGGGGGCCGGCTGTCGCTCGGTGTACTGGCCGCTCGGGTAGCCGCCGCCGGGCTCACCCGTGCCGTAGGCGCTCGGCGGCGCGGGGGGTGCCACCGGCGCGGGGTAGGCCCGCGGCGACGTCGGCTGCGCGGCCGGGAACTGGTCCGCCGGGTACTGGCCGCCCCCGCGCGGCCCGGGCGCCGGGTAGCCGCCGGTAGGTGCCGCGCCGCCGCGCGGGCCGGTGGCCGGCGGGTACTGGGCGGCGCGCGGATGCTGCCCGGTCACCGGCGCCCGGCCGGGGGCCGACGGCGGCCCCGCGACGCGGGGACGACCGGACGGCGGCTGGCCCGCCGGCGCGGCGGGCGGCGGGCTGACCGGGCCCGGCCGCCCGATGCCGGTGCCGAACGGCACGTTGCGCGGGTTCGTCACGTAGGGGTCCACGCCGGGCCGGGCCGGCGTGCGCGGACCGGTGCCGTACGGGTCGTCGCCCCGCCGGTCGGCGATCTCCTGGTCCAGGGACCGCGGCCGTTCCCGCCGGCGCGGCCGGATGCTGCGGCCGGCATGGGCCAGGTGCCCGCCCCGGCCACGGCTGACCGGCGCCGCCCCCGCGCCATCCGCTCCGGGGCCCGCGGCGGGCCCGACGCCCGCGCCGGCCGGATGATGGCGGCGCGGACGCAGCTGGCGCAGCGAGCGCACCGCCGGGCGCGGCGAGGTGATCTCGCCGTCCGACGGCGCCGACGGCGGGCCGATCAGGTCGTGCACCGAGCGCATCACCTTCGGCTGGCGGACCCGGTCCTCGCCGCGGAAGCCGGTCTCCAGCTCCCGGCCCTCCAGCGACCAGGCGATCACGAGCAGCCGGCCGGGCGCGGCCACCTTGCCCACATGGGCTCGCTCGAACCGGGCGCCGCGCACCGCGTCCCGTGGAATCCAGAACGACCGGCCGGCTCGGTCGACCCGCACCCCTGACTCGTACACGCTGATGTAGCTGCCCTCTTTGCCGCCGAGGCCGCTGGCCGAGAACCACTCCAGCCAGTGGCCCGCGTCGGCGGTCCCCAGGTACGCGCCGCGCAGCGGGGCGGCGAGCACGGTTCCCGGGTCCTCGGGCGGCGCGAGCAGCTCGGGCAGGTCCTCCTCGTCCCGGGTCGCCCGCCGCCGCCACGCCTGCCGCAGGAAGCCGATCACCGCGACGATCAGCAGCAGCACGCCGAAGAACAGCAGCAGCCGCACCCCGAGAAGGCCCGAGCCCCCGCCCATGGCGAGGACGTGACCGGCGGACAGATTCATACGACCTTCCCGTCGAGCACCGTGGGCCGCCCGGCGCGGAAGGTGGCATAGACCTGTCCTGGCAACGTCATCCCCCGGTAGGGCGAGTTCCGGCTGCGGCTGGCGAACCCGGCGGGGTCGACAACCCAGCGCGTCGCCGGGTCGACGAGGGTCAGCGTCGCGGCGGCGCCGACGTCCATCGAACTGGACGCGTCAACCGGCACGTCGGGCAGCCCACCGATCCGGGCCGGCGCGAGCGCCATCCGGCCTGCGACCCCGGCCCAGTCGAGCAGCCCGGTGTCGACCATCGTGTGGATCACGATGGACAGCGCGGTCTGCAGGCCGAGCATGCCGGGGCGCGCGGCGGACCACTCGGTGTCCTTGTCCTGGGGCGCGTGCGGGGCGTGGTCGGTCGCGACGGCGTCGATGGTGCCGTCGGCGAGCCCGGCCCGCAGCGCGGCGACGTCCTCGGCGGTGCGCAGCGGCGGGTTCACCTTGTAGACCGGGTCGTAGGACGCGGCCAGTTCGTCGGTGAGCAGCAGGTGGTGCGGGGTGACCTCGGCGCTGACCCGCCAGCCCTTGGACTTCGCCCACCGGATGATCTCGACCGAGCCGGCCGTCGACACGTGGCAGACGTGCAGCCGGGAGCCGACATGGCCGGCCAGCAGCACGTCGCGGGCGATGACCGCCTCCTCGGCCACGGCGGGCCAGCCGATCATCCCCAGCCGGGCCGAGCAGGCGCCCTCGTTCATCTGGGCGCCCTCGGTGAGCCGCGGCTCCTCGGCGTGCTGCGCGATCACGCCGTCGAACGCCTTCACGTACTCCAGCGCGCGGCGCATCAGCAGCGGGTCGGCGACGCAGTGGCCGTCGTCGGAGAACACCCGGACGGCCGCGGCCGACGTGGCCATCGCGCCGAGCTCGGCCAGCCGCCTGCCGGCGAGCCCCTCGGTGACGGCGCCGACCGGGCGCACCTCGCAGTGGCCGGCGTCCCGGCCGAGCCGCCAGACCTGCTCGACGACGCCGGCGGTGTCGGCCACCGGGTCGGTGTTCGCCATGGCGAAGACGGTGGTGTACCCGCCGAGCGCGGCGGCGCGGGTGCCGGACTCGACGGTCTCGGCGTCCTCCCGGCCCGGCTCGCGCAGGTGGGTGTGCAGGTCGACGAAGCCGGGCAGGGCGTACAGCTCGCCGGCGTCGACCACCTCGGCGCCGGTGGCGTCGAGGGTGCCGGACGCGCCGCGGCCGGCGATCCGGCCGCCGGCCAGCAGCAGGTCGACGGGGCCGGCGCCCAGTGGCCGGACGCCGCGCAGCAGCCAGGCCCGCTGGCCCACGGGGCCGGTCGCCGCAGGTGTCGCCGTCATCGAGAATCCTCCCGCTGCTCCTGTGGGCGCTGGTCACGTGGGTGCTGGTCGCCGGGCCGCGGCTCGCCGGGCTCGTCGGCGCCGCCCAGCAGCAGGTAGAGGCAGGCCATCCGCACGCTGACGCCGTTCGCCACCTGCTCGACGACGGTCGAGCGCGCCGAGTCGGCCACCTCGGAGGCGATCTCCATGCCGCGCACCATCGGCCCCGGGTGCATGACGAGCGCGTGGTCGGGCAGCTTCGCGGCCCGGTCGGCGTCCAGTCCGTAGCGGCGGCTGTACTCCCGCTCGGTCGGGAAGAACGCGTCGGACATCCGCTCTCGCTGGACCCGCAGCATCATCACGACGTCCGACGCCGGCAGCACCGCGTCCAGGTCGTAGGACACCTCTACCGGCCAGCTCGCCACCCCGTGCGGGACCAGCGTCGGCGGGGCGACCAGCGTCACCTTGGCGCCGAGCGTGCACAGCAGCCAGACATTCGACCGGGCGACCCGCGAGTGCAGGACGTCGCCGACGATCGTCACCGCGAGCCCGTCGACCCGCCCGAGGCGCCGGCGCATCGTGAACGCGTCCAGCAGCGCCTGGGTCGGGTGCTCGTGGGTGCCGTCACCGGCGTTGAGAACGGTGCCGCGGACCCAGCCGGCCAGCCGGTGCGGCGCGCCGGAGGCCGGGTGGCGGATGACGACCGCGTCGGCGCCCATCGCCTCCAGGGTCTGGGCGGTGTCCTTGAGGCTCTCGCCCTTGGAGACGCTGGAGCCCTTGGCGGAGAAGTTGATGACGTCCGCGGACAGGCGTTTGGCCGCGAGCTCGAAGGATGTGCGGGTACGGGTCGAGTCCTCGAAGAACAGGTTGACGACGGTCCGCCCGCGCAGGGTCGGCAGCTTCTTCACCGACCGGTCGGCGAGACGCGCCATCTGCTCGGCCGTGTCCAGGATCAGCAGCGCCTCGTCGCGGCTGAGCTGGGCGGTGCTCAGCAGGTGGCGGTTCATGGTGCCCTATCCCCCTCGCGCGCGAAAGGGAGCCGCGAGCCCTGCCCCGGCCGCCGGGAGAACGCGCTCACGGCTTCGCTCCCAGGATCAGCACCGCGTCGGCGCCGTCGATCTCGGCGAGCCGGACGGCGACCGTCTCCCGCCGGGACGTCGGCATGTTCTTGCCGACGTAGTCGGCGCGGATCGGCAGCTCCCGGTGGCCGCGGTCGACCAGGACCGCGAGCTGTACCGCGTGCGGGCGGCCGTATTCGGCGAGCGCGTCGAGCGCGGCCCGCACGGTGCGGCCGGAGTACAGGACGTCGTCGACGAGAATGACGACGCAGCCGTCGATGCCGCCATCCGGGATGTCGGTGACCCGCAGCGGGCGAACGGCCTTCAGCCGCAGGTCGTCGCGGTACATCGTCGGGTCCAGCGAACCGGTGGGAACGGTGACGCCTTCGACGTCGCGGATTCTGCCGGCCAGGCGCTGGGCGAGCGGCACCCCGCGGGTCTGGATGCCGAGCAGCACGACCTCGGCGCCGCCGGAGGTCTTCTCGAGAATCTGGTGCGCCATCCGGCTGACGATCCTGGCGATGTCGGCCTGGGCGAGCACCGTCCGACTCGTCGCGTCGGCGCCGGGCTCAGACTGGCCGGGGGCCGAGGGGCCGTCGGCGCCGGGCAGCCGCGTGCCGGCATCCCCGGGGACCCGGGCGTGCGGGTCGGTCGGGGCGCTGTCTGGCGGGCCAGCTTCTGGGTCTTCCGGGGAGCCGTAGTTACGGCGAGCAGCGTTAGCCACCTGTCCCTCCTTCCCCGCCTCACGGGACGGTCCTTAAAGGAGCGGTCCGCAAGACGGTACCAGCAGGCCCGGCCGCTACCCGCCGTCGCGACCGGGGCCACCGGGCGCACGCGAGATGTCACACGGTCCTGTGCCGCAGCGTGCACGCGCGGGCGCGGCGGCGGTACGCTCACGCGCCGCGGTCCGCACTCTCGATGACGAGCCAAGTGCTTCTGGTCACCTGACACATCCGGATGACGATGGGGTGTGAGGACGCGACAAGCCCTGGTTCAACCCGCATCACATGGCGTTACCGTTGCAGGACGGCGGGCCAGGGCGGGCCGATAGCCGGAAGTCCCCACAGGAGTAGCGCCGGGAGCGACGACGGGGCTACAGAAAGTGGTACAAAGAAAGAGGCGACACGACCCCCTCATGTCAGGTCGCAACCGCCTGGGCACTACTATCGGTAACCGCCGTCGGCAAGAGCCCTCGGCTCCATCTGACTCAGACCACGACAGGAGTGGGCACTCCGATGTCCGACTATGCGAAGGCGCTCGGTGCTCGGCTGCGGGCAATACGCACCCAGCAGGGGCTCTCGCTGCATGGCGTGGAGGAGAAGTCGCACGGTCGGTGGAAGGCCGTCGTCGTGGGCTCCTACGAACGTGGGGACCGCGCCGTCACCGTTCAGCGCCTGTCCGAGCTCGCCGAGTTCTACGGCGTGCCGGTAGGGGAGCTTCTTCCCGAGGGTTCGACCGTCGCTCCGCTGGAGCAGTCTCCCCGCATCGTCCTTGACCTCGAGCGGCTCTCGCAGGTCCCCAAGGAGCAGGGCGGCCCGCTCGCCCGGTACGCGGCCACCATCCAGAGCCAGCGCGGCGACTACAACGGCCGTGTCCTGTCGATTCGCTACGAGGACCTGCGGTCGCTCGCGGTGATCTACGACACCTCGCCGAGCAAGCTGACCGAGCAGCTCGTCTCCTGGGGCGTGCTGTCCCCGGAGGCCGGCCAGGAGGCCACCCCGTCCGACGTCTGAGGCGATCGGGCGGAACCGGGCGCGGAGCGCCCTTCGCCCGCTCCGCCTGGTTCGGGCGCTGAGCGCCCTCCCTAGCGTGAATCGGGGCCGGGGAGAAGTGCGCGGGTGGGCGCCTGTCCAGGGTCGGGCCGCGGGTTGCGTTTCGCCGCCGTGGGTTGCGTTTCGCCGCCGCACGGCAGCACCAGAGCAGGGCAAGGCTTCAAGCCGGGGGCACCCGGTGCGCCGCGTCGGGCGGCGTACCGGGGAAAACCGCGGGCTCGGCTAGTCGGCGGCCGGCTTGACGTGCAGCAGGCTGGCCAGCAGGCCGTTGACGAAGGCCGGCGAGCGGTCGGTGGAGACCGTCTTGGCCAGCTCGACCGCCTCGTCGATCGCCACCCGGTCGGGGACGTCGTCCCGCCACATCATCTCCAGCACCGCGATCCGCAGGATGTTGCGGTCCACCGCGGGCATCCGCTCCAGCGTCCAGCCCTCGGCGTGGTCGCCGATGAAGCCGTCGATCCGGTCCAGGTGCTCGGTCACGTCACGGACCAGGCCACTGGTGTACTCGTTGACCGGCGGATCGTTCTGCACCGACCGCGCGGCCAGGATCTCCAGCGGGGACGCCGACCTGAGGTCGGCCTCGTAGAGGATGTCCAGCGCGCGCTTGCGGGACTTGGACCTGGCGCTCAGCTCGTCACCCGGCCGAGGTAACGCCCGTCGCGGGTGTCGACCTTCACCTTTTCGCCGGTGGTGACGAACAGCGGGACCTGGATCGTCGCGCCGGTCTCCAGCTCCGCCGGCTTGGTGCCACCGGTCGACCGGTCGCCCTGCAGGCCCGGGTCGGTGTGCGAGATCGTCAGCTCGACGCTGGCCGGCAGCTCGACGTACAGCGCCGAGCCGTCGTGCAGCGCGACCGTCGCGACCGTGTTCTCCAGCATGTAGTCGGCCACCGTGCCGACGACCTCCGGCCCGACCGGGATCTGGTCGTAGGACTCGCTGTCCATGAAGACGAAGTCGGTGCCGTCGCGGTAGAGGTAGGTCATCTCCCGCTTGTCGACGGTCGCGAACTCCACCTTGACGCCGGCGTTGAAGGTCCGGTCGACCACCTTGCCGGTCAGGACGTTCTTCAGGGTGGTGCGGACGAACGCCCCGCCCTTGCCCGGCTTGACGTGCTGGAAGGCGACGACGTTCCACAGGACGCCGTCGATGTCGAGCGTCAGGCCGTTCTTCAGGTCGTTCGTGGTAGCCACTGGTGGGTGTCTCCTGTGTAGATCTGGGCCAGGTTCGGGCCTGTACAGACTGAGGCCAGGTGCAGGCCTGAACTGGTGGAGGCCGGGTGCGGGCCCGTGCGAGCCGCTTCGTCGAGGTCGCGGACGAGTGTACTTACTGGATCGTGCTCGCCGGGATCGCCTCCGAGCCGCGCGCCGCGAGGGCGCGCACCGCCAGGAGGTAGCCGTCGACGCCGAGCCCGGTGATCGTGCCGGTGGCGACCGGGCCGATGACGCTGACGTGCCGGAACGGCTCCCGGGCCGCGACCTGGGAGAGGTGCACCTCGACCAGTGGCCCGGTGAGCGCGGCGGCCGCGTCCCGCAGCGCGTAGGAGTAGTGCGTCCACGCACCCGGGTTGAGGACGACGGCCGCGCCGGTGTCGGCGGCCTCGTGCAGCCAGCCGATCATCATGGCCTCGTCGTCGGTCTGCCGGCAGTCGACCGCGACGCCGAGCTGCGCGGCGGTCTTCTCGACTTCGGCGACCAGCTCGGGGTAGGTCGTCCGGCCGTAGACCGCCGGCTCACGCTTGCCGAGCCGGCCCAGGTTGACACCGGACAGCACCAGAATCGCGGTCACGTCACCCCGCCGCCAGCCGTCGGGGCCTCGGTCGCGACGGCGTCGAACGCGGCGCGGACGATGGCCGGGTCCGGGTCGACGAGCAGCCGCGGCGCGGCCAGCGCGTCCAGGACGACGAAGCGCAGCATCCGGCCGCGGGACTTCTTGTCGACCCGCATCGCGGCGAGCAGCTCGGGCCAGGCCCGCTCCGGGTACCCGACCGGCAGGCCGACCCGGACGAGCAGCTCCCGGTGGCGGGCGGCGACGCCCTCGTCCAGGCCGGCGGCGAGCCGGGACAGCTCGGCGGCGTAGACCATGCCGACGGAGATCGCCGCGCCGTGCCGCCAGCGGTAGTGCTCGGCCTTCTCGATCGCGTGCCCCAGGGTGTGGCCGTAGTTGAGGATCTCGCGGCGGCCGGCCTCGCGCGGGTCGCCGGAGACGACCTCGGCCTTGACCCGGATGGCCCGCTCGATCAGCTCGGGCAGGTCGGTGGCGCCGGTCGGGTCCGCGTCCAGCAGGTCCAGGATCACCGGGTCGGCGATGAAGCCGGCCTTGACGACCTCGGCCAGCCCGGCCGCCACCTCGACGGGCGGCAGCGTGGCGAGCAGCGCCGTGTCACACAGCACGGCCAGCGGCTGGTGGAACGCGCCGACCAGGTTCTTGCCGGCGGCAGTGTCGATCCCGGTCTTGCCGCCGACGGCCGCGTCGACCATCGCGAGCACGGTCGTCGGCACCTGGACGACGTCGACTCCGCGCAGCCAGCAGGCCCCGACGAAGCCGGCCAGGTCGGTCGTCGTGCCACCGCCGAAGCCGATCACCACGTCGTCACGGGTGAGCCCGCGGCGGCCCAGTTCGTCCCAGCAGCGCCCGGCGACGGCCAGCTCCTTGGCGGCCTCGCCGTCGGGCACCTCGATCGGGTGCGTCTCGACGCCCGCGGCACGCAGGTCGGCGACCACCCCCGCGGCGGCCGTGGCGAGGGCCACCGGGTGGATCACGGCCGCCCTGGTCCGCCCGGCCACGATGCCGGCGAGCTGCCCGAGCAGGCCGTCGCCGACCAGTACGTCGTACGGCCGGTCCCCCGCGGGCGCCACCGGCACCCGCACCAGCTCCCCCGGAATGCCCGGCGTCCCGGTCATTCGGCACCCCCCGTCGCCGCGGCCGGTCCCGGCGCCGCGGCGGCGGCCAGCCTGGCCGCGACCTCGTCGGCGATCTCGGCTGGGGTCCGGCCGGCCGTCTCGACCACGATCGTCGCGACCTGCTGGTAGAGCGGCTTGCGCTCGCGCAGCAGGGCGGCCAGCCGGGTGCGCGGAGCCTCCACGAGCAGCGGTCGGTCCCGGGCCAGGCCGACCCGCTTGGCCGCGTCGGCGAGGTCGACGTCCAGGTAGACGACGGTGTGCCCGGCGAGCGCCGCCCGGGCCCGCTCGGCGAGCACCGCGCCGCCGCCCAGCGCTAGCACCCCCGGATGCTCGGCGAGCGCCGCGTCGACGGCGTCGCGTTCCGCCGCGCGGAAGGCGTCCTCGCCCTTCTCGATGAAGATGTCCGAGACGCTCATCCCGAGCGCGGCCTCGACGTCGGCATCGGTGTCACGCAGCGTGACACCAAGCCGGCGGGCCAGCAGCTCGCCGACTGTGGTCTTCCCCGCCCCCGGCGACCCGACCAGGACCGCCACCGGCCGGACCGGCCCGGCGGGCACGGCCGGCGTCATGAGAGCACCGTCAGTGACTTCAGGTAGGCCTCGTAGTTGCGGCGGGTCTCCTCGACCGAGTCGCCGCCGAACTTCTCCAACGCCGCGTCGGCCAGCACCAGCGCGACCATCGCCTCGGCGACGACGGCCGCGGCCGGCACCGCGCAGACGTCCGAGCGCTGCGCGATCGCGACCGCGGTCTCCCCCGTGGCCACGTCCACGGTCGACAGCGGCCGGGACAGCGTCGAGATCGGCTTCATCGCGGCCCGCACGCGCAGCACCTCGCCGTTCGTCATGCCGCCCTCGACCCCGCCGGCCCGGTCGGTCGCCCGCCGGACCCGCTGCACGCCGCCCTCGGGCGTGAGCACCTCGATCTCGTCGTGTGCCGCCGAGCCGCGCCGGCGGGCCGTCTCGAACCCGTCGCCGAACTCGACGCCCTTGACCGCCTGGATGCCCATCAGCTCGCCGGCGAGGCGCGCGTCGAGCCGCCGGTCGCCGGTGACGTAGCTGCCGAGACCCGGCGGCAGGCCGTAGACCAGCACCTCGACGACGCCGCCGAGCGTGTCCGCGTCCTTCTGGGCGGCGTCGATCTCGGCGACCATCCGGGCGGACGTCGCCGCGTCGGCGCAGCGGCACGGGTCGGCGTCGATCGCCGCGAGCGTGCCGGCCGCCGGCAGCGGCGCCTCCGCCGGGACGGCGACCGCTCCGATCGACAGCACGTGCGACAGGATCTCGACGCCGTAGGCCTGCTGGAGGAACGCCCGCGCCACCCGGCCGAGTGCCACCCGCGCCGCGGTCTCCCGGGCGCTCGCCCGCTCCAGTACCGGCCGGGCGTCGTCGAACCCGTACTTCTGCATCCCGGCCAGGTCCGCGTGGCCGGGCCGCGGGCGGGTCAGCGGCGCGTTACGGCCGAGCCCCTCCAGCTCCGCGGGGTCGACCGGGTCCGGCGACATGACCTTCTGCCACTTGGGCCACTCCGTGTTGCGCACGACGATGCTGACCGGCCCGCCGAGGCTCACCCCGTGGCGCAGCCCGCCGAGCAGCTCCACCTCGTCGCGCTCGAACCTCATCCGGGCACCCCGGCCATAGCCGAGCCGGCGGCGCGCCAGGTCGTCCCCGATGTCCGAGCTGGTCACCCGGATCCCCGCCGGCAGGCCCTCCACGGTCGCCACCAGCGCCGGCCCGTGCGACTCCCCCGCCGTCAACCACCTCACCATGGCTCCCAGTCTTTCACGCGCCGCGCCTCTCCCGGCCTGGGGACGGCGATCATGAACGCGGACCCGCCGGCAGGCCGGGCGTCAGCTCCCGACGGCACCGGCGAGCAGAGCGAGGAGCGCGCCCAGGAGAAGGTGCGGACCGTACGGGATCGCGTCCGTCCTACGGGCCCGACGGGTGGCGAGCAGGAAGAGTGCCCACAGACCGGCGGAGAAGATCCCGAGGATGACGGCGAGCAGGACGCGGGAGAAGTCGTCGGTCCAGCCGAGGGCCACGCCGAGCAGGCCGGCGAGCTTGACGTCGCCGAGGCCGAGGCCACTGCGCGGGACCAGGTGCAGCAGCCCGAAGAAGAGCAGCGAGATGGCCGCTCCGACGGCGGCACCCGCCAGCTGGGCGCCGATGGTCCAGTCGCCGTTGCCCCAGAACCCCCAGGCGGCCCTGTCGACCACATCGCCGAGAACGAGCAGGGCGGCGAAGACCGGGTAGGACGGCAGGACGATCGCGTCCGGGAGCCGGTGGACCCGTGCGTCGATGAAGGCCAGCACGACGCCGGCATCGGTCAGGTACAGGAAGGCGGGCAGCGCCGGGAGGTCCGAGCAGCGCAGCGCCTGGCTGACCACGACAACCGCGACCGTCGTCACGACCGCGATCGTCAGCCGGGCCGGGACCCGCCTGCGCACGGTCTCACCGTCGTACGGCTCGAACGCCCCGATCAGCGCGGGCCCGAACCCAACCGCGGCCACGACCGCGGCCATCGCGAGAACCGCCGCGATGGCCAGGCCCCACCAGCTGCCGTAGAGGACGCTGGACAGCCAGCCGTCGTCCGCGGCGACGCCCGCCGCCGGGCCGGGGCCGAGGTAGTCCATGCGCGCCGTCCCCCGGTCGCCGTTGCGCGAGCACGGCAGTCAGGCACGCCGACGCGCCTGTTGCCACGGATTGTCCGGGTACCGTACCGGCTCAGCCGCCCGCGGTCCCGCCGGCCTCGTGGTACTCGGCGAGCAGCTGCTCGAACTCCTGCTTGGTGGTCGCGAACTTCGTCTGGCCGTTCCGCATCGAGACGAAGTAGTTCCACGACCCCGGGCTCGGGTTCAGCGCCGAGGTCAGGGCCAGCTCGCCGGGGTTCGAGATCGGCCCTGGTGGGAGGCCCTGGATCTCGCGCGTGTTGTACGGGTTGTTCGACGCGAGCTGGCTCTGGGTGAGCGGGCCCTCGTAGTTGTTCTCGGCGTACCGCGTGGTCGAGTCCATCCCGAGGGTCGGGAAGTGCTTCGGGTCGGCCAGCCGGTTGTAGATGACCCTGGCCGCCATCGGGTACTCGGGCGGGTTCTTGACTTCCTTCTCCAGGATCGACGCGACGATGACGACCTGGGCCGGGCTGAGGCCGAGCCGGGCCGCCCCGCTCTCCAGGCCGAGGCTGGCCGCCTTGTCCGAGAACTCGCCGACGAACATCTGCAGGGTCTCCGCCGGGGACGCCTGCGGGTCGAGCTGGTAGGTGTCCGGGAACAGGTAGCCCTCGACCAGGCCGTTCGCGTAGCTCGGCAGGTCGAGCTTCCCGGCCGGGCTACGCACGATGGCCTCGTAGGCCGCGACCGGCACCCCCAGCCGGCTGGAGAGCTCCCTGAGCACCTGCTGGACGGTCTCGCCCTCGGTGATCGTCAACCGCAGGTAGTTGTTGGCCGGGTCGAGCAGCGCGAGGAACGCCTCGTGTGCGCTCATCCGCCTGGACAGGTGGTACGAACCCGGCTGGATCCGCTGCGACCGCGGGTCGCTGCGGGCGATGGACAGGAAGGCGCCCGTACTGGCGATCACCCCGGCCTTGTGCAGCGAGGCCGCGATATCGCTGGAGCTGTCACCGAAGGCCACCTTGACGTTGACCGAGCCCGTGCCGGGGCCGGGATAGTCCTCGGCGGCCTGACCGCCGATCCGGGGAAGCAGCGTGCCGACGGCGTAGATGCCGCCGCCGAGCAGGGCCGCGACGACGACGAGCAGGACCAGCAGCCTCGTCAGCGCGCCGCGCCGGCGCGGCCGGCCGTAGTAGTCCGGCTCACCGTCATCCAGATCGTCGTACGAGTTCACCGGCGCTCTTCTGTGGTGAGGGGACCTTGTCGGGAGATGCCCTTCCATGGTCGCCTCGAACCGGGTCCAGGGTCTCCGAAGAGAGGGGAAAAACTCAGGCGGACGGGCCGGAGATCAGCTCTTCGCCGGGGAGAGCGCGTCGAGCGCCGCGCGACGGGTGAGCGCCCGGGTCCCGGCGGCCAGCAGGACGTCGACCCGCACCGGCCGGCCGGTGAACAGAGCGACCTGCTCGGCGGCCTGGGCCGCGAGCACGACCATCCCGCCACCGACGCGGGCGCCCGCGCGGTAGGCGGTGACCGCGAGCGCCGTCGGCCAGGGGTGGTAGAGCAGCTCGACGAGCGGGCAGCCGGCGGGCCAGGCCCATTCGGCGAGCTGGTCGGTCACCCCTGCCGGCGTGGTGGCCACGACGAGGTCCACCCCGCGCGGCAGGCCGCCGGCGACGGTCTCCCAGGGCAGCGCGACGGCCTCGATCCCGAGCCGCGCACCGATCGCCGTCAGCGGGACGACCGCGGCGGCGCGACGCGCGACCACCCCGACCCGGCGCACCCCGACGGCGGCCAGCGCCGCGACCGCGGCCCGCGCCGTCCCGCCCGCGCCGAGCAGCAGCGGACGTACCGGCGGCACCGCGGCCACCCCGAGCACCTGGCGGACGGCGTACCGGATCCCGGCGATGTCGGTGTTGCAGCCGGTGAGCGAGGCGCCCGGCTCGACGACGATCGTGTTCAGTGCGCCGACCGCCTCGACACTCGCGTCGAGCCGGTCTACCAGCGGCACCGCGGCGGTCTTGAGCGGCATCGTCAGGGACAGGCCGGCCCAGCCCGGCTGTGACCGGACCCGGGCCAGCAGGCCCGGCAGCCCCGCCTCGTCCGTCTCGATCGCCGTGTAGGACCAGTCGTCCAGCCCGAGCGCCTGGTAGGCGGCCCGGTGCAGCACCGGGGACAGCGAATGCCCGATCGGCGATCCGAGCACCGCCGCCTGTCGTCCCGGCTGGGCCTTGCCCGGGTCGGACTGTCGCGACCCGGCCCCCGGCGGCCCTGCCGGGACGGGATCAGCCAACGCCGCCCTCGGCGACGAAGCGGGCGTGCGCCGCCGGCCATTCCGACTCGCTGGCGTAGATCGTGACGTTGGACTTCGGCAGCGCGACGAAGTAGTACCACGGCTGCCCGTCGCTCCCCTGCGGCCCGGTGTACGGGTGCAGGGCCGAGGTCAGCGCCCAGAGGGCGGGGCTCGCGATGGCGCCCGGCGGCAGGCCGGTGTGCAGTCGGGTGTTGAACGGGCTGGGATTGTTCAGGTCGCTCTGGGTGAGCGCCCCGGTGGGCTTCTGCACGGCGTACCGGGTCGTCGAGTCCATGTCGAGCTTCTGGTACTTGCCCGTCTTGTCGTTGAGCCGGTTGTAGATCACCCGGGCGACCTTCTGCCCGTCGTCGATCCGCGGCACCTCCATCTGGATGATGGACGCGACGGTGACGATCTGGTCCGGCGTCATCCCGTCCTGCTGCGCGACCGCCTCAAGGTTGATCTTCGCGGCCTGCGCCTTGAACGCGTCGATGAACAGGTTCAGCGTCTGCGCGGGGGTCGCCGTCGGGTCGAGGTCGTAGGTGGACGGGAGCAGATAGCCCTCGACGCGCCCGTGCGCGTAGGTCGGCAGGTCGAGCTTGCCGTCCGGATGGTCGAGGAGGTCCTGGTAGGTCTGCTTCGGCACACCGAGCCGCTGAGAGAGCTCGGTGATCAGGAAGTCGGCCGTCTTGCCCGGCGCCAGGATGAACCGGTAGATCGAGTTGCCTGAGTCCAGCAGCGCGGCGAGCGCCCCCACCGCGGTCATCTGCTTCTTCAGCCGGTAGGTGCCCGGCTGGATCTTCCTCGAGTTCGGGTCGTTGGCCGCCGCCGTGATGAACGACTGCCTGCTCTTCACGACGTCGGCCGCGAACAGCGCCCCGGCGATGTCCGTCGCGGTCGCACCTTGGGCGACCTTCACGTCGGCGCTGCCGGAGCCCGGGCCCGGGTAGTCCGGAATCGCCTTGGAGCCGGTCATCCGGCCGAGCATCTTGCCGCCGGCGTAGATGCCCCCGCCGAGCAGCACGGCGAGCACCAGCAGCATCGCGACCAGCTTCGGCGCCGCGCGGCGGCGGCGCTGGACGCGCTCGCTGTGCTCGTCGCGCCGCGGCCGGTCGAACCGGGGGCCGGCGCCCTTCGGCGGGTCCTGCGCACCGTCGTCGAGGTCGTCCAGACCGCTGTCGAGGTGGTCCTGCTCGCCGGCGAACCTGCCGTTCTGGCTGCGCGCGCCGGCCCTGCTCCGGCGCTGGCCAGCCGCGGGGGCCTGCTCGAACCGGCCACGCGGCTCGTCGGCGTAGTCCTCGTCGGCCGGCCCGTACAGGTCCTCGGGCGGGTCGATCCGGAAGTTCAGCGCCTCGGTGCGCCGGTCGGTGGGACGACGCCCGCGGCGCGCCGGACGGGGCGTGCCCTCGCTCGGCGGTGCCGCCGGCGGCGAGACCGCGGCCGGGCCCGGGGGGTCGGCCTGACGACGGGGCCCGGTGCCAGCCGGCCTGAGCCCGTCGCTGTAGCGCGCCGTCGCGGCCTGGTAGCCGCCGGAGCCCTGCGGGTAGTCCGCGGCCGGGTAGGCCTCGACTCCGGTGGCACTGCCGGCCGTTCCGAACGCGGCGGCCGTTCCGAACGCGCCGGCCTGGCCACTCGCGTCGTAACCGGCCGGGTCCACCGCGGCCGGGTAGCTCGCTTCGGGGTAGCCGGCCGGGACGGCGGCCGCGTAGCTGGGGTCCTGCCCGGGCGCCGTCGGCTGCGCCGGAAGCGCGGGCCGGGCGAGGCCGCCGGTCCGCGGGTACGGGTCGGCGAGGTACTGCTCGGTGGCGTAGCCACCCATTACGGCGTGACCGCCAGTCACGGCCGGCGCCCCGGACGAGTAGCCGGCCTGGTAACCGGCCTGCTGGTCGAGCGCAGCGGCCTGCCCGTAGCCGCCGGTCTGCTCGATGGCCGGCACCACCTGCTGGTAGCCACTCTGCTCGACCGCCGGCTGGTACCCGCTCTGTTCGACGGCGGGAACCGCCTGCTGGTAGCCGCCGGTCGAGAACGTGCCGGTCGACGGGTTGACCCCGGTCTGCGGACGACCGGTCTGATAGTCGTAGGCGCCGGCCTGCGTCTGCTGCCCGAAGGCCTCCGGGTAGCCGACGCCCTGCTGGTAGCCGGTCTGCTGGGCCGCGTCCTGATAGCCGGTGGGGTGCACGGCCTCCTGATACCCCGTCTGGGGCACCGGCTCCAGGTAACCGGTCTGGCCGACCGGCTCCAGGTAACCGGTCTGGACCGGCTCCAGGTAACCCGTCGGGTAGCCGGCCTGCTGGTAGCCAGCCTGGGACGCGCCGTAGCCGGGCGCCGCCGGTCCCGGGCCGCCGTCGGTGTAGCCGAGCGCGGCGTGGTGCCCGGTGGAGGTCTCCGTGTAGGCGACGGCGCTGCCGTCGGCGCCGCTGGCCGCGGCGTCACCGAGGTAGGGGCCGCCGACATAGGGTGCCCCGACCGCCGGACCGGGGATGTCATACCCGCTGGGTGCCTCGGGCGCCTGGTCGCTGGGCCAGGCCCCGGTTCCCGCGCCGAAGAAGGCAGCCGTGGTGTCACGGTAGCCCGGCCCCGAGCCGGCCGTGGGCGACGCGGCCGGGGGGTAGCCGCTGGCGGCATAGCTCTGGTCACCGACGGTGAACGCGTCGGCGCCGTACCCGCCGCCGGCCGCCGGGTAGGCGCCAGTCGGGCCACCGGGGGATCCGCCCGGAACCGGGCCACCGCCGACGGAGATGTCGGCCCCGTCGTCAGGCGAACCGACCGCGAACGGGTCTACCGGGCGTGCGCCCGTGCGGTGCGCGGCCCACGGGTCGTTCCCGTATCCGGCCGTGCCCCCGACACCGTTGTCGAGGTCCCAGTGCTCGCTCACCGATCTTCCGTCGAGCCGCCGGCGGCGGGCGCGCCCGGCGCGGCGCGCCGCACGTCCAGCGCGTGTTGCAGGATCTGCACGGCTGCCTCCTGGTCGACGAGACCGCGGCGGGCTCGTGAGCTCAGCCCTCGCTCGGCCATTCTGCGATGCGCGGCCGCCGTCGTCAGCCGCTCGTCGATGAGACGGACCGGAACCGGGGCGACGCGGGCGGACAGCAACTGTGCGTATTGGCGGATCCGCTGGGCCGCCGGGCCTTCCTCACCGGAGAGGGTCATGGGCAGACCGACCACCACCGCTACCGCCCGCCGTTCGTGTACGAGCTCGGCCAGCTGCGCGAGATCGCCGCTGTCTGACACGTCGCGACGAAGCGTACCTATCGGTAGCGCGAGAACCCCATCCGGGTCACTCACCGACACCCCGACCCGGACCGTGCCGACGTCGACCCCGAGCCACACGCCCGCCGGCAGCGGCCGCCGGGCGGCCCGGTGGCGCGGCTTGCGCCGCCGGGCCGCCGCGGGCCCGGACACACCGCCCGGGCCCGGTTCCGACGGTTCGCCGGACTCGTCTGCCGCCACGTCTCGCCCCGGCACTGCTAGGAGCCGGTCGACGCGGCGACCAGCTCGCGGACCTTGGCCAGCGCCCGGCCGACGCCGGCGATCTCGCCGCCACCGCCCTGCGCGACGTCCGGCTTGCCCCCACCGCGGCCGCCGAGCTCAGCGGTCGCGACCTTCACCAGGTCGCCGGCCTTCAGGCCACGCGCGCGCGCACCCTCCGTGGTGACCACGACGAGGAAGGCCCGATCGCCATCCGCACTGGCGGCGGCGACGACCGCCGGGCGGTCGGTGAGCCGGCCGCGGACGTCGAGCGCGAGCTTGCGCAGGTCGTCGGCGGACGTGCCGTTCGGCGCCTCCGCGGCCACCAGCGCGACACCGCCCACGTCGACGGCGCTGCTCGCCAGGCCAGCGGCGCCGGCGAGGACCGCCTCGGCCCGCAGCCGCTCCAGCTCCCGCTCGGCGTCGCGCAGCCGGGTGACGACGTCGGAGACCCGGTCGGGCAGCTCGTCGGCGCGGACCTTGAGCAGCCCGGACAGCTGCGAGACCAGCAGGTGCTCACGAGCCAGGTAGCGGAACGCGTCCAGCCCGACGAGGCCCTCGACGCGCCGGGTGCCGGCCGAGATCGACGACTCCGAGAGCAGCTTGACGGCGCCGAGCTGCGCCGAGCGGGCGACGTGCGTGCCGCCGCACAGCTCACGCGAGTAGTCGCCGACGTCGACGACGCGGACCCGCTCGCCGTACTTCTCGCCGAACAGCGCCATCGCGCCGATCCGACGGGCCTCGTCCTGCGTGGTCACGAAGGCGGTGACGTCGAGGTCCCGCAGGGCGACCTCGTTGACCTCGTCCTCGACGTCGGCGAGCACCGCCGCCGGGATCGCGCCGAGCGCGTGGAAGTCGAAGCGCAGCCGGCCCGGCGAGTTCAGCGAGCCGGCCTGGGTGGCGGACTCGCCGAGCGCCCGGCGGAACGCCGAGTGGACCAGGTGGGTCGCGGTGTGCGAGCGGGAGACCGCGCGCCGGCGGTCCGCGTCGACGGTGACCTCGACCTCGGCGCCGAGCCGGATCTCGCCGCGCACCACCTTGCCGCGGTGCAGCACCAGGTCCGGGATCGGCTTCTGCACGTCGATGATCTCGACCTCGCCGCCGTCGAAGACGATCCGGCCCAGGTCGGCCTCCTGGCCGCCGGACTCGGCGTAGAACGGCGTGGTGTCGATGACGACGCCGACGTCCTCGCCCTGCCCGGCCGCCGGCACGCCCAGCCCCGTGACGGCCGAGACCAGCCCGACGACGGTCGCGGTGCGGGTCAGCTCGGTGTAGCCGGTGAAGCTGGTCGGGCCGGAGCGGGCCAGGATCGGGCGGAACACCGACAGGTCGACGTTGCCGATCCGGCGCGCGGCGCGGTCGGCCTTGGCCAGCTCACGCTGGCGGTCCATCAGCCGGCGGAAGCCCGCCTCGTCGACGGTCAGGCCCTGCTCGGCCGCCATCTCCAGGGTCAGGTCGATCGGGAAGCCGTAGGTGTCGTGCAGCTGGAAGGCCTCCTCGCCGGCCAGCTGGGCCGCGCCGGCGGACTTCGCCTTACCGACCGCGACATCGAAGATCGTGGTGCCGGTGCGCAGCGTCTCCAGGAACGCCAGCTCCTCGCCGACCGCGACGGACGTGATCGCAGCCGCCCGGTCGACGAGCTCGGGGTAGATCGGGCCCATCGCCGACTGGACGACCCCGAACAGGTTCTCCATCACCGGCTCGCGGCCGCCGAGCAGCCGGACGTTGCGGACCGCGCGGCGCAGCATCCGGCGCAGCACGTAGCCGCGGCCCTCGTTCGAGGGCACGACGCCGTCGGCGATGAGCATCGCGGCGGTGCGGGTGTGGTCGGCGATCACGCGCAGCCGGACGTCGTCACCGTGCTGGGCGCCGTAGCTCTTGCCGGTCAGCTCGCCGGCGCGGTCGAGCACCGGGCGGGAGATGTCGATCTCGTAGAGGTTCTCGACGCCCTGCAGCAGAGTCGCCATCCGCTCCAGGCCCATGCCGGTGTCGATGCTCTTCGCGGGCAGGTCGCCGAGGATCGGGAACTCGTAGCCCGCGCCCTCGCCCCGCTCGAACTGCATGAAGACGAGGTTCCAGACCTCGAGGTAACGATTCTCGTCCGCCTCGGGCCCGCCGTCGCGGCCGTACGCCGGGCCGCGGTCGAAGTAGATCTCCGAGCAGGGCCCGCACGGGCCGGGCACGCCCATCGACCAGTAGTTGTCCTCCTTGCCGCGGCGCTGGATGCGCTCCGCGGGCAGCAGGCCCTTCCAGATCTCCTCGGCCTCGTCGTCGTCGAGGTAGACCGTCGCCCACAGGTCGTCGGGCTTGAAGCCGTAGCCCTCGGTCAGCAGCTCGAAGGCCCAGGGGATGACCTCGGCCTTGAAGTAGTCACCGAAGGAGAAGTTGCCGCACATCTGGAAGAACGACGCGTGCCGGGCGGTCTGGCCGACGTTGTCGATGTCGACGGTCCGGACGCACTTCTGCACGCTGGTCGCCCGTGGCGCGGGCGGAGTCAGGTCACCGAGGAAGTAGGGCTTGAAGGGCACCATGCCCGCGTTGACCAGCAGCAGCGTCGGATCCTCAGCGATCAACGACGCGCTCGGGACAACAAGGTGGCCGCGCTGCTCGAAATGGTTCAGAAAGCGCCGGCGGATCTCAGCCGTTTCCATCGGTTTCTCACGTCGTCCAGAGTCGAGGTTGCAGCGGGCAGGCAGGGTTGCGGCGGGGCAGCCAGGTTGCGGTGGGGCAGCCAGGTTGCGGTGGGGCAGCCAGGTTGCGGCGGGCAATGCCGGCGACCGACCGGACAGGCGGGGCCGGCGGGGTGACGCCGTCCAACCTAGTACGTGAGGTTCCGCGCGCAGCGCGCCCGGCCGGCCACCGCAACCGTACCGCCGCGGACCGCGGCGGCTCCAAGGAGTTTCGGGCTAGCGCTGGCGCAGCCGCTCCAGGCGGACCGTGTCCTCCGGGTCGGCAGCGGGAAGCCCTGGCGTCGCCGGGTCCTCGTCGGCCTCGTACAGGCCGAGCGCCTCGCGGATCTCGTCCTCCCGCTCGGCCATGAACTCGCGGACGTCGGCCACGAACTCCTGGACCGACGCGGCCAGCGAGCCGACGACGCTGCCCGGCGCGAGCGCCGACACCGCCTTGGCCGCCTGGCGGACGGCCAGGACCCCGGCGACCGCGCCGAAGGTGACGTAGAACAGCCGGCGCGGCATCTAGCGGCCCCGGACCGGCTCGTCGACGTCGGTGCCGGTCGGCTGCGCCGGCGCCGTCGCGCGCCGGGCCCGCCTGGCCGACGTCTTCTCCGCCTTCATCTCGGCCTCCACCCGGGAGCTGACCTCGGCGCGGGCCCGCTTCGAGGCCGCCTGGCGGACGCCATAGGAGAAGGCCGCGACCCGCACGATCGGCCCGCCGATGGTCGCCGCGAACAGCGACGACATCGACGACACGTTGGTGGTGATCGTCTGGACGTTCTCCGTGATCGCGTCGATCCGGTCCAGCTCCTTGTTCACGTGCGCGAGCGCGACGTTGACCTCGTCGACGGTCGCGCCGGCCTGGCGGACCCGCGCGGTGCCCTCGTCGATGGCGATGCCGGTCTGGCGGACCCGGGCGGCGGTCTCGTCGAAGATCTTGCCCAGCTTGTAGAGGGCGTAGCAGCCGAAGAGGACGAGCACCGCGAAGGCACCCGACGCGATCAGGCCGGCCATCGCGCCAGCGGACATCGTCACGCGCCTCCAATGCGGGGTCGGCCGGTACCTGGCCGGCCAGTGCCTTACCGGCCAGTGCTGTGCCGGCCAGTGCTGTGCCGGCCAGTGCTGTGCCGGCCGGTGGTCACCGCCGGGGTCGGCCCGGACCGCGAACACCGGTCGTGAGAGGACCTTACCGACCGGACGGGCCTCAGCACGGCATGGCCCGCAGACCAGGTCGTGTCAGGACCCGTCCGCGCGAGCCCCGTCAAGGGGCCCACCCGGGGCGTCAGCGGGCGTCGGGGCCCGCAGCACCGCGCGCAGCTCGGCCGCCCGGGCGGCGGCCCGGCGCTCGAAGCCGAGGTCGCCCGGACGGTAGTAGTCGACGCCGACCAGCTCGTCCGGCGGGTACTGCTGGCGGGCCACGCCCTCGGGATAGTCGTGTGGGTAGCAGTAGCCGTCGCCGTGGCCGAGCCTGCGGGCGCCCTGGTAGTGCGCGTCGCGCAGGTGCCCCGGCACCGGCCCGGCCTTCCCGGCGCGCACGTCCGCGGCGGCGGCGTCCATCGCCCGGATCACCGCGTTGGACTTCGGTGCCAGCGCGAGGTGAATCACAGCCTGGGCGAGGGCAAGCCTCGCCTCAGGCAGGCCGACCAGCTCCAGCGCCTGCGCGGCGGAGACGGCGACCCCGAGGGCGCCCGGGTCGGCCATGCCGATGTCCTCGCTGGCCAGGATGATCATGCGGCGGGCGATGAAGCGCGGGTCCTCCCCCGCCTCGATCATCCGGGCCAGGTAGTGCAGCGCGGCGTCGGCATCGCCGCCGCGCATCGACTTGATGAAGGCGCTGACGACGTCGTAGTGCTGGTCGCCGTCCCGGTCGTAGCGGACGGCGGCGCGGTTGACCGACTGTTCCAGCAGCGCGAGGTCCACCGCCGCCGGTTGTGCGTCCCGCGCCGCGCCTTCCACCGCCACATCCCCGGCCGCCAGGCCGGCCGTGGTGGGACCTGGCTGCGCGAAGTCGCTCGCCGCCGGCTCGGCCGCCGGTGGGGTGGGCTTCGCCGCGGTCGGCGCCACGGCGAGCGCCGCCTCGGCGCTCGCCTCCAGCGCCGTGAGCGCCCGGCGGGCGTCGCCACCGGCGAGACGGACCAGGTGCTCCAGGGCGTCGTCCGCGATCCGCACCCGGCCCCCGTACCCACGCGGGTCGGCCAGGGCCCGGCGGACCAGGGCGCGGATGTCGCCGTCGGTCAGCGGCGTGAGCGTGAACAGCAGCGAGCGCGACAGCAGCGGGGCCACGACCGAGAACGACGGGTTCTCCGTCGTCGCGGCGACCAGCGTGATCCAGCCCCGCTCGACCGCCGGCAGCAACGCGTCCTGCTGGGTCCGGGTGAACCGGTGCACCTCGTCGATGAACAGGACGGTCCGCAGGTCGGCGGGAGCCTCCCCATCGGCTGGCTGGGCCGCCTCCCCGAACAGGCCGGGATCGCGGACGGCCCGGCGCGACTGGTTCGGCCGGCTGCTCGACAGTGCCTCGCGCGCCTCGTCGATCACCGCCCGGACGTCCTTCACGCCGGCCGTGACCGCCGAGAGCTCACGGAACCGCCGCCCGGTCGCCTGCGACACGATGTGCGCGAGCGTGGTCTTCCCGGTGCCCGGCGGTCCCCACAGCACGACGGAGGTGGTCCCGCCGCCCTCGACGAGGCGGCGCAGCGGGCTGCCCTGGCCGAGCAGGTGGCGCTGGCCGACGAGCTCGTCGAGGCCCCGCGGCCGCAGCCGGTCGGCGAGCGGGCCTGTCGGCGCGAGCGGCCCGGCCGGCTCAGCAGGGGGCGGCGAGGCGTCGGGGCCGGGAGCAACCGTGTCGAACAGGCTCACCCGCCAACCGTACGGCGACGGTCACCGGACGGTGGTGGCAGCCGCCGGCCCGCTCGCCTAGCGCCGGTTGGCCGTGCCGCTGGCGGGGCCCTCGGAACGCTGGTAGCCGACCAGAGCGGCCAGCTCGGGCGATGACTCGCCGACGACGGCACGAAACCGCCCGGCCGCGAGCGGGCCGAGGGCGTCGTAGGTCTCGGCGAACAGGTCACGTGCGGCGCGGCGCGGCCAGCGCTCGGGCAGCAGGTCGAGCGGGAGGTCCGGGTCGAGGCTGGGGAACCGCCACCAGGCGTTGAGCAGCGCGGTCCTGGCGACGAGCGCCTGCGCGCCGGTGACCCCGCAGCCCCGCAGCTGCTCCCGCAGCGGCGTGGTGGCCGCGACGAACTCCTCGTACTGGCCGCGCAGCTCGGTGAGGTCCCAGGCGGCCATCGGCGGGTGCGGGTCGCTGCGGCGGGCGTCGACGGTCGTGGTCAGCACCGTGGACGCCAGCACTCCCAGCTCGGCGAACACCCGGCGGGCGGGCTCCGCGACCGGTCGGGGGCTGACCCACATGCCGTCGTAGAGGGGGGCGAACCCGAGCCAGCGCAGCCGGCTGCGCACGGTGTGCCGGACGTCGCGCAGGTCCTCGGGCAGCGAGAACGCCGCGACGGTCCACCGGCCGTCCCAGGGCTCGTGCCGCTCGCCGAAGGACCGCAGCCGGTGGACGTTCTCCAGGACGACCCCGGACGCGGCGGCGGTCAGGCCGTAGTAGGTGTGGCGGCCGACCTTGGAGGACTCGAGGACGCCGCGCCGGGCCAGCCTGGACAGCGCGGCGCGGCCGCCGACCGTGGTCACGCCGAAGTCGCCGAGCAGCGCGACGAGTGCGCCGGACGGCAGATGCTCGCGCCGGCCGTGCCAGTAGTCGCCGAGCAGCGTGGTCAGCAGCCGCTGCGGCTGCGGGCCTTCCTGCGTGCGCGGCAGGTCGACCTCGGGGTGCGTCGGGAGCGCGCGCAGTGCCGGCCGCTGGGGCGGTACCAGCGGATGCGCCGGATGGTGGTCCGGCCCATGGTGGTCCGGCCCATGGTGGTCCGGCCCGATTGTCCGGCGCGGCGAGGTCACAAAGGGGCAGTTTACGAGGGTCCCCGGCAGAGCTGGACCGATCGGTCGGATACGGACGCCCACGCGCCCGCGACCGGCCAGAAGGGAGCACCGACGAGCCTCCAAAAGTGCTGTGCGGCAGCGAGAGCCCCGGTCGGCCGCGACGTCGGCGGCTCGCCTCCCCGCCCGGCCGCACAGACGGACGCGGCCGGCGCCGCGCGGGCCGCCGACGTCGTGGCGACGCGTACTAACATCGACACGGGTCCACGGTGGCCAGGACTGATCCGCCGAACCCCACCCATCCGAACGTTCAGCGCCGACGCGGGCCGGTAGGCCGCTCGACGGGAACCCGGCGGGTTCGGACGAGAGCGATCCCGAACGCGCCCGGACGACAACCGGCCCTTGGAAGGACCCGTCATGCTTGAGCGGGACGAGATCGACGCCCTGTTTCCCAGGGTCCCCGCCGGACCGGCCTCGGCCGATCAGACGGACGGCGATCTGCCCGGCCCGGAGCACTGGGAGCTGCGCTACCCGCCCAGGGACCTGCCTGCCGGCGCGATGGTCACCCGGTTCTCGCCGAGCCCGACCGGCGCCGCCCACCTCGGCGGCGTCTACGTGGCGATGCTCGACAAGGACCTGGCCCGGAACTCGGGCGGCGTCTACTTCATCCGGGTCGAGGACACCGACCAGGCCAGGACCGTCGAGGGCGCGCTCCTCCAGTTCGACGCGGCCTTCACCTACTTCGGGGTGCATGCCGACGAGACACCCGACAACGGTGCCTACGGCCCTTACACCCAGTCGGAGCGGGCCGAGATCTACCTCTCGTACGCCCGCGAGCTGCTGCGTGCCGGCCGGGCCTACCTGTGCTTCGCGACCAAGGACGAGCTGGCGGCGTCCGCCGAGCAGCAGCGCGCCGCGAAGGTGCCGACCGGCTACTACGGCCGGTGGGCGCTGTGGCGGGAGGCGCCCGACGAGCAGGTCCGCGAGGCACTCGCGGCGGGCCGGCCCTACGTCGTCCGGTTCCGCTCCCCCGGCGGCTTCGACCGGGTCACGTACACCGACCTGATCCGCGGCGAGATCACCGCGGACGCGAACCGCAACGACGTCGTCCTGCTGAAGGCCTCGGACAGCCCGCTGCGGCTGCCGACCTACCACTTCGCGCACGCCGTCGACGACCACCTGATGCGGGTCACCCACGTCGTCCGCGGCGACGAGTGGCTGTCGTCGGTGCCCCTGCACCTGCAGCTGTTCGACGCGTGCGGCTTCGAGCGGATCCCGTACGCGCATATCGCGCCGCTGCTGAAGCAGGACGGCTCAGGCAAGCGGAAGCTCTCCAAGCGCAAGGACCCGGAGGCCTCCGTCGAGTACTACATCGCCGCAGGCTACCCGGCGGACGCCGTCCTCTACTACCTGCGCGGGCTGATCAACGGCCGGCTGGCCGACCTGCCGATGGACCAGGCGCTCGCCGAGCCGCTGCGCCTGTCGGAGGCCGGGGTCTCGGGCGCACTGGTCGACCTGGTCAAGCTGGAGGACATCGCGGCCGACCACATCGCGGCCCTCGCCGGCCAGACGATCGTGGACGACGTGCTCGCCTGGGCCGACGTCCACGACACGGAGCTCGCGGCCGCGGTCCGCGCCGAGCCGCTGGTCGCGCTGCGTGCGCTGGACATCGAGCGGACCGGGGTGGCGAACCCGCGCAAGGACCTGCGCAAGTGGTCGGACTTCCGTTCCGTCTATGGCTACTTCTTCGCGGCGCTGTTCGAGCCGGTCACCGACCCGGCCGACCCACGGCTCGGCGGCCTGCCGGCGGACGTGGTCCGCGCGCTGTGCGAGCACTTCCTGCGCGACTACCAGCCCGTCGACGACGGCGACGCCTGGTTCGACCAGATCCGCGCGGCCGCCGTGGCGAACCGGTTCGCCGCGAGCCCCAAGGAGTACAAGGCCGACAAGGACGCCTTCGTCGGCTCGACGAAGGAGGCCGCGCAGGTCTTCCGCGTCCTGCTGACCGGCTCGAACCGCAGCCCCGCGTTCCACCTCGTCACCCAGGCCCTCGGCGAGGCCGAGACCCGCCGCCGCATCGGCGCGGTCCTGGTCTGAGGTGAGGGCCTCGGCGGGACCGGCCGACGTGGCCTACCCCCCGGCGATGGACGGGATCACTTGGATCTCCACGCCGGCGTGCAGCGGGGTGTCGGCGCCGGCGAGGCGGCGGCACTCCTCACCGTCGACGAAGAGGTTGACGTAGCGGCGCAACGCGCCCCGCTCGTCGCGTAGCCGCCGTTCGAGCGCGGGGTGCCGCTCGGTCAGCAGGTCGAGTGCCATCCCGAGCGTCGCGCCCGGCCTCAGCTCCAGGTCCAGGCGGCCGACGCCACCGGCGTGCGTGCGCAGCGCGCCCGGCAGGACCAACGTGACCCACATCCGTCGCCCCGCTCTCTAGAGGACGGCGACGCGGAGGCAGGTGACGTCGGGCAGGTGGGCGGCGACGCGGCTCCAGCTGTCGCCCTCATCCCGGCTGGCGTACACCTCGCCGGTGCGGGACCCGAAGTACACGCCGGTCCGGTCGGCGTCGTCGACGCACATCGCGTCGCGTAGCACGGCGGTCCAGAAGCCGTCGTCGGGCAGGCCTTCGGTGCAGGCCTCCCAACGGGCGCCCGCGTCCGTGGCGCGGTATACCGCGCAGCGCCCGGCCGGAGGAAACCGCTCCGCGTCCGCCTGCAGCGGGAAGTTGTACAGCACACCCTCGCGGCGCGGATGCGCGACCATCGCGAACCCGAAGTCGCTCGGCAGGCCGGCCGCGATCGAGACCCAGGTGTCGGCGCCGTCGTCGCTGCGGTAGACGCCGTGATGGTTCTGCGCGTAGAGCCGCTCCGGCCGCACCGGACAGGGCGTGACCTTGTGGACGCACTGCCCGAACTCGGGGTACTGCATGCCCTCGGGCAGGAAGGGTGCCCGGATGCCGACGTTGGCCGCGGACCAGCTCGCCCCGCCGTCCGCCGTCCGGTAGACCCCACCGCCCGACATCGCGACGGTGATGCGCCTCGGGTCGGCCGGGTGCGGCACGACCGTGTGAATCGCCTGGCCGCCGAAGCCGGGCTGCCAGTCCGGCCGGTGCGGGTGGTCCCACAGGGCACGGACCAGCTCGAAGCTGCGGCCGCCGTCGGTGGACCGGAACAACGCGGACGGCTCGGTGCCGGCGAAGACCAGACCGGGCTCCGCGCGCGGCCCAGGGGTGATCTGCCAGACACGCCGCAGCGAGGCGTCTGTACCGGGCGGAAACGCGACGGGGGCCGTGGCCGCCTCCTCCCAGCTCTCCCCGAGGTCATCGCTGATCATCACGTTGGGACCGAACCACTCGCTCGAGACCCCGGCCAGCAGCCGCGGCACCTGGTGGCGGGTGTCGATGGCGACCGAGTACACCTCGGTCATCGAGAACCGCGGCCCGGTGACCTCCCAGCTCGCGCGCCCGTCCTGGCTGCGGGCCAGCCACAGGCCCTTGCGGGTACCAATCATGAGCAGTGCCGTCGCCGTCATCCGACCTCCCGGACCGATCGAGCCGCCTACCAACCGGGCGCCACAGAACCGTACGGCGCCGCACTCACGACTCCAGACCGCCGCACCCCCGCAGACTCATCGCCATGGCCGGCCGACCGTCGGATACTGGATGAAATCGGGCCCCGAGCGACAGCTACGGCCGGTCGCCGGGCGGGCCGTCCGGGCCGTTCCGAGAGCCGCGAGGGGTTGTCCATGCCGCCAGGTGGCAGTGCCGAGTCCGTGATCTTCTCCCGGCGGGACCTGGACTTCCTGCTGTACGAGTGGCTCGACGTGACGGCGCTGACGGCGCTGACGGCGCGGGAACGGTTCGCCGAGCACGACCGGGAGACGTTCGACGCCCTCCTCGACCTCGCCGAGGAGGGCGCGACCGAACACTTCTACCCGCACCTGCGTCGCTCGGACCTGAACGAGCCGACCTTCGACGGCGAGCGCGTGCACCTGATCCCCGAAATCGCGGCGGCCGTCGACGCGCGGCACCACCAACACGCTGCTGAACTTCGGTGAGGGCCGGTACACCCCCAGGGCGGCGAGCCCGGCGCGGTCGGCTACCTGGTCGGCCAGCCGCACCAGGGCCTCTCCTACATGTTCCGCATGATGAACGAGGCCCGGTTCAAGGTCGGCGCGGGCGCGACGGCGCTCGGCTACACCGGCTACCTGAAGTCGCTGAAGTACGCCAAGGAGCGCCCGCAGGGCCGCCAGCCGGCCGGCAAGGATGCCCGCGCCCCGCAGATCCCGATCAGGAGCACGCGGACGTGCGATCCAGATTCACGGCGGCTACGGCTGCGTCACGCTGGCGAACGCGAGCGTCTACCTGAGGCGGTCGGCCACGCCGTGATCGCCTGGCTGTGGCTGGAGCAGGCGCCTCGCCGCCGCAGGCAAGGACGGGCCGTTCTACGACGGCAAGCGCGTGGCCGCCCGCTACTTCTACCGCTACGAGCTGCCGAGGACCGCGCCCCAGCTCGACCTGCTCGCGAGCCTCGACCGCACGACGCTCGACACCGACCCGGCCTGGCTGTAGCCGCGCCGAGCCCGGAGCACCGTCCTGAACGGCCGGAACCTGGCGTAAGAAGGCCCGAAATCCCACCTGGCCGACCTGGAAAGTTCGCCAAGGCCGGCCCGAAGCGGCCCGGCTAGGTTGGCGCCGTGGACTGGTTGCGGCGGCCCGCCGGGCGGACCGGCGGCGGCAAGCCGCCCGTACACACCGTCGGCACGGACCCGGACTACCGGTTCAGCCTGGCCAACGAGCGCACCTTTCTGGCCTGGATCCGCACCGCGCTGGCCCTGCTGGCCGGCGGGATCGCGGTCGTGCAGATCGTGCCGAGCTTCTCGATCGGCTGGGCCGTCACGTGCTTGGGATCGCGCTGATCCTGCTGGCGACCCTGATCGCCGCGACCAGCTACGCCCGCTGGGAGCGGCGCGAGCGCGCGATCCGCGAAGGCGGGCCGCTGCCCCCGTCCCTGCTCCCCCGCCTGGTCGGCCTGGGGATCGCCGCGGTCATGATCAGCGCTCTGGTGTTCATTTTGGTCGACGTGGCCCAGGGCCGCCGGTGACCGACGCCGCGCGGCACCCGGCCGAGGCCCTCGACCCCGGGATGCAGAGCGAGCGCACCTATCTGGCCTGGCAGCGCACCGGCCTCGGGTTCGCCGCCAACGGCGCCCTGCTGGTGCACGCCGCCCTGGACGGCCGGACGGCGCTCGTCGTCCCCGGGCTGGTCGCGCTGGTCGTCACCGCCCTGCTCGTCGGCCGGGCCCAGGTGCGCTACCGCTCGACCGTGGCTGTCGCCCGCCTCGGGCGCTCCCCCGCGGACCACCGCACCCTGGCCGTCACCGCGGCCCTGACTACCGCCCTGTGTCTCGCCGGACTCGTCGCGATCCTGCTGGGCTGAGCCAGGGGCCGGCCGCCGGGTCAGGCGGTGGGGGCCGGGCCGGGGCCGGCCAGCCAGGCGAGAACCGCGGTGCGGGTGAGGCGCCAGGTCGCCCCGATGTGACGAGCGGGAAGCTCGCCGGACTCGACCAGTGCCCGTACGTCGTCCACCGGGACGCGCAGCAGCTCCGCGGCCTCCTCAAGGGTCAGCACCTCGCTCACTGGCGCCGCGGGTGCGGGCGGCTCGGGCCCCGTGGCCTTGCTCATCCGCACCTTCGGCTCAGCGTCGTCGGCGTCCGGCTCGTCGGCGCTGGGACGCTTGCGCCACAGGTCACCCGGGCGGGGCGGCCGGGACGCTCCCTCACGCTTGCCGTGCGACTGGCTGGCCCCGTCCCGGCCGTGCGGGCGAAAGACGATCTCGTCACCCTCGATGTCGAGGTGGTCGGAGACGAGGGTGGCGAGCAGGTCGCGCTTGCTGACGCCGAAGCGTTCGGCGGCCTTGTCGAGCTTCTGCGCGAGCTTGTCCGGCATCCGGACGTAGACGGCCCTGGTCGGTTCGGAGGGAGTCATCCCGGCCTCCTGAGGTTCCCGTGCGGCGTGGCGGCCACGCATTCGGGCAACCGCCGCACGGATCGGTTCGATCGCTAGCTATCGTATAGCTAGCTAGCTTGCTCGGTACCTCCGGAGGAGTCATGGACGCGACAACCCCCGCCCCGATGGCGCGGCCCCGCCGCTCGCCGCGCAACCCGCTGGCGCGGGTGCTGCACCGAGCGGAGGTGACGGCGGTCGAGCAGCTGGCCGCCCGGACCCGCCGGATCACCCTGACCGGCGACGCCCTCGCCGGGCTGGACTGGACGCCCGGCCAGCACGTGAGCGTCGTGCTCGCCGACCCGTCGGCGCCCGGCTCCTGGCTGCGCAGCCCACGGGATCTCAAGCGCACCTACTCGGTGTGGGACTACACCCCCGACGGCCGGCTCGACCTGGCCGTCTACGATCATGGCGGCGACGCCCCCGGTGCCCGGTGGGCCCGCGAGGCCACCGCCGGCCGGGGCGTCCTGGTCAAGGGCCCGGAGGGCCACCTGGTCGCCCAGCCCGAGGCGCCCTACCACCTGTTCGCCGGGGATGACACGGCGGCGGTCGCCTTCGGCGCGATCCTGCGCGCCCTGCCCTCGACGGCGCCCGTCTTCGGCGCGATCGAGCACGACACCAGGGACGACGCGCTGCCGCTGGCCCGCCGGGACGAGCTGACCTTCGTCTACCGCGCGGGCGAGCCCGCCGCCGACTCGCCCCGGCTGCCCGCCGCGCTCGCGGACCTGCCGCTGCCGGCCGAGCCCGGCGTCGCCTACCTGGCCGGCGAGGCCCGAGCGATCCAGAGCGCGCGGCGCCATCTGGTCGAGGAGCGCGGCTGGCCGCGCCGCAACGTCCTGACCCACCCGTTCTGGACGCCGGGACGCCGCGGCCTGGACTGACCCTGGCTAGCCGGGATAGGCGGTGATCAGGCGCAGTGCGCCGGTGAACTCGTGCTGGAGGCGCAGCGCGGCGTGGCGGCGATCCCAGGCGCCGGACACCAGGTCGGCGCGGAGCTGGGCCACGCCACGGGCGACGATCTCGGGCCCGACGAAGACCCACGGGGACTGCGCTCGCCGGATCATCGGGTCGAGGAAGCATTCGGGCCGGCCCAGAAAGGCCTCGATGAAGCCGTCGCAACAGTCGGCCGGCACCGGCACGGGCGTGACGACCGTCGTACCGCCGAGGGCCGCGACGATGCGCCCGATTGAGGGCATCCGACGGCGCTCGTAGGCGACCAGCTCGGGCACGTACTCGACGAGCCAGTTCCGGTCGAAGGCGTCGCCGTCGAAGGTGAGCAGGACAACCGGGCCGCGGCTGACCCGGCGCAGCTCGCTGAGGCCACGCTCCAGGTCGGCCCACTGGTGGACCGTGTTCGTCGCCATCGCCGCGGCGAACGCTCCGTCGCCGAACGGCAGCGCCTCGGCGACCGCGGCGACGACCTGGGCGTGGCGGGTGTGCCGCTGCGCCCGCATCCGGGCCGACGGCTCGACCGCGACGACGCACCGGCCGACGGGCTCGTACGAGCCGGCACCGGCGCCGACGTTGACGACGGTGCACGCGTCACCCAGGGCGGCATGCGCGAACGCGGCGATGCGCGGGTCGGTGCGCCGGCGCTGCGCGTAGCCGCCGCCGTGGGTCTCGTAGTCGAAGTCGCCGGCCGTCGGGGCGGTCACGCGAGCCTCCTGAGCCGGCGTCGGCCACCGAGGAGCGCGACACCGGCCGGACCGACCCCGTCGGGCCCCGGTCCGGGTCTCCTGTCGCTCGCACTGGGCGGCGGGTGGTTGCGGGGCCTCCCAAGTCCACGACACCCGGCCCGCAACGTCCACGGAATTTCCGCTGGCCTGAGGTTCGGGACCCGATCGCGCCGCCAGTCGGGCCGCCGGCCGGCCGTCAGCCGGGCAGGGTCTCGCGGAGCCGGTCGTTGCGGGCCACGCGGGCGTCCAGCTCGTCGCGGAACGAGACCAGGCTCTTGATCTTCCGTTCGACCTGGTCGCGCAGGTTCAGGTACACGCCACGGGCCTCGTCGAGCAGGCGGACCCGGTCCTCTGTGCTCGCCACAGCCCAGTCCTGCCGGACCCGGGCCAGCCGGTCCTCATGGCCGAGGATGTCGCGCACCTCGTCCAGGTTGAAGCCGAGCAGCTGCTGGAGCTCCCGGATGCGCCGGACCCGGGCCAGGTCGTCCGGGCCGTAGAGCCGGTTGCCGCCGCTGGTACGTCCCGAGGGGGTGAGCAGGCCAATCTCCTCGTAGTAGCGCAGCGAGCGCACCGACACGCCCACCTCGCGGGACGCCAGCCCGATCGCCAGCAGCGTCGGCTCCGTGGCCGCGCCGGCGGGGCTCGTCGCGCCGTCGGCCGTTGCCGGGGCGTCAGCGCCGGGACTGCCGGCTAAGGCCGGGCCGCCGGCAGTGTCGCCGCGAGTGGCGGCGATCGTCCCACTGTCCGTCATGGCCTAAGTATTCCCATTGGACGGCCCTGGGCGCGCGCCGCGCGCCGCCCAGAGCCCCATGTCGGCCGGTTCCAGCCCGTCGTCAGGTCGCCCGGTTGCCGGCCGGCAGCCCGATCGCGCCGGTCGAGTCCGTCGCCTCGGTTGGGTCGACGCCGCCCACGCCACCGACGCCGCCGCCGCCGGCCACGCCACCCACGCCGCCGCCGACGCCGGCCACGCCACCCACGCCGCCGCCGACGCCGGCCACGCCACCCACGCCGCCGCCGACGCCGGCCGCGCCGGCCGCGGCGGCCGCGGCGGCCGCGGCGGCCGCGGCGGCCGCGGCGGCCGCGGCGGCCAGGCCCGCGGCCGTCTCCGCGACGAGGGAGCGGTGCACGGGCTGCTCATTGCCGCCGCGCAGCCAGGAGACGACCGCCCCGATCACGCAGGCGAGCGCCGCGAACGCGAACGCGAGGTGCAGGCCGTCGCCGAACGGGCCGGAGATCAGGTGTGGAAAGAACTCCTGCCCGGTCAGGTAGCTGGCCTTGTCCGGCGGCAGGGTCGAGAGGGTCGACGAGCCGATCAGCTGCTGGATCGGGTTGTAGCCGAGGAAAGCGGCGAAGAGGCTGCCCACCGGCGGAATGCCGGCGATCTCGTGCGCCTTCGCGGCGGGCACCCCCTGGGCGGCCAGGCCCGAGAACAACGTGTGCGGCAGCGAGGCCGCGAGGCCCAGGCCGATCACCGTGAAGAAGACGCCGATCGAGAGCACCTGCGCGGAGTTCTGGAACGTGTTGAGCATGCCTGCACCGGCGCCACGCCGGTTCGGCGGCAGACCGTTCATCACGGCCGCGGTGTTCGGGGCGGCGAACAGGCCCATCGACATGCCGATGAGCATCAGGGCGAGCGCGAACCCGATGTAGTTGAAGTCGATCGGGATGACGTCGAAGATCCCGAAGCCGGCGGCGCTGACCAGCATGCCGACCGTCGCGAAGGGCCGGACGCCGTAGCGGTCGGACAGCCGGCCGGCGATCGGCCCGGAGATCAGGAAGCCGACCGTCATCGGAATCATGTAGATGCCCGCCCACAGGGGCGTCCGCTCGAAGCTGTAGCCGTGCAGCGGCAGCCAGATGCCCTGCAGCCAGATGATCAGCATGAACTGCAGGCCACCGCGGGCGAGCGCGCCCAGCAGACCGGCGATCACCCCCATCGTGAAGCCGCGCCTCTTGAACAGCTCCAGGGCGAACATCGGGTCGCTGACCCTGGTCTCGATGAAGCAGAACCCGGCCAGCACGACGACCCCGCCGATCATGGCGGTGAGCACCCACGGGTTCGTCCAGCCCATGGTGTGGCCGCCGTAGGGCTGCAGGCCGTAGACGATGCCGACCAGCACCGAGATGAGCCCGACCGCGAAGGTCAGGTTGCCCCACCAGTCGATCTTGGCTGGGGTGCGCACGCCGTTGTCCCGCAGCTTCACGTACGCCCAGACGGTGCCGAAGACCCCGAACGGCACGGAGACGATGAACACCAGGCGCCACTCGATCGGGGCCAGCAGACCGCCGATCAGCAGTCCCAGGAACGAGCCGGAGATCGCCGCGACGCCGTTGACGCCGATCGCGAAGCCACGCTCGTTCGCCGGGAACGCGTCCGCGATGATCGCGGACGAGTTCGCCATCAGCATCGCGCCGCCGACGCCCTGCACCACCCGGACGATGATGATCCACAGCGCCGCCGCGTCACCGTGCATCCAGGTGACGGCCAGCAGGATCGACGCGGCCGTGAACACCGCGAACCCGAGGTTGTAACAGCGGACCCGGCCGAACATGTCGCCGACCCGGCCCAGGCTCACCACCAGCACCGACGTTACGAGCATGAAGCCCATCAGGATCCACAGGAAGTACGAGGTGTTGCCCGGGGCCAGCGGATCAATGCCGATCCCGCGGAAGATGTCCGGCAACGCGATCAGCAGGATCGACGCGTTGACCGTGGCCATCAGGATGCCGATGGTTGTGTTGATCAGCACGGTCCACTTGTAGCCATCACCCCGGCCGCCCGCACCTCCCGGTGGCGACGCCGCGCTCCGTAGTCGTGACCCGGTCCCGTTCAGCGCTGTGCTCTCCGACGCCGTCACGACTCCCGACGCTACTACCTCCATCTCACGTCAACGTGAGATCTGGGCCGCCTTCTCCCTCACACTCGCGCCCCCGACCGACTCGACCGTCCGGCCCGAGGCGCCGGTGCCGTATCAGGCTCGACCGCGGGCGCGCGACGGCAATGCCGCGCCGGGCTCGACCGCGGGCGCGCGACGGCAATGCCGCGCCGGGCTCGACCGCGCGACGCGCGGTGCACGGCGCCAGTACCGCGACGGGCTCGATCGCACGGCACTCCGCACCCGGCGCCAGTTCCGCCACCCTCGAGCACCGACCCCGCAGCCAGCCCGACCTCATCCCCCGCGCCCAGCCCCCAAACTGGTCAAATTCCCCTGCGCAGCCAGTGATCAAGGTGGCCTTCCGCCCCACCAGGACGCTTTGATCACTCGTTGCGCAGGCAAAACGACGTCGTATACCCCAATTTGTCGCCTTTTTTCCTGCGCAGTTCTCGATCAAGATGCCGCAGTTGCCCAGCCAGCCGGATGATCGGCGTCTGCGCAGGCAAATCGGCGCCACGGATCGGCCGGGACCGCAACAGCGAGCCAGGCGCAGTCTGGGCAAGCCGGGAGACCGGCCGGTGTCCGGCGGTCAATGACGTACCGGCTTAGAAGGTCGCGGGAGGAGTCGCCAACAGGGCAGCTACCTGCGCGACGATCCAGCCGGGCCGGTGCTCCACATCCCGCCAGGTGACGCGCTGCAACCGCCAGTGGAGCCTGACCAGCGCGTTCTGTCGATCACGATCGCGATACGCGGGGGCAGGGGCCGAGTGATATCCGACGCCGTCAGCTTCCAGGCACACCCTGCGGGACGGCCAGGCCAGGTCGACTCGGGCCACGAACGCGCCCTCGTCGCTGAAAATCCGGTACTGCAATTCCTCGGGCCGAAGGCCCGCATCTGCGACGATCAGGCGAACGTGGGTCTCGAGCGGCGATTCGGACCGCCTATCCACCTCCGCGAGCCAAGGACGACGGCCGGCCGCGCCGCGCCGGCCGAACATCTGCGCGAGAACCGGCCCCATGTCAGGAACCCAGCCCGCTCGCAACCCGGCATCGAGTGCCGCCACCGCATGCGCCCGGTCGAACGACAGCGCGAGGTCCGCGAGCGTCCGCGCCGGCGACGTCATGGGTATTCCAGCCAGGCTGTGAACGTCCCGGGCCTCGATCTCGCCGACATGGATGACGGCCCCCGAGAAAGGATCTCGCGTACCGCGGCGGCCGACCAACAGATGCACGGGCTCCGCGGGCCCGGCCAACGGAAGCGCGTCCAGGCCGGCAAGCCGGGCCGCCGTGACTCCGCAGACCACCGCGTCCGGCCGCCGGTGAATCACCGCGCGCGCCCGTCCCCGCACCGGATCGGCGCCGGGGACCAGGTAGGTCGCCCGAGCCGCCCGCGCCCACGCGCCAGAGCGGACCAGCCACCTGAGCCGCCCCTCGCTGAGCCCGGCCTGCAATGCCTGCTGGCGGGTGATCATTCCGTCCTGGCTGCGGGCCACCCGGAGGGACTCGGCCAGGGTCAGGTCCGCCTGTGGCCGGCGTTCTCGATCTGTCACGGCCCCAAAGGCTGCGCGACCGAGCCAGGGCAGGCAAGCCAGTCACCGCGGCTGTGGACAAGCAGCGAGGCGGTGGAAAACGCCTCGGGCCCGACCGGCCGGGAGCACCCGGACACCGGTCCGACACCGGCGACATTCGCCGACGACCTGCGGACGCGGGGGCCTGAGAAACCGACGGGGCACGGTCAGTCCTGGGGACAAGCCTCGACGTCCACCGACCTGGGGACACGCTCCGGCCCCGGCACAGCCCTCGGCTCGACGTTCGATCGACCCGAAGTGCGTCGACGCCAGATTTCTCTGCCCAAAGTCAGAGGATATGGAGGATGCGACGGCGGTGGTGCGGCGGTTCAACCGGGCGTACACGCAGCGGATCGGCGCGCTGGAGGAGTCGTTTCTCGGATTGGGGCTGCCGCTCGGGACCGCGCGGCTGCTGTTCGAGATCGGGTCGGGGCCCACGACGACGCAGAAGTTGCGGGCGCGCCTCGGTCTGGACTCGGGATATCTGAGCCGCCTGCTGCGCCGGCTGGAGGACGACAGGCTGATCGCCGTCAAGCCGGACCCGCAGGACCGCAGACGCCGGTGCGTCGGCGTGACCGAGGCTGGGCGGCGGCGCTGGCGGGAGCTGGAGGAGCGGTCCGAGGAGCGGTCCGAGGAGCGGTCCGAGGACCGTGCCCGCCGGCTGGTCGAGCCCCTCTCCGCGCGGCCGCGGGCCCGGCTGGCCGCGGCGCTGGCCGAGGCCGACCTGCTGGTCCGTGCGGCCACGGTGACGTTCGCCGCGGTCGACCCGGCCGGGCCGGTGGCTCAGGCCGCGGTCGGCCGCTACTTCGCCGAGATCGGCCGCCGGTTCGGCTTCGACGCGAGCGGAGAGCCCGAGAAGGACGCCGCCGACCTGGCCCGGCCGCGCGGGATTCTGCTGGTGGCCTGCGACGACGGCGAGCCGGTCGCCTGCGGCGGCGTGCGGGCTATCGCCGACGGTGTCGGCGAGGTGAAGCGCATGTGGGTCGACGACGCCTGGCGCGGGGCGGGCCTCGGCTCCCGGCTGCTGCTCGAGATCGAGGCCGCCGCCCGCGCGCTGGGCCACCGGTCCGCCCGCCTCGACACCAATGGGGCGCTCGTCGAGGCGATCGCGCTGTACGAGCGTTGCGGCTACCGCCGCACCGCCCGCTACAACGACAGCCCCTGGGCCACCCACTTCTTCGAGAAGGCCCTCGACCCGGCTGACGGGTGAGCCCCCGGCGCCGGATGACGGCCCGGCGTCACAGGCGGGTGAGGACGGCCTCGCACGAGCTGACGTCGACGCCGCGCTTGGGCTCGACGTCGAGGTTGCGGATGACGCCGTCCTCGATCACGGCCGCGTAGCGCTGGGAGCGGACGCCGAGGCCGGCCGCGGTCATGTCACCCGTGAGGCCCATGGCCTCGGCGAACTTCGCGCTGCCGTCGGCGACCATCACGATCTTGCCACCGACGCCCTGCGACGCGGCCCAGGCCTGCATCACCCAGGGGTCGTTCACCGAGACGCAGGCGATCTTGTCGACGCCCTTCGACGCGAGCTCGTCCGCCTGGGCCACGAACCCCGGCAGGTGGATCCTCGAACAGCCGGGCGTGAACGCACCCGGAACCGCGAACAGCACCACCTTGCCGGAGCCGAGCAGCTCGGCGCTGCGGACGGTCACCGGCCCCTCCTCGCCCATCAGCTGGACCTCGACATCCGGAACCTGATCGCCCACCGCGACCGACATGAGCCCGCCTCCAGTCCAGTCGAGGCACATCACCATCGACAGCCATCTCGCCAACGGTCCCGCAGGGCCGCGCTGAACGCAGACTATGTGGGGAGGCAGACGGTAGCGCGGCGGCGGAACGTCGCTTCCGAGAATCGGAGCGTGTCCGGTATGGGTGAGGTTGGCCGTGGCTTCAGCCTCAGGAGACGGCTGCGGAAGGCGTTACGGGTCACCGTGGGGGGACTCGCCGTCGCGGTCACCGCGGCGGCCTGCGGAGGCTCGGGCGCGGCGGGCGGCAAGACGTCCGCGGACCCGCGGACCCGGATCATGATCATCGGCGACTCGCTCACTCAGGGGACGGCCGGCGACTACACCTGGCGCTACCGGCTGGCCGCGCATCTGTCGCTCTCGGCGCCCGGCCGGGTCGACTTCGTCGGCACCCGCGACGACGTGCACGACAACGTCTCCGACACGGCCGGCTCACACGCGTACCTCGACCCGATGTTCGACAGGCAGCACTCGTCCGTCTGGGGCGACTCGCTCTACCTGGAGAACCCCAAGGTCGAGGGTGTGCTGAAGCAGGTTCCGGCCGACGTGGTCCTGCTCGGCGGGAACGACCTGGAGTTCCGGACGAACGCGCCGCAGACGGTCGCCAAGATCAAACAGTTCCTCGACAACGCCCGCAAGGCCAGCCCGAGGCTCACCTTCGTGCTCGGCCACGTAGGGCCAGCCGGGGCCCGCGGCTGGCCCTAGGAACGCGGCTCCACGTACGGGTGGACGTAGAAGCCATCGTAGAACGGGGTGAACCAGGCGCTGATCGGGTCCGCGGCCCGGGAGCCGCCGAGCCCGGGGGCCTCGTCGAAAAGGCGCAGGTGCGCGTCGTTCTCGAAGGCCTGCTCCTCGAAGAACTGGTAGCGCGCCCGTGGGTCGTCGTCGAGCCCGTAACGGTCGAGCAGGCTCGCCGCCTCCTCGACGACCAGGTAGAGGGCCAGCTGCTCCGCGAGGCAGGCGATCGGGATCCAGTCCGGCTCGGCCAGCCGGCCGGTGACGCTGACCGTCGCGACCAGCAGCTTCTTGGCGAACTCGACCGTGTAGTGATGGCCGTATGCCGGCGGCAGCCGCAGCAGCGGCCCGTCCACCAGGAGGTCGGACGCGACGCGCGTGCTGGTGGACAGCAGCGCGGCGATGTCCGCGCACAGGTCGTCGACGAACGTCGTACACGCCGTGACCAGCGCGCCGGCGGCGACCACGGAGTGGTCGCCCTCGGTGCCAGGCTCCGGCTCCCGGGAGGTCCGGGGACCGGCGGCGTCCAACACGAACGTGTCGACGTCGAAGGCCCGCAGCGAGCGCGCCGCCCGCCGCATGTGCGCCGCCGCGTCCGCGCGCGCCTCGACGTCCACCCGCCCACGCCGCCCCACTGTGATCTCCTCATCTCGCGCCGGGCGCCTGCCGCGCCCGCTCGAACCCGGCGCCAACCATAGCGATTCGGGCGAATCGCCGGCCAGTGCGAGCCCGCCCATCGGCTCCGGCCGAGGCGTCGCATCCCGCCGGTCCCGGCCCGCGGGCAGCGCGGATGCCGGGCCGGCGGAGACGCTGCTACTTCAGCAGTGGGTCGCGGGGCAGGCCGAGGATGCGTTCGGCGATCTGGTTGCGGGTGATCTCGGAGGTACCGCCGGCGATCGTCATCGCGCGCCAGGACAGCGCCGAGCGGGCCGCCATCGCGCCGGGGCCCTCCAGGAACGCGGCGTCCGGCCCGGCGAACGCGAGCGCGAGGTAGGCGGCGTCGCCGATGTGCTCCGCCAGGGCCAGCTTGGTGATGTTGCCCTCGGGGCCCGGCTCGCCGCCGGCGACGGCGCGTACCGCGGAACGCAGGTTGAGCTGGCGCAGCGCCAGCCCCGTGGCGAGGCAGCGGCCCACCCACTCGGCCGCGCCGGGGAACGCGTCGGGCTGGGCCTTGTAGAGTTCGATGGGGTCGCCGGGCGCGGGGGCGCCGACCCCGCCACCGATGCTGACCCGCTCGTTGCCGAGGGTGGCGCGGGCGACCTTCCAGCCGTGGTTCGGCTCGCCGACGACGTCCGCCTCCGGCACGAACACGTCGGTCAGGAAGACCTCGTTGAAGCCGCTGTCGCCGGTGGTCTGGCGCAATGGGCGGACCTCGACGCCGGGGGCGTTCATGTCGATGATCATGACCGTGACTCCGGCGTGCTTCGCGGCGGCGAAGTCGGTGCGCACGGTGGCCAGGCCGCGCCGGCAGTACTGGGCCCCGCTGGTCCAGACCTTCTGGCCGTTGACGACCCAGCCGCCGTCCGCCCTCTCGGCGCGGGTGCGCACGGCGGCCGCGTCGGAGCCGGCGGCCGGCTCGGAGAACAGCTGGCACCAGATCTCCTCCCGGGTCAGCGCCTTGCGGACGTACCGGGAGATCTGGTCGGGGGTGCCGTGCTGGACGAGGGTGAGGATGTTCCAGCTGGTGATGCCGTAGTCCGGGCGCCGCACGCCGGCCGCGGCGAACTCCTCGCCGATGACGAGCTGCAGGCCGGCCGGCGCCTCGATGCCCCACGGCTTCGGCCAGTGCGGCTGGACGTAGCCGGTGTCGATGAGCCGTTCGAGCTGCTCCTGCTCGGGCAGGGCGGCGAGCTCCTGGGCCAGCGCGCGGACCCCGGCGCGGGCGGCCTCGACCTCATCCGGCAGGTCCAGCGACGCGGCCCGGGCGGCGCCGGCGGCGGACAGCCTCGTGAGGTCGGCCGCGGCGGCCTGGGCGCCGAGCACCGCGGTCAGGGTCGTCGCGCGGCGCAGCAGCAGGTGGGCGTCGTGCTCCCAGGTGAAGCCGATGCCGCCGTGGACCTGGGTGCTGAGCGAGGCGTTGCCGGCGTACGCGGGCAGCGCGAGGGCCGCGGCGCTCGCGGCGGCCAGCGACAGCTCGTCGGCGCTCGCGCCGTCGGTGGCGGCGCGGGCCGCGTCCCAGACGGCGGCGGTGGCGAGCTCCGCGGCGACCAGCATGTTCGCCAGGTGGTGCTTGATGGCCTGGAACGAGCCGATCGGCCGGCCGAACTGCTCGCGGACCTTGGCGTACGCGGTCGCGGCCTCGGCAGCCTCCAGCGCGCCGCCGACGGCCTCGGCGCCGTAGATCACCCGGGTCAGCGCGACCGCAACGGGCGCGGCGCCGGGAAGAACCTCCGCGGGCGTGACCCCGTCGAGCGTCAGGCGAGCGGACCGGCGGCCCGGGTCGAGCGCCTGCGGGACGGTGACCGTCAGGCCGGTGGCGGTGGCCGGCACGACGACGACGTCGTCCCCCGCGACCAGGACGAACAGCGAGGCGAGCCCACCGCCGAGGACCACTCCGCCGTCGCCGGAGACCTTCCCGTCAGCCAGGGCCAGCTCGCCGAGCAGGCCGACGGCACCGACGGTGTCTCCGGCGGCGAGGCCGGGCAGCAGGCTGGCCTGCTGGTCCGGCGAGCCGGCGGCCGCGAGAACGGCGGAGGCGGCGACGGTCGGCACGAACGGCCCCGGCGCGACGGCGCGGCCGAGCTCCTCGACCACCACCACCAGCTCGTTCAGCCCGGCTCCGCCGCCACCGTGCTCCTCCGCCAGGTGGACGCCAAGCAGCCCCAGGTCGGCGAACGGCTTCCAGAAGGCGGGCAGGCCTTCCTCGTCCGCTTCGAGTAACGCCCGACCCGCGGCGCGTGCCTCGTGCGACGTGAGGAACGCCCGCGTCGTGCGGGCCAGCTCGCGATGCTCCTCACTGATGGCGATCGCCATGACCAGACCTCCCGGCTTGTCGAGCTAGAACATAGTTCTAGCCGGTGGCTCGGCGCTCGCTCATTCGCCGACCAGCTGCCAGGTGGGCGGCTCGCCGTCGAGCTCGCGCAGGACGCCGCGCTTCTGCAGTGCGCGCAGGTGGGCCATACCCTCGGCCAGCGCGGCGCGCTTCATGAATCCCTCGACCTCGTGCCACGGGCGTGACCAGGTCATCCGCTGGCAGATCTCCCAGGCCGTGACCGCCCCGCCACGGATCGCCGTCACGATCTCACGGAACCGCTGCTCGTGATGGGCGCGCAGCTCCGCGAGCCGCCGGGACAGGTCCGGGATGCGGAACTCGTGAGCCGGCAGCACCTCGTCGGCCGGGTACTGCTCGACCTTGTCCAGCGAGCGCAGGAAGTCACCGAGCGGGTCGGCGCTCTCGGCCGCGGCGAACGGGATGTTCGGCGTGATCCGGGGCAGCACGTGGTCGCCGGCGAGCAGCAGCCGGTGGGCCGGCTCCCAGAAGCACAGGTGGCCGGGCGAGTGGCCGGGTGTCCAGATGGCGCGCAGGTCCCAGCCGGGGACGTCCGGGCGGTCGCCGTCCTCGATCAGCACGTCCGGCAGCGCGGGCTTGGCGCCGGCGGACCCGGGCGGCAGCGCCGCGGTCATCTTGGCGATGTCGGCGGCGGGGACGCCGCCTCGGACCAGCAGCCGGTTCATGCCGGCGACCAGGTCCGCCGGCTCACTGGTGAAGAACCGCAACGCCGCCGCGTCGGCCGGGTGCAGCGCGACCCAGGCGCCGGACTCGGTACGCACCCGGTCGGCCAGGCCGTAGTGGTCGTGGTGCATGTGGGTCGCCAGGACTCCGCGGATGTCGCTGACCTGGTAGCCAGCGAGCGCGAGGCCGGCGCTGAGGGCGTCGTAGGCCTCCTCGGTGTCCCAGCCGGCGTCGACGATGTAGCCGCCGTTATCGGCCTCGAACAGGTAGACGAAGACGTGGCGCAGGCCGGCGGACGGCAGCGGCACCGGGATGCTCCACAGCCCCGGCCGCAGCCGTTCGACCGGCGGCAGCTCCACACTGGGCGGCTGGGTCAGCGAGGTCATCCGGCCCTCCGGGCGGTCACGGCGGACCGGCCGCCTGGTCCCGGCTCGCCCCCGAGCCGCGCACTGGCTCCGGCGCTCCCGCGCCGGCGGGCGCCCGTTGGTCGAGCGCCCCGGCCGGTTGATTGTTGATCATTGACAACCAAATTTCACCGTACTCTCGCGAAATCCACGGAGGCCTGGGAACCGGAGTGTCATCCTCCACAACTTGGCCAGGCCACACCTGGGCATAGCGGGGCGTACTGGGCCAACGGTTGCGGCCGGTGGCCGGCCGGCGGTACGACAGGAACGGCACTTGTCCGGCCCGCCCAACCCCAGCCGAGGAGGGGAATGTCCGACGGAGTGCTCGTCGAGGCCGGTGGCGGGATCATGACGATCACGTTGCGCCGGCCGCGAGCGAACAACGCGATCACCCGGGCGCTCAGCGAGGCCGCGCCATGACGACGACAGAGCCCACTCCCCCGGCGCCGGCCGCCGCGCCGGCCACGCGGACGGCATACTTCCAGGCCGTCGGCGACGGCACGTACCTGCCGAACGACGTCGCCGCGGGGGTGTGGGCCGCGAATTCGATCAGCGGCCGCATCCTGGGCGGGCTGGTCGCACACGTCGTCGAACGGGAGCAGTCGCGCCCGGGCTACCGGCTGGCGCGGCTGAACTGCGACATGTTCCGCACGCTCCCGTTCGCGCCGGTCTCGCTCACGACGCAGACAGTCCGCGACGGCGGACGGATTCGCGTCGTGGACGTGCTGCTCGCGCATGACGGGAACCTGTTCGGCCGGGCGACGGCGGTGTTCCTGCGGCCGGGGGCCAACCCGCCGGGCGAGATCTGGCAGCCCGAGCGCGGCGTGTGGCACACGCCCGACCCCACCGCCCCGACACCACGGCCGCAGCAGCTCAACCCCCGGATCGACGGCCGGCCGATGCTGCCCGACGTGGTGGCGCCGGACACCCCGCTCGGCCCGGTCCGCGTCGTCCAGCGCGGGGGGATGTGGGTGCGCGAGCTGAGCGCGATCGTCGAGGGCCGGCCGATGACCGGGCTGGTCCGGGCCGCGATGGTGGCCGACCTGACCAGCCCGATGACCCACAAGGGCACCGGCGGCATCCAGCACATCAACACCGACTGGACGCTGACGCTGGTCCGCGAGCCCGTCGGGGAGTTCCTCGGGGTGCTCGCCGAGGACCAGTTCGGCGTCGACGGCATCTCCTTCGGCCGGGCCACGATCCACGACGCCGCCGGGCTGCTCGGCTCCTGCACCATCACCGCCCTCGCGAACCCGGGACGCGCCGACCCGAACCGTTTCCCCCGCAACAGCTGACGGGCCGGCCGGCTCGCGCCAAGGCCTCCGCTCGAACCCGGCGCGACCGAGACGCCAGGGCGGCCGGACAAGTGAAAGCCAGAAGTTGGGCGGGTAGCTGCCATGATCGCGGTCGCTGCTCCGACACTGTCCTAACTCGGGCCAGGCCGACCGGGGCGGGGCTCACCCACCTCCTCGCTGTCCTACCTCGTGGTCGTCCGCACGGGTCCTCTAACGACCACCAGGTCTGACTGGGCTTCTCCGCCGGACCTACCTTGCCGGGAGCGGGCACCAGCTAGGTCGACGCGGCTCCGCCCATCGGCGCTCGGGCGTCTTTCAGGAGCAGAAAAAGGTGCAGCGGATGGGCCGGGGACGGTTCGAACCCCAGGTGCAGGTAGAACCGTTTTGCCTGCTCGTGCAGCGCGTGGACCAGCAGCGCTCGGACGCCGACGATCTCAGCCGCCGCGACAGTACGGCTGATCGCGTCCCGCAACAGGTGGGAGCCCAGCCCGCGGCCCTGCTCCTTGAGGTCGACGGCGAGCCGTCCCAGCAAGATAACCGGGATGGGATCAGGCATACCCCGACCGATTCTGCGGCTGGCCTCCTGTCGCTGGACCGCGCCGGTGACCAGGGCGTAGTAACCCACCACACGTCCGTCACGGCAGGTGACGAAACAGCGAGAGACGCCCGCCGCCTGATTGCCCAGGGCGCGTTGGCGTAGCCATTCGTTCAGCGAGTGCTCACCGCTGTCGAAGGTCGCCAGGTCGTCGGAGGCGGCGATGGGCCTGGGAGCCGAAGAGCCGCTCACTCGAAGAGTGACTCCTCGGCGAACAGGCGTTCCAGCCGCGGTTTGCTGACCACCGGGCGGTCGAGGACGGAGAGGAACTCGGCCCACGCCTCGTCCCCGAGCGTGAACAGGCGCTGGTCGGCCAGGACATCCTTCGCCCTGGCGACGGCCGCGGCCACGGTGAACTCGGTAACCGTCGTCCCCTCGGCCTCGGCCGCCGCGCGGATCAGCGCAGCCTGTTCCTCGGCCAAGCGCACAGCGATTCGGGAACTCTTGACCGCCGCCACACCCCAAGCGTGTGCCTGGTCGGCGTACAGGTCAAACGGCTGCACCAGCGCGGACATCGTCCCACCCCCTTCGCGACTGGTGATGGCTAAGACAGTACCCGACCCGGCAGGATGACCGGGACCCCTAGCCGGTCATGGGGATTCCCGCGATCAGGTCGGGAAGTTGGGCGAGGGCGGCTTCGGTGACGGTGGAACGGTCGCGGGTGCGAAGCTCGGCGATGCCCTCGGCGGCGCGGCGGCCGAGGACGACCTGGAACGGGGCACCGATGAGGTCGGCGTCGGCGAACTTGACGCCGGCGGACGCGCCGGCCCGGTCGTCGACGAGCACGTCGAGGCCGGCCGCGGCGAGCGCGTCGGCGACCGACCGGACCAGCTCCTCGTCGATCTTGCGGCCGAGCGGGATCACCTGCACGTCATAGGGCGCCAGCTCGGCCGGCCAGCGGATGCCGTGCTCGTCGTGATGCTGCTCGATCACGACGGACATCAGCCGGCTGATCCCGATGCCGTAGCAGCCCATCAGCGCCGGGCGCTCCACGCCGGCCGCGTCGAGGAAGGTGGCCCCCAGGGGCACCGAGTACTTGGTGCCGAGCTGGAAGATGTGCCCTATCTCCACGGCTCGCTCAAGCGTCAGGGGCCCGGAGCCGTCCGGCGAGGGGTCACCGGCGCGGACGTTGACCACGTCGGCGAACAGGTCCACCTCGAAGTCTCGGCCCAGATCGGCGCCGGTGAGATGGTAGTCGGGCTCGTTCGCGCCGATGGTCCAGTCCCGCCCGGCCGCGACGTGATGGTCCGCGAGGATCCGGCCGACCCGGGACGCGAGGCCATGGGGGCCGGCATACCCGCGTACCAGGCCGGGGTGGGCCGCGAAGTCGGCCGCGTCCAGCAGGGCCGGCGTCGCACCGAGCACCCGGGCCAGCTTGAGCTCGTTGACCTCCCGGTCTCCCGGGCACAGCACCGCCACGACCTCACTGCCCTCGGCCGCGGGAACCTTGTACAGCAGGCATTTCAGAACCTGGCGCCGCGACGTCCCCAGCAAGGCGGCGACGTCCTCGACGCTCTGCGCGCCAGGCGTGTGCACCCGGGCCAGGGGCTGAGTGCCAGGCCCGGCCGGTGCCGGCTGGGCCGCCGAGGCCGTCTCCAGGTTGGCCGCATACGTGCCGGCCGGGGCGAATGCGACGAGGTCCTCGCCGACCTGCGTCGGCGCCATGAACTCCTGGTTGCGGCCACCGCCCATCTCGCCGGCCTGCGCCTCGACGGCCCGGAACCGCAGGCCGCAGCGGGTGAAGACCCGTTCGTAGGCGGCGTACATCTCCTGGTAGGTCTCGCGCAGCGATTCCTCGTCGGCGTGGAAGGTGTAGGCGTCCTTCATCACGAAGTCCCGGGAACGGATCAGCCCGGATCGGGGCCGCAGCTCGTCCCGGTATTTCGTCTGGATCTGGAAGAGGCGCAGCGGCAGGTCTCGGTGGCCGCCGAGCTCGTTCGCGACCAGGCTGGTGACCAGCTCCTCGTGCGTCGGGCCAAGGCAGAACTCGGTGCCCTTCCGGTCGACGACCCGGAACATCAGGTCGCCGTAGTCGCCCCACCGGCCGCTGCGTTCCCACAGATCGCGCGGCATCAGCGCCGGCATGAGCAGCTCCCGGCAGCCGGCCGCGGCCATCTCCTGCCGGACGATCGCCTCGATCCGGCGCAGCACCCGCAGCCCGAGCGGCAGGTAGCTATAGACCCCGGACGCGGCCTTGCGGACATAGCCGCCGCGCACCAGCAGGCGGTGGTTGGCGGTCTCCGCCTCCGCCGGGTCCTCGCGCAGGGTGCGGACGAAGGTGCACGAAAGGAGGTCAACGCGGGAAATGGAAGCCTGAACAGGCATGGGAGGAGACTCCATCGTTGCGGTGAGGCGTCATCGACGGACGACGCTTCGAGGGTGGCCACCGGACTGCGCGCGTCGTCACCCGACGCGTCGCCAGACGTCGCCGCCGGGCCACCCACGCAGGACGGCCCGGCTACAGCGGTCGGCGCTCCACCCTGACAACCCGCACTGAAGATCTCCTCGGCTGAGCCTTCGTACCTGGGCTCCGTCGGCACACGACCATGTGCCGACGAGGCAACGGCTCAACGGTACCGGTCAAGGCTGCGATGGCGTGCGCCTGCTGCCGGTCCGGCCCGAATGCGACGACGGCGGGGGCGGCCAAGATGATGATCGGGCCGGCCGGTCTGGGGCGTACTGGCCGCTTGAATGCACCAGCCCTGGCCGCAGAGACCGGCCATTCCAGGGGGACGCCCGCGTCAATTGCGTGAAGGAGGGCCAGATGGGGCTCGACGCCCACCCACTGTTCATCCCACCCTATTCTGTCGACGCACTGCGCCGCCCGCGCCGAAATCCGCTCCATCGGAGCCTGGCCCACCTGTACACCCCTGTACACCGGGATCTGGGAATCATCCGGTCGCGGCCAGCCCGAAGGCCGATGGACGACCGGCGAACAGCGCCACCATCCAGTCGATCCGGCGACTCCCGAAGGCGGCTCCATCCCGGACCGGTGCGCCACGGATCACGCGGCCACCAGCGGCAGCGACCCAGTTGGGCCTCCTGACCGACCGCCGGCCCGCCAGCCCGCCAGCCATGGCCGCGCGGAGCCCGTTCACCTGCTGCTGAAAGATGGCCACCAGCGTCCGCAGCCGGGCATGATCTCGCCCAAGGCATCACCCAGCTGAGCCTGAACTGCTGATCCTCCACGGTGTAGCCCACCAGCGTCCGCCATCGACTGCCGGCTCCGCCACTGTCTGACCCAATAGCGCCCGAGATCGCGCAACGGGACGGATCATGACTGGGCCAGAGCCGGCCACCGGGGCTCGCCAGCGCTGGTGCCGCAAGAATGAGGTGTGACGTAGGCGCTCCTGGCTCGCAGAACTGGCGCGGGTGGTTAATGGGCGCTAACCTGGCGGCATGTTAGCGGCCACTAACCTGTCCCACCCGTTCGGGCCGGCGGCTGGGGCGGTGCTCAGGAGCAGCGTCGACGCGGACTCGGCCGAGGGCAAGGCGAACGCGGACCGGCACGCGGAGCTGGTCCGGCAGCTGCGGGCCAGGCTGGCCGGGGCGCGCAGCGGCCCCGAGGCCGCGGTGCTCCGGCATGTCGAGCGCGGCAAGCTGCTCCCCCGCGACCGGGTCGACGGGCTGCTCGACCGGGGCAGCCCGTTCCTCGAACTGTCGCCGCTCGCCGCCGACGGGATGTACGGCGGTGACGCGCCGGGGGCCGGGATCATCACCGGGATCGGGCGGGTCGCCGGCCGGGAGTGCGTGATCGTCGCCAACGACGCCACTGTCAAGGGCGGCACGTACTACCCGATCACGGTCAAGAAGCATCTGCGCGCGCAGGAGGTGGCGCTGCACAACCGGCTCCCCTGCGTCTACCTGGTCGACTCGGGCGGGGCGTTCCTGCCGCTGCAGGACGACGTGTTCCCGGACCGGGAGCACTTCGGCCGGATCTTCTTCAACCAGGCGACCATGTCGCGCCGCGGCATCCCGCAGATCGCGGCCGTGCTCGGCTCGTGCACGGCCGGCGGCGCGTACGTGCCGGCGATGAGCGACGAGGCCGTTATCGTCCGCGACCAGGGCACGATCTTCCTCGGCGGCCCGCCGTTGGTGAAGGCCGCGACCGGCGAGGTCGTCTCCGCCGAGGAGCTGGGTGGCGGCCTGCTGCATTCACGTACGTCCGGCGTGACCGACCATCTGGCCGAGGACGACGCGGACGCGCTGCGGATCGTCCGCCAGATCGTCGGCGCGCTCGGGCCGCGGGCGCCGCGGCCGTGGGACGTCGTCCCGACCGAGCCGCCGGCCGTCGACCCCGAGACGCTCTACGCCGCCGTGCCGACCGACGCGAAGATCCCGTACGACGTCCGCGAGGTGATCGCGCGGCTGGTCGACGGGAGCCGGTTCGCGGAGTTCAAGGCGGAGTACGGCTCGACGCTGGTCTGCGGGACGGCCCATATCCACGGGCATCCGGTTGGGATCGTCGCGAACAGCGGGGTGCTGTTCTCCGAGTCCGCGCTCAAGGGCGCGCACTTCATCGAGCTGTGTGACGCCCGGTCGATCCCGCTGCTGTTCCTGCAGAACATCACCGGTTTCATGGTCGGCCGGGAGTACGAGGCGGGCGGGATCGCCAAGCACGGGGCGAAGATGGTGATGGCCGTCGCCTGCGCCCGGGTGCCGAAGTTCACCGTGGTGATCGGCGGCTCCTTCGGCGCGGGCAACTACTCGATGTGCGGGCGGGCGTACTCGCCTCGGTTCCTGTGGATGTGGCCGAACGCCCGGATCTCGGTGATGGGCGGCGACCAGGCGGCGGCCGTGCTGGCCACGATCCGCCGCGACCAGCTGGAGGCGAAGGGCCAGGACTGGCCGACCGACGCCGAGGAGGCCTTCCGTCAGCCGATCCGGGACCAGTACGACGCCGAGGGCAGCCCCTACCACTCGACTGCCCGGCTCTGGGACGACGGCGTCATCGATCCGGCCGACACCCGGACCGTCGTCGGGCTCGCCCTTTCCGTCGCCGCCAACGCCCCGATCGACGATCGTGGCTACGGCGTCTTCCGGATGTAGCAGGAGGAGAAACGCACTCGATGTTCGACACCGTGCTCGTCGCGAACCGCGGGGAGATCGCCGTCCGGGTCATCCGGACGCTGCGGGAGCTGGGCATCCGGTCGGTCGCGGTCTACTCGGACGCGGACGCCGGTGCCCGGCATGTGCGTGAGGCGGACGTCGCGGTCCGCATCGGCCCGGCGCCCGCCCGCGAGTCGTACCTGAACACGACCGCCGTGCTCGCCGCCGCCTGGGCGACGGGCGCGCAGGCGATCCATCCCGGGTATGGCTTCCTGTCGGAGAACGCGGCCTTCGCCGCGGCCTGCGCCGAGCAGGGGATCGTCTTCGTCGGGCCGCCGGCGCACGCCGTCGAGGTGATGGGCGACAAGATCACCGCCAAGAAGGCCATGGTGGCGGCCGGCGTCCCGGTCGTGCCCGGCCGGGCCGAGCCGGGCTTGGACGCGGCGGCGCTCACGGAGGCGGCCGAGGAGATCGGCTTCCCCGTGCTGCTCAAGCCGTCCGCCGGCGGCGGTGGCAAGGGCATGCGCGTCGTGCGCGCGGCGGCCGAGATGGCCGACGCGGTGGCGTCGGCCCGCCGGGAGGCGGCGAACGCGTTCGGCGACGACACGCTGTTCCTGGAGCGCTACGTCGACAGCCCGCGCCACATCGAGGTCCAGGTCCTGGCCGACGCCCATGGGAACGTCATCCACCTCGGTGAGCGCGAGTGCTCCCTGCAGCGACGCCACCAGAAGATCATCGAGGAGGCGCCGTCGGCGCTGCTCACGGCGCTGCCCGACGGCGCGGCCGTGCGGGAGCGGATCGGCCAGGCCGCCGTGACCGCGGCGGCCGCGGTCGGCTACGTCGGCGCCGGGACCGTCGAGTTCATCGTCGCGGGCGACGAGCCGGAGACCTTCTACTTCCTGGAGATGAACACCCGCCTGCAGGTGGAACACCCGGTGACCGAGCTCGTCACCGGCATCGACCTGGTCGCCGAGCAGCTGCGCGTCGCGGCCGGCGAGCCGCTGCGGATAGGCCAGCAGGACGTGACACTGACCGGGCACGCGGTCGAGTCCCGCGTCTACGCCGAGGACCCGGGCCGCGGCTTCCTGCCGACGGGCGGCGAGATCCTCGTCCTGACCGAGCCGGCGGGCGAGGGGGTCCGGGTCGACTCGGGTGTCACCGTCGGCACAGTCGTCGGCTCGGACTACGATCCGATGCTGTCGAAGGTGATCGCCTGGGCGCCCGAGCGGGCCGGCGCGCTGCGCCGTCTCGACGCGGCCCTCGCACACACGGTGCTGCTCGGCGTCACCACCAACATCGGCTTCCTGCGGACGCTGCTCGCGAACCAGGATGTCCGGGCCGGCCGGCTGGACACCGGCCTGGTCGAGCGCCATCTCGCCGAGCTGACCGCCCTCCCGCCCGTGGCGCAGAGCGCCGAGGCACCGGGCGCCGTGGCGGACGCGGGCGCGGCCGGCGGCGGGGCCGGGCCGACGGCCGACGCGCTCGCCGTCTACGCGCTGGCCCAGCTGCTGCGGCTGGAGCCGGCCGGCCCGGTGACCGACCCATGGGACGTGCCGTCCGGCTGGCGGGTCGGCGAGGACAGCTGGCTGCGCTGGACCCTCGACCTCGGCGGCGGCAGCCGGCCCAGCGTCGAGGTACGCGGCACGCCCGCGGCGGCCTCGGTGCGGATCGACGGGCGGGCGCCGGTCGCCGCGGCCGCCCGGCCGGTCGCCGGCGCCTCCACCGCGGGCACCGAACTGCTCGTCACCCTCGACGGCGTCACGTCGCGCTGGCGGCTCGCCGAGGGTGTGGGCGGCGCGCTGTGGGTCGGCGCCGGCGGCGCGGCCTGGCCGCTCGGCGAGTGGGTCCGCGAGCCGGGCACGGTCGCGGCGGCGGCCGGCGACGGGCAGGCGCGCAGCCCGATGCCCGGCACGGTCATCGCGGTCGACGTCGCGGCCGGGGACTCCGTCGCCGCCGGTCAGCGGCTCGTGGTCGTCGAGGCGATGAAGATGGAGCACGCGATCACGGCACCGGTCGCCGGACTGGTGAAGGACGTGCTGGTCGCCGTCGGCGCCCGGGTCGCCCTGGACGCGCTGCTCGCCGTCGTCGAGCCGGTCGCCGACGGAGCCTGACCGCCCAGAACAGTGGGCCCCACCCGAGGAGCACTGCCGGAAAGCACGAAGGAGCGGACCGATGCCTGACACCCGGCTCACGGGCGAGCAGGAGGCGCTGCGCAGGACCGTCGAGGATTTCGCTCGGGAGGTCGTCGCGCCGGTCGCCGCCCATCACGATGAGACGAAGACGTTCCCCTACGCGGTGATCGACCAGATGGCCGACCTCGGGCTGTTCGGGCTGCCCTTCCCCGAGGAGTGGGGCGGCCAGGGCGGCGACTACTTCCTGCTGTGCCTGGCGATCGAGGAGCTGGCCCGGGCCGACTCGTCGGTCGCGATCACGCTGGAGGCCGGGGTCGGGCTCGGCGCGATGCCGATCTACCGGTTCGGCACCGAGGAGCAGCGCAAGGAGTGGCTGCCGCTGCTGGCCAGCGGCAAGGCGCTCGGCGCGTTCGGGCTGACCGAGCCGGGCGCCGGCTCCGACGCGGGCGGGACCCGGACCACAGCCAGGCTCGACGGCGACGAGTGGGTGATCAACGGCTCGAAGGCGTTCATCACGAACTCGGGCACCTACATCACCAGGGTCGTCACCGTCACCGCCGTCACGGGCCGTTCCGCGGCCGGCAAGCCGGAGATCTCCACGATCATCGTCCCGGTGCCGACGCCTGGCTTCACCGCCGAGCCGCCGTACTCGAAGGTCGGCTGGCACGCGTCGGACACCCACCCGCTGTCCTTCGCCGACGTGCGGGTGCCGGCGGCGAACCTGCTCGGCGAGAAGGGCCGCGGCTACGCGAACTTCCTGCGCATCCTGGACGAGGGCCGGATCGCGATCTCGGCGCTGTCGGTCGGCCTCGCGCAGGCGTGCGTCGACGAGTCGGTGAAGTACGCCAAGGAGCGCGAGGCGTTCGGCGTCCCGATCGGGAAGCACCAGGCGATCCAGTTCAAGATCGCCGAGATGGAGACGCGGGTGCACGTCGCCCGGACCGCCTACTACGACGCCGCCGCCCGGATGCTAGCCGGTCTGCCGTTCAAGAAGGAGGCCGCGATCGCCAAGCTGTTCTCCTCCGAGGCCGCGGTGACGAACGCCCGCGAGGCGACGCAGATCTTCGGCGGCTACGGCTTCATGAACGAGTACCCGGTGGCCCGGCACTGGCGGGACGCCAAGATCCTGGAGATCGGCGAGGGCACCTCCGAGGTCCAGAAGATGCTCATCGCCCGCCACCTCGGGCTCTGACCCGGCCGGGCGGTCAGGCCGCCGCCACGCTGACGCGGCCCCGGCCGTCCCGCTTCGCCTGGTAAAGGGAGGGCCGCGTCGGCGAGGTCGACGAGCTGCGCGGCCGAGCGGTCAGGCCCCGGCACGGCCGATACCGCGCCGACGCTCACGGTGACGATGGCCTCCTGGTGCCCGCGGTGAGGGTGGCCGTCAGGAACCGCTCCGCCAGCGCGAAGTCGCCGAGGACCACCGCCTCGACGGCCGCGCGGCGGAAGAGCGCACCCATCCGGCGCCGCTCGTCGACGGCGTGCACCGCGTCGGCGGCCACCCGCAGGTACTGCTGCGCCGCGGCGGCGACGAACTCGGGACGCCGGGCCAGGTGCCTGGCCAGCGCCAGCTCGGTGTCGCGCCGTACCTGCCCGCTGATGCCACCGCCGCCAGCGACGTCTTGCCCACCCCGGGCACGCCGCTGAGCAGCACCCCGCTGCACCGGCCGGCCATCACGTCGGTGAACGCCTGGCGTAGTTCGCCGATCTCCGCGTCCCGCCCGACGAGGCGCGACGGCGTCAGCGGCCGCGCCGGGACGTCACACCCGCCGGGACGTCACACCCGCCGGGACGGGCCACCCGGCCGCCGCGCGGGACGGCTCGATCACCTTGGGCGGCTGCTTCTCATCGCGCTGGGCTGCTTCGGTGCCGTCCTGCGCGGCTCCTCCCCGCAGACCGGTGCTCCGTCAGGCCCTGGGCCGCCCGACCGGCCACCACCGGTCCGACCCGGGAGATCGCACCCGGCACAGGGCAACCAGGGCTAGCCCGTTCGATCCCGGTAGCCCTGAGCATCCCGGCCATCGGCCTTGACGCACCGCTGACCCAACTCGGGCTGAACGCCGACCGGACGGTACAGGTACCCGACAACGCCCAAGAACCGGGCTGGTTCCGGCTCGGACCGTCGCCCGGCGAAGTGGGCTCGGCGGTCATCCTGGGACACGTCGACTCGCGACAGGGCCCGGCCGTCTTCTTCCGGCTGCGATCCCTGCAGGCCGGCGACCAGGTCACGGTGACCCGCGCAGACTGCACGGTCGCCCGGTTCCTCGTCGACGCCGTGGCGACCTATCCGAAGACACAGTTCCCGGCTCGCCAGGTATACGGCTCGCACGGCTACAGCGCCCTGCAACTCGTCACCTACGGCGGCGATTTCGACCCCAAAGCACGAAGCTACCGATCCAACGTCGTCGTCTACACCTCCCTCGCCGGTACTCCTCCGGCCTCCCACCAGACGAATGAGCCCGATGGCACAGCGGGGCGAGCGTGACCGCACCGGAACCCGAGAACACTGCTTCGCCGAGCCACACCTAGTTATCCGTAAGTGACGCACGCAGGGCTGCCAGGTCTGGGTCGCGTCCAAGCTGGCCGCCGGGCCGCGCGAGCTGCTGGTCGAGGAGCAGGACCTGGTCGCCCGGCGCATCGGATTCGACGAGTGGGCCGAGCTTCTCGCCTCCGGCGACCATCCAGGACGTGAACACGCTCGCGGCCTGGGCCCTGCTGTGCGCGCGTCCTCCCAGGGGGCTCACCCTGCCCGACACCGCGCGCTTCGGCGGATCGGCCGACATTCGCCGTTAGCCTGCGGATCGTGCGAGTGCGCCGTATCGACGTCCGGGACGTCGGCTGGGAGATCGACCAGCCGTCGTACCGCGTCCAATTCTGGACCCGTCCGGCGCACTCGAACGCCGCGCCCACCGCCACCGAGTTCGAGATCACCGACACCGACGTCACTGACGTGCTCGGCTGGGCCCACCGCACCGCCGGCGACCGAACCTTCGCCCTCTACGCCGTCTGCGACCTGGGCGGCACCAAAGGCCTGGTCAGGCTCTCCGGGGAGGATCCGACCCGCTCCACCACCCCGCAGGCCACCTGGCCCGTCCCGGCCGACTCCAACCACTGGGGCCGGTAGGCCGCCGACCGGCGGGAAGGCCGCTGCACCCGCCGACCTACGACGGTTCGATGGCGAGGACGCCTGGAAGATCCGCGAACCGCGCCTTCGCGTCGCTGCTCACGATCACCCGGTCGGTCTCGGCGGCATGAGACGCGATGATCAGATCGTGCGCCCCCCGCGGTCGCCCGCTTCTGCGGGCCCAGGCGAGCAGGCGGGCGTGATGCACCGCCGTGCTCTCCGTGTAGGCCAGCACTTCCAGGTTCGGCATCATCGCCGCCAAGGTTCGAGCCCGGTCCGTGGCACGCGGCGCGGTGCTGGCCAGTTCGATACCCACGCGATACTCCGCCAGAGTGACGCCCGCGATGGCGATCTCGTCGTCGTCCAGGGCCGCACGATCGATGACTCGGCGTTCGTAATCAATCAGGAGATTTGTGTCCAGGATCAGGCGTCTGCCCACGGGTCACCCTCATACGGCCTGAGCAGGGCGATCGCGGCGGCGATGCTCTCCTGGAACGCGTCGTCCGGCGGCGTCGTACCAGCCAGCGCGGCGTCCAGGTCCGCGCCGGTCCGACGACGCGCCGGCCCGATCTCGGCGATCCGACGGTTCCCGCGCGTGATCGTGATGGTCTCGCCGGCCTCGACCGCATCCAGCAGGTCCGAGAACCGCCGCGATGCCTCGGTCGCCGTCATGGTCCTCATGAGGGCCAGTGTAATCTGACAATCAGATTCGACGCCTGCACCGCCCGCACCGCCCGGATCGTGGAGCAGGGCACGCAGGGCCGCAACATGATCAGGCGGCACCTGCGGCAACAGGACGTATTCGCCCCACAGGACAGGGCCCACCGGCTCCGACGTGGTCCCGCGTGGCAGCCCAGCCGTGCACCTGATCCGCCATCGCGGTCCTCGTCCGGCGCGGCCCCAGCATCCGTCCAGCCCAGCCACAGCGATCCCTCCGCTCCATCGCAAGCGAGCCCTACCCAGCCAGGGCTGCTCGGTCGGACACTGACGACTCAACCACTGTCCGAGCAGACAGTATCAGGCCGGTCATCCCCGTCCAAAGCGATCTGCGTGCCTGAGACAGAGCCCGGTCGTCGCCAGAGCCTGTGGCTGGTTCTCAGGGGTGCGCGGAGGCGGGTGGCGGCCCGCGGTGTCGGCGGTGAGGGCGATGGTGGCGGTACGCAGGGCGGCGCCGACGTGGGCGGCCTCGGCGCCGGTGAGGTCGGCGTCGAACCCGCGCAGCGAGAGGATCAGCGCCACCTCGCCATGGGCGTCGAAGGCGGCGGCCGAGAGCGAGTCGACCCGGTAGGTGGCCGCCGGGTCGAGCTCGCCGGCAACGAAGTCGGCCGGGTGCGGGAGGTGGGCGGCGAGCTCACACAGCAGCGCGGGTAGCTGGGCCCGCAGGTTGGCCGCGGCGGCCGCGCCCACCTGGCGGCGGATGCGCTCGTCGAGGGAGGCCGCGAGCTCCACGGAGTACCCGCGGGCGCGGATGACGGGGAGGATCTCGCGGTACTGCGCGCGGTCGGCGGCGTCCTGCGCGCCGCGGTCCAGCCAGGCATCGACGACGGCGTCGGGCTGCCAGGCCATGAATGTGGCGCCGAGCGGCGGGTGGAACGGGATGCGGTCGCCGACCCGCAGTGTCGCGACCGGGCGCGGGCCGTGTGGGTCGACGACGAGGTGCGCGACGGTCGCGTACTCGACGGCCGGGACGAGCGCGACGACGGACAGGCCGAGCCGGCGGTGCAGGTCGGCCATCAGGGCACGCCCGGCGGACAGCGCGTCGGTTCCCGCGGCGGCGGCCTGGCCGGCGGCGATCAGGCCGGGTCCCAGCGCGTAGGTGCGCCGGGTCGGGTGGCGGCGCAGCCAGCCGGCGCGCTCCAGGGCGGCGAGCGTCGGGTAGCAGGTCGCGGGCGTCGCGTCGAGCCGCCGGGCGATCTCCGATTGACTCAGGCCGCCGGCCGCGCCGGCGAGCATCTCGACGACCGCGACGACCCGGTCGGTCTGCGGCGACGGGCGGGACGACATGCGCCGCACTCTAGTCGCACGATTTTGCATAGTGCAAACATTGACACGCTTTATGCAAGGAGGTTCCCTGATCGGGCGGCGGACAGGGCCCGCCGTCACGCCGATGCGGCCGGCCGAGCCGGAGGGACATCCCCATGCCCAACCCCGAAAGCGCGCATGACACCAGCGCGTACGTCGTCATCTCGTCCGACAGCCACGCGGGATTACCCACCGAGCAGTACCGGGACTATCTGGAGAAGGAGTTCCACCCGGCATTCGACGAGTTCCTCGCCGGCCGCCCGGCCGCGGTCGAGGAGATCCGCCGCAGGGGCGTGACCGACGAGAAGTTCGCGCGGAAATGGTTCACCGAGAACGCCGAAGGCCTGGAGGGCGGCTGGGAGGCGGGGCGGCGCAACAAGGAGATGGACGCCGACGGTATCTGCGCCGAGATCATCTTCCCGGACGCGGACGCCGTGGAAAGCCGTACCTGCGCGCCGTTCGGCACCGGGCTTGGGCTTTCCGGTGACCTCGACCCGGCGCTCGGCCTCGCGGGTGCCCGGGCGCACAACCGCTGGCTCGCCGAGCTGTGCGCCGGCTCGCCGCAGCGCCGTCGCGGGGTCGCGCTGGTGCAGATCACGGCCCCGCTGGACGACGTGCTGGCCGAGATCCGCCGGGCCCACGAATCGGGACTGCGGGCCGTGATGATCCCGGCGATGTGGATGAGCCAGGAGCCGTACCACGACCGGCGCTACGACCCGGTCTGGGCGCTGTGCCAGGACCTGGAGATGCCGGTGCTGACCCATTCCGGCCCGGCGGACAAGGAGAGCTACGGCGACCACCTGGGCATCTACGTCACCGAGGTGACCTGGTGGCCGGCCCGCCCGATGTGGTTCCTGCTCTGGTCGGGCGTGTTCGAACGATTCCCCCGGCTGCGGTTCGGCGTCGCCGAGGCGGGCTGCTGGTGGGTGGCGAACCTGCTGTGGTTCTGGGACCGGCTGTACCTCGGTTCGAAGGGTGCGGAGAAGCTCGGCTCGCTCGGCGACCTGACGATGGCCCCGAGCGACTGTTTCGACCGGAACATCTTCATCTGCTCGTCGAACACCAAGCGGCGCGAGATCGGGATGCGCTACGAGATCGGCGTCGACAACATGCTCTGGGGAAACGACTTCCCGCACCCCGAGGGCACCTGGCCACGGTCGCGCGAATGGCTGAAGAAGACCTTCCACGACGTGCCGGTCGACGAGACCCGCCGGATGCTCGGCGCGGCCGCGGCCGAGGTCTTCGGGTTTGACCTCGACGAGCTGCGGCCCATCGCCGACCGGCTCGCGGTCACCCCGGAGAGCCTCGGCCAGACCGACGACGCGGCCAATATCGCCAGCTGGGCTCGCGCGAAAGCCGCGGGCCGGCACTGGCTGACCGGCGACGACCTGCCGATGGGGGTCGCCGAATGAGTGGGACGCGGCTCGCGCCCGACGACCGGTACGTCGTCATCTCCGCCGACTGCCACGGGGGCGGCAGCATTCTCGGCTACCGCCCGTACCTGGAGAAGCGCTTCCTCGACGACTTCGACGCCTGGGCCCGCGACTACGTCAACCCGTACTCGGACCTCGAAGGCGACCTCGGCCCGCGAAACTGGGACTCGTCCCGGCGGCTGGCCGACCTGGAGGCCGACGGCATCGTCGCCGAGGTGATCTACCCCAACACGGTGCCGCCGTTCTACCCGAACAGCTCCCTGGTCGAGCAGCCGCCGGCGCCGAACTCCGGCGACCTGGACCGGCGCTGGGCCGGCCTGCGCGCCCACAACCGGTGGATGGCCGACTTCTGCGCCGCCGCCCCGGGCCGGCGCGCCGGGATCGCGCAGATCATGCTGCACGACGTGGCCGCGGCCGTCGCCGAGGTGCGGTGGGCCAAGGAGAACGGGCTGACCGGCGGGGTGCTGCTGCCGGGGGCGCCGCCCGGGTCGGGGGTGCCGGCGCTCTACGACCCCGAGTACTACGAGCCGCTGTGGGCGGTCTGCGCCGAGCTGGACCTGCCGGTCAACCACCACGCCGGATCGGCCGCGCCGCCGGCCGGCGAACGCGCCGAGGACAAGGTGATTCTCCTGCTGGAGGTCACCTGGTGGGCGCACCGGGCCTTCTCACACCTGCTGGTCGGCGGGGTGCTCGAGCGCCACCCCGGGCTGCGGCTGATCCTGGCCGAGCAGGGCACCGCGTGGATCCCGGCCGAGCTGGCCCGGCTCGACTACTTCTTCGACCGGATGGGCACCGACCGGTCCGGCTCGCAGGAGGCCGTCTGGGGCCAGGAGCTCGTCGGCCGGATGTCGTGCACGCCGAGTGAGTACTTCGCCCGGCAGGTGTCGATCGGCGCGAGCTTCATCCGGGGCCACGAGATGCCGGCCGCGAGCCAGGTCGGCTTCGGCAAGATCATGTGGGGCAGCGACTACCCACACCGGGAGGGCAGCCACCCGTTCTCGCGGGAGGCGCTGCGGGCCGCGTTCGCCGGCGTCGACCCGGTCGACGTCGAGCGGATGCTCGCGACGAACGCCGCCGCCGCGTACGGCTTCGACCTCGACGCGCTGCGGCCGGTCGCCGACCGGTGCGGCCCGACCGTCGCCGAGATCGCCGAGCCGCTGAAACCCGCGTCCCTGCCGGCCGAGGCCGAGCAGTGTCCGGCCCTGATCGGCTACGGCACCCCCGCCAACTGATCCACCCCGTCCGTGACGACCAGGTCCCAGGACGATCGCGATCCCCAGGAGGAGACGCCGTGGCCACCCGCATCCGATATGGCGCCCGCACCCCCGAGCAGCTGCGCAACCGCGAGGTCGAGGCGACCTCCGTCGGCACCTGGGCGACCTCGCTGGTCGCGATCTACGAGACCGACCCCGCGCTCGTCGCGGCCGTCTTACCCCCTCCGCTGGTGGCGTCCGTGCCGGAGCACGTCCGGGTCACGATCGCGCGGGTCGACATCCGCGACCTGCCGCCGTTCGGCGCCGGCACGTTCGCCGTCGGCGCCGGCCACGACGGGATCACCGGCGACTACGCGCTGACGATGCCGATGTCCACCGAACAGTCCGTCATCGGCGGCCGGGAGACGTTCGGCGAACCCAAGAAGATCGCCGGCGTCCGCCTGGACCTTGACGGCGAGCTCGCCGTCGGCACGCGGCTGACCGGCTCGTTCGCCCGGCTCGGCGTCACCTATGTCGAGATCGACGGGAGGCTCGTCGAGGCGCTGCCGCTGCCCGCCGACCGGGTGCGCACCAGCTTCTATCTGAAGTTCCAGCCCGCCCCGGACGGCAAGGGCTTCGACGACGACCCCGGCCTGGTGCACGTCCAGCGCCGGGAGAAGACCCGCGCGCTGTTCAGGGTCGACGGCGAGGTCATCCTGCGAGAGTCCCGGTTCGACCCGGTCGCGGACCTGCCGGTCCGTCGCCTCGTCGGGATCGAGATCGCCGAGCGGTCCAGCGTCCAGACCGGCGCGATCGTGCGCCGCCTGCCACAGGAGGACGTCATCCCGTTCGCGCACCAGCGTTACGACAACCTGTCCCCCGTCGGCGAGGAGTAGGTTGCCCCACCTGGCCCGATGCTCTGCGACTTTGGCCCGGTACGCCCGGGTCACCGGGCGTTCGCCGACAGGCAGGCACCGACCGGCGGGGGTGGGTGGGCACGTCGCGCCGGAGCAGCAAGCACCGCCGGGCTGAACACAGCCATACCTGATCCTCAGCCATGCCACCGCTGACCGACGGGCCGGGATTCTCATGCGCCCCGGCCCCGGCGCCGGCCCGGCCCCCGATGCCGCTGTGGTCCGCGGTCGCCCGTAGGCCCTGATGCCACCCGCCCGAGCGCCGGACCGGGCTGGCAGCCTGGCAGGATCGGCGCCATGGCGACGGTGGTCGCGTTCCACGCGCACCCGGACGACGAGGCGCTGTGGACCGGGGGAACGCTGGCCCTGCTGGCCACGGCGGGCCACCGGGTCGTCATCGTGGTCGCGACGGACGGGGACATGGGCGATGGGCCGGCGGCCGGGGCTCGGCTCGCCGAGCTTTCCGCGAGCGCCGCGGCGCTGGGGGTCGCCCAGGTCGAGTATCTCGGCTACGCCGACAGTGGGCACGGGGCTTTGCTCTACCCGGACCCGGTCGGCCGGCGGCGGTTCGCCCGGGCCGATCTCGACGAGGCGGCCGGGAGGCTGGCCGCCGTGCTGCGGGCCGAGGCGGCTGACGTGCTGGTCAGCTATGACGCCCGCGGCGGCTACGGCCACCGTGACCATGTCCGCGTCCACGAGGTCGGCGCCCGCGCGGCCGAACTCGCTGGTGGCGTGCGGGTGCTGGAGGCGACCCTCCCCCGCGAGACCGTGGACCGGGGCGTCCGCCTCGCCCGGCTTCTCGCGTCCCTGCGGCCGAGTCGTCCGCACGGCCCCGCGTCGGGTCAGCAGCCGGGCGATCGGCCGGCCGGCGACCTGGACCGGGCCTACTCGCCGAACCCGCCGATGTTCACGCCCCGCCGGGAGATCGCGTACCGGGTCGACGTCGGCCGGTTCGCCCGGCGGAAGCGGGCGGCGCTCGCCGCCCACGGCTCCCAGCTGCGCGGCCGTTCCGCGCCCGCCAGGCTGCGCCGCCTGGCCGTCCGCCTGCCTGTGGCACTGTTCGCGCTGCTCGGTGGCCACGAGTACTTCAACGACCCGCTCGCCGGGCCTGGCGCGGCGTTCCTCGACGTCTTCCCGCCGGTCGACGGGGCCTCGCCGCCCCGGTGACCCCCGCGCCGCGACCCGGCCTGTCGGTGCTCGGACCTACCGTGGACGTATGTGCAGGAACATCACTGAGCTACGAGGGCTGGAACCGCCGGCGACCGACGAGGAGATCGCCGCGGCCGCGCTGCAGTTCGTCCGCAAGGTCAGCGGGTTGCGGCAGCCTCCGCCTGGGGCCGCCGAGGCCTTCGAGACGGCGGCGGCCGAGGTCGCGGCCTCGGTCCACCGGCTGTTGGAGGCACTGCCGGCCCGCCGTCAGCCGCCGGCCACGGTCCCGCCGCTGCGTCGCCCCGAGGTCCGCGCCCGCCTCGGACGCTGACGGCACACGGAACGGCGCCGGAAGGCGGACGCTGACGCGTGCCGCGGGCGATCGCGGGGCCAGAATGGGGCTCCCAGATCGTCGATCCCCTCTCCCGCCACGCCGGCGGCAAGATCCGCGAAGTGGACCTCCACGCCCGTTTCGGGGCCGTGGTCAGCAAGCCAGCCGGTCAGCGGGCGGGCCGGCGTAGGACCGTGAGCCGGCCGCGCGGCCCGCGACAGCCAGTCGGTGCCAGTGCTGGCGTCGGCGCCAGCGTCGCCTCGTCGGGCAGTCGGCTGGTGCTCGTGGCCAGGACAGAGCCGGCGAGGATCAGCGCGAAGCCGGCGCCGATGGTCCAGGTCAGCGGCTCCCCGAGAATGACCGCGCCGGCCGCCACCGCGACAGCCGGGTTCACGTAGGTGATCACGACCGAGCGGGCGCTGCCGGCCTCGCGGATCAGCGCGAAGAACAGCACGAACGCCGTCGCGGTGCACACCAGCCCGAGACCGGCCAGCGCGCCGAGGACCCGCCCGCTGGGCATGGCGTGCGGCCAGGTCGCGATCGCCGGGCCTACGTAGACCAGCGCCGCGAGCGACACGCAGGCGGCGGTCATCGGCAGCGGCGGCACGTCGCCGAGCTTCCGGGCGGCGATCATGGGGGCGACCGTGTAGCAGACCGCGCAGATCAGCACCTCGGCGACCGGCCAGACACCGACATGGCTGATGCCAGGGACGGCGAGCACGGTCACGCCGCCGGTCCCGACCGCGAGGCCCAGCCAGCGCGCCGGGGTGACCCGCTCCGCGCCACCCGCGAACCGGCTCAGCACCACCGCGACGACGGGCGTCGCCGCGATCAGCAGGCCCGTCAGCGAGCTGGACAGCCGCCGCTCGGCGTCCGAGAGCAGAATCCACGGCCCGACGATCTCGATGCAGGCGAACGCGACGATCGGCTTCCAGTGCCGGCGCACCTGCGCCAGCCCGGGCCGGTCGCGCAGCGCCACCGGCAGCAGCACCAACGCTCCGACGGCCGTGCGCGCCAGCACGATCACCGGCCCCGACACGTCCTGCACCGCGACCTTGATCAGAAGATACGGAATTCCCCAGATCACACTCATCGCGGCGAACAGCAACCACCCTCGCCGGCTCACTGGCTGCCTCCGGGCACCTTCTGGGTCGAGCGGCGGGCGCGGTACGCGGCGACGGCCTCGCGGTTGCCGCAGGTGGTGGAGCAGAAGCGGCGGGAGCGGTTGCGGGAGAGGTCGATGACCAGGCCGTCGCAGCCGTCGGCGGCGCAGACGGCCAGCCGGGACAGCTCGTCGGCGCGGATCAGGTCGACCATCGCCATCGCGGTCTCGACCATGATCCGTTCGGCGAACGGCGCGTCGGGGGAGATCGCGTGGACGTGCCAGTCGAAGCCGCCGTGGCGGACGAGCAGCGGGACGGCGTGGGCGGCGGCGAGCAGGCGGTTGACCAGTTCGGCGGCGTCGTCGCGGTCACTGGTGAGCAGCCGGCGCAGGTCGGCGCGCAGCGCCCGGACGGCCGCGAGCTCGACCTCGTCGTCGTCCCGGCGGCCCGTGTAGTGGAACTCGTCGAAGAAGTCGTCCAGCTGTCCGACCGTCTCCAGGGTGTCCGGATGCTCGGCCGAGTTGACCAGCCACACCGCCGCAAGCAGCGACGCCTCGGTGTCATGAGCGAACAGCATGTTGACATATTACACTTCCGCCCCATACCGTCATGAGCCACGGGGTCCTTGACACATGACACAAAGGCGGCGGCGCGTGGGTAGCGAGACGGGTACGGCCCAGGGCTCGGGCGGAGCCCGGGCGGCGAGGGTGGCCGGCGGGCCGGCTGCCGGGACGGCGTTGGCGCTGGTGGCGGCCGGGTCGTTCGGGCTTTCCGGGGCGCTCGCCCGCGGGCTGCTGGACTCCGGCTGGACCGCCGGAGCCGCCGTCCTGGCCAGGGTGACGCTCGCGGCACTGGCGCTGCTGGGGCCGGCCCTGGTCGCGCTGCGGCGGCGCTGGTGGCTGCTGCGGCGCAACGTCGGCCTGATCATCGCCTACGGGCTCATCGCCATCGCCGGCTGCCAGCTCTGCTACTTCAACGCCGTCATGCACATGGAGGTCTCCGCGGCACTGCTGCTGGAGTACACCTCGCCGGTGGCCGTGGTGCTGTGGCTGTGGGCCCGGCGGGGCCAGCGGCCGGGGTCGCGCACCGTCCTGGGCGCCGTGCTGTGCGCGCTCGGACTGGTGGGGGTTCTCGACCTGGTCGCCGGCCTGCAGGTGAGCTTCATCGGCGTGCTGTGGGCGGCCGGAGCGATGGTCGGCGCGGCGATCTACTTCGTCCTGTCGGCGGCGGACGACACCGGGCTGCCGCCGATCGTGCTGGCCGCCGGCGCTCTGGTCGTGGGCGCTCTCGGTCTGCTCGCGGCCGGGGTTGTCGGCATCGTGCCGATGGCGATGTCGACGGGGCCGGTCAGGTATCAGAACCTGACGATGCCGTGGTGGCTGCCGGTCGCGCTTCTCGGGCTGGTGACCTGCGCGCTGCCCTACTGGGCCGGGATCGCCGCCAGCCGGCTGCTCGGGCCCCGCCTGGCCTCGTTCGTCTCCCTTTTCGAGGTGCTCTCCGCGCTCGTGTTCGCCTGGCTGCTGCTCGGCGAGCTGCCACGACCAGTCCAGCTGGTCGGCGGCCTGCTCGTCCTGGCCGGCATCATGACCGTCCGCTCCGGCGAGTCGGCCATCGCGGCCGGCGAGGGACCGGAGGCCGTCGCCACGGCGGCCGGCCTCGGTGGGCACCCGCGTCACGACTGGCGCCGGGCAGCCCGCGTCCGGGCCACCCGGCGCGCGGCCGCGCGGGCTCGGCGGGTCCAGGCCAGCCCGGTTCGCGGGCCGGCTGAGACGACGGCCGCGGCGGTCAGCCGAAGTCAGCCGGGCTGAACGCCTTGGGCTCCACCAGCACCAGCCAGTTGCCGGAGACATCGCGGATGACGGCCTCGACCCCGTAGGGACGGTCGGCCGGCTCCTGGACGAACTCGACGCCCTTGGCGCTCAGTTCCTCGTAGGTCTTGCGGCAGTCGTCGACCTTGAGGCCGAGGCCGCCGAGCTGGCCCTTGCCGAGCTGGCGGCGGTAGAAGTCGGCGGCCTCCGCGTCGAGCGGCGGGCCGGGGATCATCAGGGTGATCGTCAGCTCCGGCTGGCTCGGGTGGCCGACCTCCAGCCAGCGGAAGCCCTCACCCATGGTCACGTCGGTGCGGACCTCGAAGCCGAGCGCGTCGACGTAGAAGTCGCGAGCCTTCTCCTGGTCGAGGCAGTAGCTGGTCACCAGCGAGATGTTTGTGATCATGAACTCAGCCTAGGGCAGCCGGTCCGGCTCGGGCTTCTCCGAGATTGCGCATGTCCCGAGGCCGATCACCGGTCGGCACGGCCGGTCGCGCCGCCGGCGGGATCGCTGCCGCCGGCGGTGCCGCGCAGGTCCATCGAGCCGCGCATGAACAGGAAGCAGCCGGGAACATGCGGGGCGCCGCGGGCGGCCCAGCGGTCCCGGTAGGCCGTCGGGCTCTCGCCGACAAGCTGCGTGAAGCGCGCGGAGAACGAGCCAAGGCTCGCGAAACCGACCATCATGCAGCTCTCGGTGATGGTCAGGTTGGCGTGGCGCAACAGGTCCTGGGCCCGCTCGATCCGGCGACGGGTCAGGTAACGGATCGGCGTCTCGTCGTAGGTGGCCTCGAAGCAGCGGACCAGGTGGTACTTCGACACGGCCGCGACCCTGGCCAGCTCGTCGAGGTCCAGCGGCTCCCGGTAGTGCCGGTCGATGTGGTCCCGGACCCGCCGCAGGTGTGGCAACAGTTCCAACGGCACCACCCGGGTCCCGGTCGTCACCATCGCTCGTTCTCCTGTCCTTGGTTCCGGTCTCACGCGGCCAGCGACGTCAGTCCGGGGAGCCGAACTCACGGACGGCCCGGTCGATGCGGCGGTCCGGGACGATCCAGCTGAGGGCGACGAGGACGTAGCAGCCAATGGCGATCGCGACACCGAGCTCGTGCGGGGTGCTGACGAACTGCGCGGACAGGATGCCGGCAAGGTAGAACAACGGTGACAGCTTGCCCTTGAGATCCCGGCCGACAGCCTGCCTGAGCTGGGACTCAGCCCCTTGGCCGCGGATGATCACTTGTTGCAGGACGAAATAGGCGATCGCCGCGAAAAGCAGGTTCACCCCGTAGATGACGACCGGGGTGCGGGCGTAGTCTGTCTCGTCCATCCAGGCGGTGGTGAACGGGAAGAGCGAGAGCCAGAACAGCAGCCCGAGGTTTGCCCACAGGACCCCGCCAGCGACCTGGCGGACCAGCTGGAACATGTGGTGATGGTTGTTCCAGTAGATGCCGACGTAGACGAAGCTGAGCACATAGCTGAGCAGGGCCTTGCCTGCGGTGTGCCGAAGGTCGGCGAACGTGTCCCCCTCGGGAACCTTCAGCTCCAGGACCATGATCGTGATGATGATGGCCAGGACGCCGTCGCTGAAGGCCTCCAGCCGGCTGGTCCTCACCGGGCGCCCGCCTCAGCGCCGTCGATCTCCGGGCCCGTCGCCGCGCCGCTCCCAGGTGTCCGCATATCGCTATGAGAGCATCCCGCGCGGACCGGCCCTGGCCCAGGCCCTGTTCAGGACCGCTTGTTCGCCCAGCCACCGGTCGCCGCGTGGACGCGGGCGGTCGCGGCGACGACCGCGATCAGCAGGGCGACCGCGATCAGCAGCTCCCATCGGCCGTGGCCGTGCTCGATCACCATCGCGCCGGTCAGCGCTCCGACGAACAGGCACCCGACCGACACGACTCGCCGGCCGATCTGGCGGTTCCCACTCCCGTTGGCGGCGGTGTCCGCCAGGATGCCGGTGATCGTCCGGGTCATCACGGTCGTCGTCAGGCCGGGCACGGCCAACGTCAGGACGGTCGCGTTCTGAAGACCCATGCCGACAGCGAGCAGGCTGATCATCGCCGTCGCGGCGCCATCCGAGTAGGGACGGGCCAGGGTGACATCGAGGACGAACGCGAGCACGACCAGTACCGTCTGTCCGCTGACCGCGACGAACAGCTGGTGGCCTCGGTGCCCGCCGTGGAGGTGCGCGATCCGGCCGCCCGCCAGCGCACCCACCACGAACGCGCTGATCGCGAGCAGTGAGGCCCACCAGACGAACTCGCGTGACCCGCCCAGCGAGAATGCGAGAAAGACGACGTTGCCCGTCATGTTCGCGACGAAGACATGCCGAAGCTCCAGATAGCTGAACGCATCGACCAGTCCGGTCACGAAGGTCAGCACGACCAGCAGCGCCGGAAGCGGCCCGGACGGGTCGTCGCGCGCCGGCACGATGGTGCGCCAGGCATCCAGCAGGTTCTCTCGCATCCGGCCACCTCCGGCGAGGCCCGCCCCCGGGCGCCCGATTCCCACAACGAGAGCACGGATCCGGCCCGTCGACCCGTCGGGCCGGCCTCCTGGCGGCGCGGCCGCGACCGCTCCGATCAGCCGGGGAGGGCCGCGTCGAGCAACGTCTCGGCGGCCGCGCGGGCGTCGGCCACGACGGTGGGGTCACGGTCCATCCGGCGGAGAGGCTGGCGCCGTCGTAGAGCAGGTGCAGCCTTCGTCCCAGCGTGGTGGGATCGGGTGCGCCGGCGGCGGTAGCCAGGTCGACGAACAACGCCCGAATCCAGCCGCGGAAGGCGGTGGCGTCGTCGTCGATCGTGCCGGTGGGAGGTGCCGCGGCGCTGGCGGCGACGAAGGCGCAGCCCCGGTGGCCGGGTTCGGCGAACATCGCACCCTGGGCCTCGAGCACGGCGAGAACCTTCTCCCGCGGCTCGTCGACCAGCCCCATGCGCCCGGCCTGCTCGCCGCCTTCCGGCCGCGGACCAGCGGACCTCCGTAGACCGACATCCGGCGCCCGGCGGATGCGAGGATCAGGCCTCGCCATCGCTGTCGAGCCGTGCCGGAGGTTCGGAATGAAAGTCTTAGCAAGCGGGCTGCGTTTCCCCGAAGGACCGATCGCCCTCGCCGACGGTTCGGTCCTCGTGGTGGAGATCGAGGGTGGTGCGCTGACCCGCGTCGCGGCGGACGGCACGGTCACGCCGATCCACTGCGGCGGCGGCCCCAACGGAGCCGCCGCCGGTCCCGACGGAGCGATCTACGTCTGCAACGACGGTGGGCTGGCGTTCACCACCGAGGACGGCATCCGTTTCCCCGTCGACCACGCCGAGGGTAACGCGGGCGGCTACGTCCAGCGGGTCGACCTCGAGACCGGCGACGTCGAGGTCGTGTTCACCCACGTGGCGGGAAGCCGTATCGGAAACCTCAACGACATCGTTTTCGACGCCGCCGGATCCTGCTATCTCGTCGATACCACGCACGGCGCCATCTATTACGCCGACCCTATCGACGGCACAATCGAGGTCGTCGCGGAAGGCCTTTCCTACCCGAACGGCATGGGTCTTTCTCCCGACGGTACGAGGCTTTACGTCTCCGAGACCTATTCGGGGCGAGTGCTCGCCTGGGACGTGACCGCGCCGGGCGTTCTCGCCGCGAGGGCCGAGCTGTACTCCACCGGCGGCGAGCACCACTGGGACGGCCTCGCGATCGACGGAGCCGGCAACGTGTGCGTGGCGAACCTCGGGAAGTCGGGCGTCACGGTCATCAGCCCCGAGGGCCAGGTGCTACGCGAGTTCGCCACCCCGGAGCACGACCCGTTCGTGACGAACATCTGTTTCGGCGGCCCCGAAGGCGACACGGCGTTCCTCTGCTCGGCGGGCCGCGGCATTCTGTACTCCTTCCCGTGGCCCTGGCCGGGCCTGCCGTTGCACTTCGCCTGCTGAGCCCCAACCGTCCCGCCCGGCCCGCACGGCACCCCCGCGGGCGGTGCCGCGACGCGCAGACCGAGCCGCCCCGGCGCAGCGGCCCGGCTGACGGACGGTCATCGCGTCCTGGGTCGCAGCTACTTGACAGGGTGATCCGCCAGCCGCCAGGATCGAATGTATGTTCGATCTCCTCAGCTCCCACCTGGGAACCCGGCCTCGCGCCCACGTCCGCGTCGTCCGCGAAGGCCGGCTCGTGCCGTACCAGCGGATCCCGGCGCGGATCGACACCGGCTCGCAACCGCCGGCCGCGTCGGCGCCGGCCAGCCTGCCCCCGAGCGTGGCGCGGCTGGCGGCCCGGACGAGGCTGTCCGCCGAGCTGCTCGCCGCCATCCTCGCGGTCGACGGGCGGGCCCGCGCGACTCTCGACGACATGGAGCGCGCGGACGCGCTCGCGGACGTGCTGCTGGCCCGGCGCCGGCAGCGCGCCGGGCGGCAGCGCACCGAGGGGTCTGCCACGGCCGGCCAGCCGAGCAACGGGATCGCCGCCGCGCACAGCTGAAACAGCACGTGTACCCCCGGCCCTCGAAGGGAACAAAAGGAGAGCACCGGATAGGCCGATCACCTGCTCCGCGTAAAGAGGAGAGTCGTGGGACGGCTGTGTCGAAAGCTTTCACTACGACCCGTCGCCCTTTCCACAACTGCCTGCATCGCGTTCTTCGCCCTGCTGGCACCGGCCGTCACGCGGTGGCCGTCCGCGTCAGTTCTCACTACTGCCGCCTCGCCCGACGTTCGACCGGTCCCCGCGTCCCCATGATCGCTGCTTCGGCTCTCCGATGGTTGCAACCGGGCCTGTTTCGCGGCCACGGGAGGACCGAAACAGCGATCAACGCGGCGGCTGACCTTGGCGGTCGACGTACTGCTCTCCCGAGCGATGGAGGACCGCCGTCCGCATCGCGGCCATGTAGGTAGTCCTCGAAGGTGGGGCGCCGGTCTCTGTGGCGTGACCACAGCACCGCCGCCACCGGCCCGGCAGGTGCCAGTGCGAGCCGTCGCATCCGTCGGCCCAGCCGACGGACCGCCGCGAACAGTTCCCGGAGGGCCTGCCACGGGTGTCCCAGGGCCACGATCGCCAGCATGACGGCCACCCCACCGCGGCTCATCCCCGCGAAGTCGTCCGCCTCGGACCGCGGCTTCTTCTTCGTCACGACGCCAACCCGAACGGGATGTACGGAGATCAGTCCTCGTGGGTCATGAAGGTCTTCCCCGTCGGTACGCGGGATCAGTAGTCCGTGCGCCTGACGGCGCACCCTGGTCGGGTGAAGACTGTCTGTGGATCTGTGGATCGTCCGGCTGACGTCGTATCGCCTTGGCGAGACCTTCGTCGGCTCGCCCTCTCCGTCAGACCGCTGCAGCCAGCCGCGCCCGTCGAGCAGGCATCGACGGCGGGCTCGGCGCAGCAGACGCCGGCTTCGGCCCAGCCCGTCGCCCGCCGTCATCATTGCCTCGTGCTGGGGGATGCCGGCGAAGCGCTTGCGCAGCAACTCCTGCGAGTTGGGCCAGGTCGAGTCAACCAGAGCTCGGCCTCGGTCTACGCGACCGTCCCGCGCTCGCCGCCTTCACCCGCTCGTGGTCGTGAATCGGGCCTGGCCAGAGCCATGAAAGGGCGCAACTGGCGTTCATGCCCGCGCCGGCCCGCCAAGGCCGGCAGGACGGCGGTGGCAGTGTCGCGAGAACCACCGTTGGCGCCGGTCTCGGTCCTCAGCCTGGCTGGAACCTCACGTGAACCGTGCACGTTCCTTCACGCGAGCGGTGGACCGTCCGTCCGCTGAGCAAGCACCGTGACGATCGGGAGGCCGCTGTGACCGTCACCGTCTCCAGCCCTGCGATCTCCTACCGCTGCGCGCCGTGGACGTTGGCCCAGGGAGTCGACCCCGTCGGGTCAGCGCTCACCTGCGACACGTTCGTTCTCATCGAGACGCCCCCGCCGTGGCCTCAGGACATCGGAGAGATCCCGATCTTCGCGGAGCTGTCCAAGCGGGGGCTGCGCTCGACCCGCCTGCTGGCCGTGCGTCCGCCGGACGAAGGCCCGGCCCTCGGCTCCAGCATGGACGGCTCCGGGGCCGTCGGCGCTTCCACCGGTGCCGCCCAGGTGGCGGTGACGATCTGGCGGCGAGCCGAGACCAGCCGTTTCACCGGTACCGACCACCTCATCCCGGCCGAGCGGCTCGTCGACGAGGTCGCCCGGCTGGCCACGGCGCCCATCGAGAACGGCCGCCCGGCGGGCCAGGGACAGCCGGCGCCGCCGGAGGTGCTGCTGTGCGGGCACGGTTCGCGCGACGTCTGCTGCGGACGGCTCGGCACCCGGCTCGCGCTCGACGCGGGCGGAACCTGGTCGGGAGTCCGGGTCCGGCGCTGCAGCCACACCGGCGGCCACCGGTACGCGCCGACCGGCTTCACCCTGCCCGACGGCCTGGCCTGGGGATTCCTCGACGCGGCCGTACTCGACTCCGTGGTGCGCCGGTCCGGTCCGCCGCCGGTACGCGGCAGCTACCGGGGTACGACCGCGCTCGACCAGTGGGGCCAGGTCGCCGAACGCGAGCTGTTCGACCGCTTCGGCTGGGCCTGGCTGGAGCACCGGCTGACGTCGGCCAGCAGCGACGTCGCGGCCGACCGCCGCTCCGCCACCGTCCATCTCGGTTGGGACGGGCCCACCGGCACCGGCTCGGCGATCGCCACCGTCGCGGTCACTCGCGACGTCCCCGTCCTCGTCTGCGGCGAGCCCCCCGAGACCGCCCGCAAGACCTCCCCCGAGCTGGGCCTCACCAGCCTGCGCCTCACCACGGGCTAGCGCTGCGTCCCGGCCGGCCTCCATCGAGCCTCGGGACGCCAGTTGGGCCCGTCCGGACGCGAGCGCTCGTTCACGCATTCGCCGTGGCGCCGGCCCGGCCCGAATCGGCAACCCCGACGTAGGACCAGCCCTCTCGTGCCAGCGGGCGGGAGCCGGGCTGCTCGGGTCAGGCAGTGGCCTTGCGGAAGGCCGTCACCCATGGGGTCAGGTAGTCCTCGGCTGCGTTGACGTCGGCCGGGACTGGTAGCTGCAGGCGGACGTCGGTGACCGGCCTCGACCAGCGCCGGCAGGCCGTCGATGGCCGCCGTCAGGTCAGGCGTCCCGTCGGTTCCGGGGACGTTCGGGAGCTTGCCGGCGACGCCGAGCTCCAGTGGGACGCGGCCGAGCGCGGCGGCGGTGTCGCACCTCCGCGGGATGGTCTCCAGCAGCGCGTCGGCCCGGTCCGAGGCCGGCCCCAGGGCGCCACTTCCCGACCCATCGACGAGCACGCTGACGGACGACAGGCGCTGGAATCGACCGACGACGAACTTTTCGCGTCACTCTCCGAAGCCGGCCCGATTCGCGGGCCCACAGGTCGCGCCGACGATCACCCTGGGTGACCGCGAAGGTGAGCGGGCGAGTTGAGGAGCGGCTGACGTCTTCCCTCCAGGCGAGCTCCGCGACCGAGTTCTGCCGGGTGGCACGGTCGCGCTCGCCGATGCGCGGGACGACCTCGATCGCGCCGCGGCCTCGGGCGGCGAGCGCCCCCGCGATCGCGGCCAGCTCCTCGGGGCGGGCGTGGGCCCCCGGCACCGGGCGGCCGTCGGGAACCGTGGCAGGAAAGTGCGGGACGTGGAGAAGCCCAGCGCACCCGCGTCGATCGCCGTTCCGACGACGGCGGCCATCGCGGCCAGGTAGTCGTCGCCGGCCGGGGCGTCGTCGAGGCTGCGCTCGCCCACGACGTAGTGAAGTAAGTAAGTCCTCATTTCACTGACGAGCCTAAGATCGTGGATCCGCGCGCGTCAAGCGACCGACATTGATGTCGAGATCAGCGCGGCGGCGGGCGGGGCGGTTGCCAAAACTCTCATGATCGGGTGAGTAAGATAGCGTACGTTCATTCACCTGGCGACTGTGCCCCGCATCCGGAGGAGCTCCGTGTCGGGAGAACCACCGCTACTGGAGGACCAATGGCCGACCAGCCGACCGTGGAGCGGACGGCGGCGTCCGACGGCGCGAGCGCGGCCGCCGAGGCGAGGCCGCGGCCGCGACGGCTGACAGCCGAGGCCCGCAAGAGCTCTATTCTGAAGGCCGCCCGGCAGGCGTTCGTCGAGACCGGTGACATGAACGGGACGACCATCAAGCAGATCGCCGAACGCGGCGGTATCAGCGAAGGTGTGATCTACCGGCACTTCGAGAGCAAGGACCAGCTGTTCTACGAGGCGGTCTTCGAGCCGCTGCGCCAGGCGGTGGACGAGCTCGTCGCAGCCACCGATGTGGTCGACCTCGACGAGCCACTCACCCCGGAACGCCAGCTGGAGGCGCTCAACGGCCTGTACCGCCGGCTCATCGCCACCCTGGAGGAGATCCTCCCGCTGCTCGGGCTGGTGCTGTTCGGCGACCCGAAGGTGGCCCGCCGCTTCTACCGCAAGCACTTCACCGTCGCGATGGACCGGCTGGCCGAGGCCTGGCGTGAGGTCGAGGACAGGTACGGCTTCGAGTTCGAGTCGCCGGACATCTCCGCCCGGGCCGTCATGGGCATCGCGCTGGTGCTCGCGCTGGAAACCCGGCACAACGACCTGTTCAACAAGGACCGGGCCGTCACCCTGGTCTCGCGGAGCACGGTGAAGGGCTTTTTCCCGGCCCTTGAGCCGACCCGGCGCCGTCGCTAACCCACGCCGGCGGGACGACGGGTAAAGGACCGCCGCCAATGGCGTGATCCTGATCCCGTTTCCCCAGCGCGGCGAGGTCGCGCCGGAAAGGTCGCGAACGTGCTCAGGCAATTCGGTTATCCCGCCACCGGGGCAATCGGGCCGCCGGCCGGGCACCGACGCCGGGTAGCTGGCCTGGCGGGTTCCGGCTGACCGCCGGCGAGGCCGGTCAGCCGTCGGCCCGTGCCGTCGGGCGGGCGCGCAGGTGCAGGCGCTCGCCCTGCGGGCCGAAGAGGCTGAGGATCTCGACCGGGCGTTCGGTCGGGTTCGCGAAGGCGTGCGGCAGGTGGGTGTCGAACTCGGCGGCCTCGCCCGGGCCAAGCATGAGGTCGTGCTCACCGAGCAGCAGGCGCAGCCGGCCGGAGAGCACATAGAGCCACTCGTAGCCCTCGTGGACCTGCGGTTGCGGCTCGCTCGCGGGCCAGTGGGCCGGGATGAGCATCTTGTACGCCTGCAGCCCGCCGGGGCGGCGGGTCAGCGGCAGGAACGTCATGCCGTTGCGCTGGAACGGGCGCGGATGGATGCGCGGGTCCGCGGTCGGCGGGTGGCCGACCAGCTCGTCGAGCGGCACCTGATGTGCCCGGGCCAGCGGCAGCAACAGCTCCAGGGTGAGCCGGCGCTGCCCGGACTCCAGCCGCGACAGCGTGCTGACGGAGATCCCGGTCGCCTGGGACAGCTGCGGCAACGTCACCTCACGCTCGTGCCGCAGCGCCCGCAGCCGCGGGCCCACCGCCGCCAGCACGTCGTCGAACGCGGGCTCGTCCGCGGGCTCAGGCGTGTCGCCCAGTCGCTGGTCCACCATGCAGCCAGTTTGCCATTCTGGCAAAGATATTTGTCAACCCGGCCGCGCTGGCGCACAGTCGCGCCCAGTGGTCGAGGCGAGGGGTCCACGGCCTCGCGACAACAGGCGGGCCCGCGGCTCGCACAGGAGGCAGGCATTGCCGATCGAGACAGCTGACGAGCCGCGGGGTGGCGAGCTCGCCACCGGGCCCCACACCATGGGGGATCCGATCGACGCGACCGCCCAGGTCACGCCCGACGCCGGCCGCCAGGACCTCGTCTTCGGCCCGGACGCCTGGGACGCTCGGCACCGGGTCCATGCCGAGGCGCACCCGGCTGGGGACCAGCCCAGCCCGGTGCTGGCCGAGCAGGTCGCAAGCCTGCCGGCCGGGACCGTCCTCGACGCGGGGGCGGGCACCGGCGCGGACGCCTGCTGGCTGGCCGGCCGCGGCTGCAAGGCTTCCCAGCACCCGGCACCTGAGCAGGCGCACAAACCGGACGATCCAGACCCCGGCCGGGACTAGAAGCTTCTCGTGACCGCTCGGACCGCCAGCCGCCCGTCGGCGCCCGCATCGCGGACCTCGACGGTCGTCATCCCGCCATGGGCCGTCGCCGTCGCCACCGCGGGCCCGATTCGGACCGGCCGCAGATAACGCAACGTAATCGACGCAAGCGGAACGCTCGGGTTCAGGGAGAGCGCCGCCTGCTCGACGGCGAGCGCGATCAGCCCGCCGTTGACGGTGTTCGACGAGTTCAGTCCGTGCACGGTCCGGTGGACGGCCGCGACACCGGGCTCCCTGACCTGGCAGCCGGCGTGCTCGGCGAGGCTCGTCAGCAGCGGCGGGCGCGGCGGCGCCTCGTCCGGGTCCTCCCAGACGATCGGCGGCATCACGAGCGACGGGTCGCCCGCGGCCATGAACGCCGCCGCCGCAACGCCGACCAGCTCACCCGCCTCATCGGTGAACTCCGCGCCGATGACGACAACCGACCGACCAGTCTTGATGACTCGTCCGGTCGCGTTGATCTGGCTGCTCGGGCGCGGCGGGACGGTCAGCTGCACGTCCAGGTCGAGGGTGACGGGCACCCGCGGCGCGAGCTCGCCGACCGCGAGCCGCCCGCCGATGACATCCGCCCAGACCACGAGCGGAGCGAGCTGGACGGTGGTCGTCCCCGGTACGCACATTCCGGGCGAGACCGGGCAGGAGCCGCGCAGCTCGTCGCCGGCCCGGCGCGTCGCCATCATGATCGGGCCGAGGGTGTGTCCGTCCCGCGCGCTGTGGCGGACCTGGCGGGCGTTGGGAATGCCCGGCACGTCAACTGTCTCGATCTCAAGCGACGGAATCGCCCCAGGCCCGGGGATGCCGTCGAGGACCTCGCCTGACTCGCTCAAGACTTGCCCAGCAGGTAGTGGACCGACATATTGATCTCCCCTGAGCCTGGTGACGCCAATGGAGAGGCTGACCACGACGCGGGACCACGATGACACTGCGTGGCGAGGCCGCTGGCGAGCCGCGCTCGGGCCGGGTCCGCGGCCGGCCGAAGGGCCGAGACGCCGCGAGCTCTGGTACCCGACACGCTCTGCTCATTTTAACGTCGACGTCAATGACAATCCACCGGTAGACTCACCGGTAAACACCGGTGTCGATCGGAGGGCCATTCGTGGAAGGCTGCCGTGGCGTCCACGGATAATGTGTCCCCGCCCGCGCCGGTGCCCGGTGCCAGGCCGGAGGGGCGAGCGAAGGCGAGCGGACCGCGTTCCCGCAAGGGTGCCGCGACCAGGGCCCGCCTGGTGCACGCGGCGAAGGCCGTCTTCGAGGAGGACGGTTTTCTGGACGCCCGGATCTCCGACATAGCCGAGCGCGCCGGAATGTCACACGGCTCGTTCTACCATTACTTCGACTCGAAGGAGCAGGTCTTCCGCGAGGTCGCCATGGCGGTCGGCGACCTTCTCCAGCAGCCGATGTACACCTCTGTGTTCAACGGGCCACGCGCCGGCACTCCCGCCGAGACGATCCGGCACTTGGCCACGCAGTTCCTGGCGAGCTACCGGGACGAGGCCCGGATCATCGGCGTCATCGAGATGGTCTCGAGATACGACCCGGAACTGACGAGTATCCGGTTCGAATATCAGGAGGCGGATCGTATCCGCGCCGCCCGGGCTGTCCGCCGGATGCAACAGCAGGGCTGGGCCGACCCGAGCATCATCCCCGAGGTGGCGCTGGCGGCGATGAGCGCGATGATGAACCGCTTCGCCGAGATGTGGTTTGTACAGAAGCTGTTCGAGTTCGATTTCGACGACGGTGTGGAACAACTCGTCCGCCTTTGCCTGAACGCGCTCCAGCTGGCGGAGCCGGCGGCGGACGCTTAGCGCCCGCCAACCGGGTGCCGGACGTTCAGCCGGGCCCATGTCCCTGAGGACGTGACCCCTTGGCCCAGCCCAGGAACAGCAGGCGCTCGCTCAGTCCGAGGACGGGAGCGGCCTCGCCTGGGCGAGGGACATGGGCTCGCCGTGACACACCGGCTCGGCGGCGCCGGCCTTGGCGACGAGAACCTGGGCCTCGCACACGGCGCAGGTGTAGCGCTTACCCAGCGCGGCCGGGCCGCCCGGACGCAGCTCGAGGGTCGACTCGGCGGTGACCCGGACGACGACCGCCTCCACGCCAGTCGCCTCGTCCTTCAGCCGGGCGCCGGCCTTCAGGGCTGCCATGTCGTCCTCCCGTCGTCGGGTGTTCACCACGTGGGCCGTGGCCCTCCCACGCTAGATGGATTTGACACCGACGTCAACATTGAGTTTCGCCGGGAGGCACCTGCCGCCCAGCGCCGATCAGGTCGGGGCGCTCAGCGGCAGTGGCCTCACCCGCCTGGGAGGCGACGGGCCCCGGCCCACGCTACCGACTGGCCGTCAGTCCGCGGAGGTTTTCTTCCAGGCCGCGAGAACATCGTCGGTGCCGACGATCGTGGCGCACAACGACAGCGAGTTGCGCAGCACCAGGTCGGTGTACTCGGTGGGCACGCCGGCGATCGCGTCCCGGGCCACGACAACCTGGTAGCCGAGGTTCACCGAGTCGAAGACGGCCGCCGGGATGGCGACGTTCGACGAGACCCCGACGATCACCACGGTCTTCGCGCCCAGGTTGGTCAGCAGCGCGTCGACGTCTGTCCCCGCGATCGGCGAGACGCCGTGCAGCCGCACCGAGACCAGGTCCGAGGGCTGCTGGCCGATCTCGTCGAGGACCTCGACCGCCGGCGTGCCGAGCAGCTGCGTGACCGGAGCCTTGTCGGTGCCGAGGAACAGCAGGGCATTGGTGCTGGAACCGCGGCCGTCCGGCCGGCGCGCCGCCACCGCGTGCAGCACGCCGACACCGGCGGCCCGGGCGCCGGCGGCCAGCCGGGCCACGTTGGCGATCATCCCCGACTCGCGGGCGACCTCGGCGAGGACCGGAAGCGAGCTGGGCGTGCCGATGACACCGTTCTGGCATTCCTGCGTGAGCAGGACGGTGTGCGCAGGGCTCAGTAACTCGGCGAGATCTACCGCCATCGGACCTCTTCTCCCAGCCACCGTCCGGCTCGCGCTCGTCCGGACCAGCGCCCGTCAGGACTGAGGAAACCGCATCCCGCGGCCACGAGTCTCGAAGACGTCCTGGGCCAGCACCCCGCCGAGCCTGGTCGGGTCCCAGCGCTTGCCGCCGGCCGAGATGACCTTGCGCTCGGTCCAGCCCCGCATCCAGATGATCCTGTCCTCGATCACCCGGATGACCTGGCCGGTCACATGGTCGGCCTCGTCACTGGCGAGCCACGCGACCAGCGGGGAGCTGTTCGCCGGGTCCATCGGGTGGTACTCGCCCTCGGCGAGCTCGTCCGGCTCGAACGCCGGGCCCATGCCCGGGATCGTGGCGGTGATCCGGGTGAGCCCCGATGGGCCCACCGCGTTCACCGTCACGCCGGAGCGCAGCAGCTCCAGCGCGAGCGTCTGGGTGACGGCGACGATCGCCGCCTTGGCCGCCGCGTAGCTCGACTGGCCGAAGTTGCCCCCGAGGCCCGCCCCGGAGGTGGTGTTGATGATCCGGCCGCCGGCCGGGCCGCCTTTGGCCTTTGCCGCGGCGCGCCAGTATTTGGCGGCGTGCTGGCAGGTCGCCCAGGTGCCGCGCAGGTGGACCCGGATGACCGCGTCGAAGTCGTCCACCGGCATGTTCCAGATCACCGAGTCACGCACGATCCCGGCGTTGTTCACCAGGACGTCGAGCTTGCCGAAGACGTCCACCGCCCGGGCGATCAGCTCGCCGCACTGGTCGAAGTCGCCGACGTCGGAGTAGTCGGCGACCGCGATGCCGCCGCGATTCTCGATGAGCGCGACGGTCTCGTCGGCCGCGCGGCCCTGGCCCTCGCCGCGCAGCGTGCCGCCCAGGTCGTTGACGACGACCTTCGCGCCCTGCTTCGCCAGTTCAAGGGCGTGGCCCCGGCCGATGCCGTGCCCGGCCCCGGTGACGATCGCGACCTTGCCGTCGAGCAGCCCCATGCCCAGCACCTCGGTTTCGCTCCACTACTGACCAGACGAACTGCGCACCACAACTGCCTGGCGCGACGGCGCCGGACGACCGCGCGCAGGTGCGGCCACCTTCAGCTGCGGCTACCTTCAGCAATCAGATTGTATAAAATATCATAAGACTGTCTCGGGCGCCGCGGAACGCCCGACGACGGCCGCGCGAGGCCCGCCCCGCGTTCAGGCCCGCCCCGCGTTCAGGCCCGGCCGAACGCGCCGGCCGCGCGCAGCCGTCCGCGCCCAGGTCGGCCAGGCGCGTGGTCAGCGCCCCGGGGCCGAGCATCGACACGTCGACGATGCGCACCCCGGCCAGCAGAGTGGTCGCGGACGGCCGGGAAGCAGTCTCGTCGGGCATGAGCGGCACCTCGATGGTCATCAGCGGTTCGGCAGTGTCGGCGTCGGAACGATGCGACCCGAGCGACGATCCGATATTGGATACGTTATCCACTCCCCGTCGAGACGCCCTTCCTGGGCCGGCGGACGCCCCCAACGGGTGGTCCTCGTGACACAGAGCAGCGGGACACGCCGTGGTACCCGGTGCCGTGTGGTAGTCATGACCACACCGCCGTTCCACCCCGCGCCGGGGCCTTACGGCGACCGGGGCACACGGGTGCGCGCCCTCGCCACCCCCTGGGGTGCCCCACACTCGATGTCGTTCCTCGACAGGGACGGAACTGCCGAGAGGACGGGCGAAGAATGGCGCGCGAGTGGCTCTTAGCCGTCGATCTGGGGACCACCTGGACCAAGGCCGCCTACACGACCGCGGACAGTACTGACCCGGTCCTCGTCCGGGTACCGGCGACCCAGCTGGCCTGGTTCCCGACGGCGGTGGCCCGCTCGTCGGACGGGCGCTGGCTGGTCGGCGACGCGGCCCAGGCCCGCCGGACCAGCCGGCCCGACTGGTGCTGGAGCGAGGTCAAGCGGGAGCTGGGCCAGCACGAGCCCCGGATGCTGGGCGGACACCCGTTCGGCCCGGTCGAGGCCGTCACCCAGCCGTTGCTGTACGCGGCTCGACAGGCTCGCCGTCAGGCCGGGCGGGGGTTCGACCGGCTCACCCTCTCGGCGCCGGTCATCTTCTCGGACGAGCAGCGCGCGGTGCTGGTCGAGGCCGGTGAGAACGCGGGGTTCGCCCCGGACACCATCACAATCGTCGACGAGGGCGCGGCGGCCGCCCGGTCCGTGCTCGGCCCGCGGCCCGAGGACGGCACCTGGGTGGTGGCCGACATCGGCGGCGGAACCTTCGACGCTGCCCTCGTGACGGCCGACCGCGGAGTGGCCGCCGTGATCGACCAGGTCGGCGACGACCGGGCGGGCGCCCACGCCATCGACACGGCGATCGTCGCGCGGCTGCGCGAGCGATACCAGATCGACGACGGCGACGGCGAGGCCGGCCGGCGGCGGGCCGGCTACCTGCGCGACGCCGCCCGGATGCTGCGAGAGCAGCTGGCCGAGCAGCGGTCGGCGGACGTCTTCCTGCCCGATCTGCTGCTGGAGCTCACCCTCACGCCGGCGCAGCTCGGGGAGCTGGTCGAGCCCGTGCTCGCGCCGGCCATCGAGCACTGCGCGGCGATGCTCGCCCGCAACGACCTGGGCTGGGAGAAGATCAACGCTCTGGTGCTCAGCGGCGGCGCCTCCCGGGACCCGGCGGTCCGCGCGCGGTTGGCGCCGCTCGCCGCCCTGCGCGACGCCGCCAACCCGGAGCTGGCCGTCGTCCTCGGTCTGACCGTCCCGGCCGAGGCGCCCAGCCGTACCATCCTGTCGCTCAGGTACTGACCGTCCGGCCGGCGGCAAGGCGGCGGGGGCGGCGTGTCAGGGCCGGGGGCGGGCGGGGCGGGCGGCGTGTCACGGGCGCAGGACGCCGACGAGGAGCCGGACGGCGGCCTGGATGCGCCCCCGGGTCCGGGGCCGGCCAGTCGGCACGGCCCATCACCCAGCTGAACACCGAGGTACCGGTGCTCGCCCAGCGGGCCAAGGCCGAAGGCGTCGAGGAGATCCGCTCCGCCGCGGACCTGGTCCCGCTGCTCTTCCCGCACACCACCTACAAGAGCTACCCGGAGTCGAACCAGTCAGTACCTGAGTCATCAGGTCGGACCGGACGCGCGTTCCCTGGGGATCGTGCCGAGGTCGACTCGGCAGATCGCGGCGGGAGGTAAAGACTTCCGCCAGATACCCCCAGGGAGGTACCGAGGCGCCAGCATTACGGGTAGTGTTGATCCAATTACCCATCCGCCACCGAACCGAAGACGAGGTGACCTCGTGACCGACCTTCAGCCGTCCGTCTCCGCCATGACCGAGCTTTCCACCAGTCAGGCGCCGGCAGCCGGCACAGCCGAGGCCGACTCCGTCGAGGCCTGGCCCGTCCGCCGGACACCCCACTGGCGCAAGCACCCGGTCACTCGCGTCACGGCGGCCGTCGTGAGCGCCTTCTTCTTCGCGCTGACCGTGCTGCCGGTGTACTCGGTGATCGCCCACGGGAAGAACCCGATCTGGCTCGCTTACGCCGTCGTCGCGGCCGTCTCCTGTTACCTGTGCATCGCCGACGTCGTCCGGCAGGACACGCGCACCCCCGACGACGAGGAAGAGGCCAGCCGCCGCTTCCACGCCATCACCCGCGACTTCGACCGCCCGTAACCGCCCCTGGGCGCGGCGCCGACGGCGCGAATCCCGAGGCCCGCGCGTTACCTGGAACGCCAGGCCACACCCGCGGGCACCGCGGGCTGGTGCGATGCGCCGTGCGAGTGGGCTCCCCGCCATGACCCTGAGTTCTTCGGCCGGTCCGGCGAGAGCGACGACGTCGAAGGCGGCGGAAGCCCTCGCGGCCGGCCGACGTCACCAGGATCGTGGCGGGCCCGTACAGCGCCCTGATCTCGGCCACCCCGGCGTCGATCTGCTCACGGCTCGTCACGTCACACGTGACCGGGTGCGCCACGCCACCCGCCGCGACGATCTCGTCCACAACCGCCTTGGCGTTGCCCGGGTCCAGGTCGAAGACACCGACCTTCGCGCCGTCAGCGGCCAGGCGCACGGCGCAGCCACGCCCGCTGCCCGAGCCACCACCAGTGACGATCGCGACCTTGCCGGCCAGGCTGTCGCTTGCTGCCGCGGTCATCTGCGCGCGGTTCCCTTCGGTCGGCAACGGTTCACATGCCGAGTCTGTTTCACGGCGGCGCGGGCCAGTCAGGCCACCGCTTCCTCGCCGACGAGGGTGGTGCGGTGCATGAGCCGGCGAGACAGAGCGGTGTAGGGCTGTGCTCGGTGCAGGATGCCCGTGTTGTCCCAGATGACGAGGTCGCCCGGCGTCCAGTGGTGGCGCAGGGAGAAGCGCGGCTGGGTGGCCCAGCCGAGGAGCCGGTCGAGCAGCGCGCGGCTCTCGTCCTCCGGCCAGCCGACGAGGTGGTCGGCCGTCGCCCCGACCAGCAGCGACTTGCGCCCGTTGCGCCGGGTCCAGACCAGCGGGTGCTCCCGCGAGGGAACCTTCTCCCAGCTGGCACGCACCTTGGCCGACGCGTCCGGGTGGGCCAGCCGCTGGGTGGCCGCGAAGCTGTGGACCACGCGCAGCTCGGCGTACCGGGCCTTGTCCTCGGCGGACAGCGAGTCGTAGGCGGCGTAGAGGTTGGCGAACTCGGTGTCGCCGCCTTCGGTCGCGACCTCCAACGCGGTCAGCAGGGTCGCCTTCTGCGGCACCAGGTCGTTCGCGCCGTCGATGTGCCAGTAGAAGGTGCCCGTCCGATAGGCCGCCAGGGCGCTCTGGGCGGGGTCGAGGGAGATCGCCGAGACCTCCGGGAACTCCTCCTCGCCGCCCATCGGAGCGACGACCACCTCACCGAGCAGCCGGCTGAGCGCGACGAGGTCGGCGTCGCCGATGTGCGCCTCGCGGTAGATGACGACGCCGTGCTCGTCGAGGTACCTGAGGGTGTCGGCGGCGACGGCCGGGTCCGCCAGCTGGTGGCCGGCAAGGCCCGTGACCGCGACGCCTACCTCGGCGCTGATCGGGCTGACGGTGACGGACATCGGAGGCTCCCGTCGGATCGGGGCGCGGGGCGCGCCCGCTCAGGCTGTCGGCGACTGGCGGCGGGCGACGGCCTCGCGCATGTCGTCGTCGATCTCGATGTCGAACGAACGGATCATGTAGGCGAGCGTCTCGTAGGCGCCAACCGTGAAGATCACGTCCAGGATCTGCTTGACCTCAAGCTCCTTGACCAGAACCGCCCAGGTCTCGTCGCCGATCTTGCCATCACCGACCAGCTCGTCCACCGCGCGCAGCATCGCCGCGTCCAGCGGGTCCCACAACGGCGCGTCCGGCCCGAGCGCGATCCGCTGGATCTCCTCATCCGAAAGGCCCGCGTCGCGGGCGATGAAGGTGTGCTGCAACCACTCATAGCCCGCCTGGCGCTGCGCGGCGACCCGCAACACGATCAGCTCCCGCTGCCGGCCGGTCAGCGTGCTCGTCGACAGGATGTGCCCGTTGAACGTGAAAAACGCCTGCGAAAGGGTCGTGTGGTACGCGAACACCCCAAGCGTGTTCAACGCCTTCGAGCGACCCTCCGGCGACAGCCTCGCCGGGGTACCCGGCGGCTCCAGCGCGGCCAGCACCTGCCGCATCTCCTTCGGCCACTGCTTGAGCGGAAGCGGCTCGATGCGTGCCATGCGACGTCCCCTTTGCCATGATCGGTGGACAGCGGCGCCGTGTGCGGCGGTCTGGGCGGTTTGTGAGGCGACCGGTCAGTCCAGTCTTTCGCGCTCCCGCGTCGACGTGCCATCGATCGGCCAGGTCACCCACATGCCAATGCCGGCGGTTCCGCGTCGACGGGGCTGGTCTACGCGGAACCGCCGGCACCGGTCGGGCCGGTTGCTTGACCCGGGCGGCCGGACGTCGGTGGCGGCGCCGGGTCGGGGGCCAGCCCACCCGGCGACGTCCACAGCGACGCGGCCAGCACCGGCCCACAGGGGCCAGTGGTCGACTCGGACGTCAGACCGCGGGAGCGAAGACGTTCGAGATGTGCGCGGCGCCGGCGTCCGGCACCCGCGGCTGGTGCCAGGCCTCGACCGAGAACGAGACGCTGCACAGCGAGTAGTAGACGAGCAGCAGGTTGTACGCATCCTCGGGCAGCTCCTCCAGCGGGAACCTGTTCAGGTACGCGATCGCGTCCTGGATCCGCGGGAGAGCGGCGTCGTAGAACGCCTGCAGGTCGTCCATCTTGGCCGCGTAGCGCTTCGCGAACCGCTCGTCCTCCGTCGGGAGGGCCCAGTCGGCGAAGGGCTCCAGATCCGCGAAGTCCGCGGGCAGGGTAGCCACGGGTGTCTCCCCTCTTTGAGCGGGCGGGTCAGACCAGCGCCGGCGACGGCGTGGCGCCGGGGGTGCTCTTCACGAACTCCGCGCAGAAGGCGCGCGCGGTCTGGTGCAGGTGACGCAGCAGGATCTCCTGGTCGTTCAGCGGGAACTCGCTGACCGCCCGGGACTCCAGCATGGTCTGGGTCGCCTCGAGGGTGTTCGCGTCCTGCAGGCCGTACTCCTTGAACGTCGCGGCCGCCATCTCCTGGCGGAGCCGCTCAAGGGCGTCCTTCGGCGGCGCGAAGTACAGCGCGGCCTCGAAGGTGTGCGAGTTCACCGACGTCGGCCAGTAGTGGTACGTGAGGTACCAGCCCGGCTCCCAGACCAGAATCATGAAGTTCGGGAAGAAGACGAACGAGTCGACGCCCCACGCCTTGTGCCGGGCCGGGTTCAGGCCGGGCGGCAGCGTGATGTCGAACGGCTTGTCCCACGGGCCGAACAGGCCGGTGCGCAGCTCCCGCTCGATCGGCTTGACCATCCTCGGGTCCTTCGGCGGGGACATGCCGCCCCAGCTGGAGACCATCGAGTGCGGGCCGTCGATCTTGTAGTACAGCGCCTCGTAGCCGTACTGCTGCAGCTTGCGGGACTCCTCCGCCGTCGCCTGGCGGTTGTGCAGCACCGGCGCGTGGTAGAACTCCGCGAACGCGTCGATGAACAGCTTCCAGTTGGCGCCGATCTCGGACTTGTACTTGAAGACCGAGGTCATCTCGCCCCACGGGTAGCCGACGAGGTCGGCGGCCAGCGGCCCGAGGTAGTCGGCAAGGGACTGGGTGCCGTCCTTGTCGAAGTTGATGAAGATGAAGCCTTCCCAGATGTCCAGGCGGACGTCGGCGAGGCTGTACTTCGCCTTGTCCAGGTCGAAGAACTCCGACTCCTGCTGGACGAAGGTGCAGGCGCCGCCGAGGTCGTAACGCCAGGCGTGGTACTTGCAGATGAACTGCCGCGCCGTGCCCGAGGTCTCCTCGCGCGGGTAGTCCTGCCAGACCAGCTTGTTGCCACGGTGCCGGCAGACGTTGTGGAACGCCTTGATGCCGTCAGCGGTCCGCACGATGATCACCGAGGACCGGGCGGCGTCGATCTCCTTGGTGAAGTAGCTGCCCACCTTGGGGAGCCGCTCGACCCTGCCGACGTTCAGCCACGTCTTTCCGAAGACCGCCTTGCGCTCGAGCTCGTAGTGCTCGGGCGAGATCGAGTCCTCGTAGGAGGCATCCGCCGTGCTCAGGCCGGGATAGTGCGCCGTCCAGCTGCCCTCAGCTGGCTTCGGGAAGTGAGCCATGTTGTGCGGTTCCTTTCCGTACCCGGACAGAGGCCCATGATAGCAATCCTCTCTAGGATTGAGAAGAACGTTCTCACCTGACGAGTGTCGGACTCAAGCGAAGCCACGGAGTGCCGCGGCACCGGGACGCAGAACACACAGGACGCCGGCCACGGGCCGGGGGTGGGAGCTGGCCACAGGCCCGGCCCCACACCGCCACGGTCGGCTGCCGACAGGCATGGCCCAACGTCGACGGACCGGTAGGGCGCCCGCCGACGGTTGGCCTGCTCGCCGTCGGCTAAGCCGGCGCGGTCGCCGTCGCGGCCTGGCGCACGGCGGCGATGATGCCCTGGTAGCCGGTGCAGCGGCAGAAGTTGCCGGAGAGGCCCTCGCGGATCTGCTCGTCGGTCGGGGCCGGGCTGTCCCGCAGCAGCGCCGTGATCGAGACGACGAAGCCCGGGGTGCAGAAGCCGCACTGCAGGCCGTGGCAGTCACGCATCGCCGCCTGCACCGGGGAAAGCGTCCCGTCGGGGGCGGCGATGCCCTCCACGGTCGTCACGTCGAGCCCGTCGGTCTGGACGGCGAACATGAGGCACGAGCGGACGGCGGCGCCCTCGACCAGGACCGTGCAGGCACCGCAGGCGCCATGCTCGCAGCCGAGATGGGTGCCCGTCAGGCCGCAGCGCTCGCGCAGGAAGTCGGCCAGGGTCATCCGGGGCTCGGCGAGGTTCTCGACCGCCTGGCCGTTGACCGTGAGGCGGACCGGCAGCTCAGCCATGGACGGCTCCTCCGGCTCCGGCGGCCGCGCCGGCAGCCTCCTTGATCGCCGACGTCCAGGCCCGGGCGGCCATCGTCGCGCCGACCCGGGTCCGGTAGGCAGCCGAGCCTTGCAGATCGGCGGGGACGTCGTCCAGCTCGCTCATCGCGAGCGCCCCGAGCTCCGCCGCGTCCAGCGCGTCGACCCGCTGCCCGACGGCGGCCAGTTCGGCCCCCGCGGCACGCAACGGCACCGAGGCCATCCCCAGCAGGCCGATCGCGGCGCGCGCGACCCGGTCGTCGCCGTCCAGCTCGACCGCGACGGCGGCGCCGGCGATGGCGAAGTCACCCGACCGGCGGGCGAACTCCTCGACCGCGAAACCAGCCCGGCCGGCCCGCACCGGGAACCGCACGGCGACGAGCATCTCGTCCGGTTCGAGCGCGGTGCTCCACAGGCCGGTGAAGAACTCGGCCCCTGGGATCGTGCGCTCACCGCCCGCCGCCGAGGCGGCGATCATCTCCGCGTCGAGGGTGAGCACGACGGTCGGGTACTCCCCGGCCGGGTCGGCGTGCGCGACCGAGCCGCAGAGCGTGCCGCGGTTGCGGATCTGGAAGTGCCCGATGAGCGGCGTCGCCCGGGTCAGCAGCGGAACGGCACTCGCCACCGCCGCGTCGCGCCCCACCGCCGCCTCTGTCTCGCCGGCGCCGACCCGCAGCCAGCCGTCCGCCACGGTGATCCCCCGCAGCTCGGGCAGGCGCGCGATGTCGATCAGATGGTCGAAGTAGGCGAGGCGCAGTGCCAGCATCGGCACCAGGCTCTGCCCCCCGGCCAGCAGCTTGGCCTCATCGCCGAGCTCGGCGAGCAGCGCGAGCGCCGCCTCGACGGTCTCCGGTCGGTGGTACTCGAACGACGCCGACTTCATCGCGGCTCAGCCGATCGTGATGGGAAGGGATTCCCAGCCGCGGACGGTCGACGTCGAGGCCAGGTTGGCGTTGTCCCAGTCCACGTCCCAGCTGGGGAAGTGCTTGAGGATCTCCTCCAGCGCGACGCGGCCCTCGAGGCGGGCCAGCGCGGCGCCGAGGCAGTAGTGGCCGCCGAGCCCGAAGGTCAGCTGCTGGCCGATCTGGCGGCGGATGTCGAAGGTGTTCGGGTCTGGGTAACGAGCCGGGTCCCGGTTCGCGGCCGCGACGATGAACAGGATCGCCGAGCCCGCGGGGACCTGCTGGCCGTGGAACTCGACGTCGGTGGTGACGTAGCGGCCGATCGCGTGGCCGGGCGGCTCGAACCGAAGCAGCTCCTCGATCGCGTTCGGGATCAGCGACGGGTCGGCGACCAGCTCGGCGCGGGCCTCGGGGAACTTCGCGAGCGTCGAGGCCGCCCAGCCGATCAGCCGGCCCGTGGTCTCGTTGCCGGCGCCGGCGACGACGGTGACGTAGGTCAGGATCTCGTCGCGGGTGAGCGTCCGGGTGACGCCGTTCTCGTCGGTGAACTCGGCTCTCAGCAGCTCGGTCATCAGGTCGTCCGACGGGTGCTCGCGCCGCCAGTCGATGTACTCGCCGAAGACCTCGCCCGACAGCAGGGCGCCCTCGGAGAGATCCATCTGTCCGCCCTCCTCGGTGCGCAGCCGGTCGTTGCCGGCGTCGCGGATCCCCGCCTGGTCGGCCTCGGGAATGCCGAGCAGCATGCCGATGACGCGCATCGGGAACTCGATGGTGAAGGCCTTGCACATGTCGAACTGTTTTTCGCCGATCAGCGGATCGAGCGTGCGGACACAGAAATCACGGACCTGCTGTTCGATCCCGAGGACCCGCTTCGGCGTGAAGACGCGGGACAGCAGCTTGCGGTGGATGTCGTGGGCCGGCGGGTCCTCGAAGATGAGGGTCCCGGGCGGCAGCTCCATGCCGGACTTGATGATTTCCAGGATGCCGCCCTTGGCGGACGAGAAGGTCCGCCAGTCCGGCAGGCCGCGCTCGATGTCGGAGAACCGGGTGACCGCGAAGAAGTCGTACTGCTCGTTGTAGTAGAGCGGGACCTCCTCGCGAAGCCGCTGGAAGATCGGGTACGGGTCCGCGGCGTAGGCCTGGGTGTAGGGATCCCAGGCAATCGCGGTGTCGGTCGTCACTGGTGTGCCCTTCCGCGGCTCGGTGCGACGATTTCTGGGTCGGTACGGCGGCGGGCGGGACCGCCGGAACAGGAACTGGGCGCTCCGTGTCAGCTCTGGGCCGCGCGGACCACCAGCCAGATGAGCAGGGCGAGCACCACCGCGCCGATCACCAGCAGCGCTCGCTTCAGCAGCGGCCAGGCGACGACGCCGAGCAGGTTGACCGGAGCGCCCGCCACCGGCGCGACGACGACCGGCCGCCCGGGCGGCGGCTGCGCCGCGCTCGAAGCCGCCTGGGCCGCGGGAGCCTGGACCGCCGCGACCGGGGCCACTGGAGCCGACGGGCCGGCCGGTTCGGGCGTGGCCTTCGCGCGGACCGGCGCCGCGGGGGGCGCCGCGACCGGCGCCGCGACGCTCGCCGGGGCGGCAGCCGGAACCTCGGGCGCCGAAGCCTCTTCCACGGGCCGAGCCGCGGCGGCCGTGGTCTCGGCACCAGGCGCTTCGGCGGCCGGCGCATCGACCACTGGCTGTTCGACGGCCGGAGTTTCAGCTACGGGCGCCTCAGCCACGGCCGGTGCGTCGCGCGAGGCCAGGATGTCGGCCTCCAGGTTGCGGACGAACTGCGCGACGAGCTTCGAGCTGACGTCAGCGAGCACACCCCGGCCGAACTGGGCCGCTTTCCCGGAGATGGTGAGATCGGTGGTCAGGTGAACGGCCGTCTCGTCACCGTCCGGGGTGAGGCCCATCGTGACGATGGCGCTCGCGTTGCCCTGGCCGCGGGATTCCTTGCCGTCCGCCTTGATGACAGCCCGGTGTGCCGTCGCGTCCTTCTCCTGGAAGGTGGCCTTGCCCTTGTACTGGGCGACGATCGGGCCTGCCTTCACCTTGACCGCGCCGTGGAAGTCCTCGCCGTCGACCGAGAGCAGCTGCGCACCGGGCATGCACGGCGCGATCCGTTCCGGATCGGTGAGCAGCTCCCACGCCCTCTCGACGGGCAGCGGAACTCGGAACTCGTTGACCAACTCCACCTGCGTGCGTCCTCCACGTCGGCCCTGGGATCGGCTGCTGGGCGTTCGCTCAGGCCCGTTCGCCGCGCCCCTTCCGGCCCCGCCTCGCGGGGTGGCATCGAGCAGGAACCGGATGGGGGGACGAACCGGCTCACCCGAACAATAACCGGTTGTTGGGCGACTGCCCAGCACTCGGGCGGCCCGGCTTAGTGGCCAGCGGCGACGAGCAGCTCGACCAGGGCCGACGGGCTCAGGGGCAGCTCGGTGAGCTTCACGCCCAGAGGGGCCAAAGCGTCAGCCACCGCGTTGATGACGGCCGGCGGGGCGCCGATCGCGCCGCCCTCCCCGGCGCCCTTGTGACCGCCGGGACCCGGCGCCGGCGTCTCCATGTGGCCGTACTCGATGTGCGGGACCTCGGTGGACGTCGGCAGCAGGTAGTCGACGAAGGTGCTGGCCATCGGGTTGCCGTCGTCGTCGTAGACCATGTGCTCCAGCAGGGCGCCGCCAATCCCCTGGACGGTGCCGCCGGCGATCTGGCCCTCGACCACATTCGGATTGATCATCGGGCCGACGTCCTCGCCGACCACGTAGCGCAGCAGCGTCACCTTGCCGGTGGCGATATCCACCTCGCAGGTGCAGACATGGGTCGCGTTCGACCACAGCATCGGCGCCTTCTGGGTATGGGTGGCCGTCGCCGCCACGCCGTCCGGCGACGCGAGCTCGCCGTAGCTGACCGAGGCCGCACCGGCGCTCGCGCGGCCGTCGCCCAGGGTCACGGCGTCCTCGGGGACGCCGAGCCGCTCGGCGGCGAGCGCCGTCAGCTTCGCCCGTAGCACCCTTGCCGTCTCGGCGACCGCTCCGGCCATCGCGGAGCCGCTGCGGCTACCGGCCGTGCCCGCGCCGAACGGGGTCACCGCCGTGTCGCCCTGGATGGTCACGACCTGGTCGAAGTCGACCCCGAGCGCGTCGGCGGTCAGCTGGATGACGGTCGTCTCCAGGCTGTTGCCGGCCGCTCCGCCGTTGACGATGACCGTCACGAGGCCGGTCGGGCCGATCCGGATCACCGCTCCCTCGGACGCGTAGTACGGCTGGCCGGTCGCGGTCGGCTCGATGTACGTGCCCGTGCCGACCCCCAGGTAGCGGCCCTGCTCGCGGGCGGCGGCCTGCTCCGCCCGGAAGGCGTCGTAGTCGAGGATCTTCAGGGCGAGCTCGAAGGTCTCCAGCGGAGACGAGTGGTCATAGGGCGGCATGCCGGCCGGGTTCGGGTACGGCTGGTCGTCGCGGCCGATCAGGTTGCGGCGGCGCAGCTCGACCGGGTCGAGCCCCATGTCGCGCGCGGCGATGTCCAGCAGCACCTCGCGGGCGACCGACTCGAACTGCCACGGGCCGCGGTAGGCGGTGCGCCCGGCGGTGTTCGAGAAGACCGTGGAGGTCGTCCAGGCGGCCAGCGGCACCTTGTACGGCCCCGGGTAGAGCAGCCCGACCGCCCCGGACGCGCCGACCGGCCACGGTGTCGGGTAGGCGCCGCAGTCCTGGACGTGTTCGAGGCTCACGGCCGTGATGGCGGCGTCGGCGGCGAAGGCGATCCGGGCCCGGCCGTGCTCGTGGCGGGCCTGGCCGGCGGCCATCAGGTTCTCCCGGCGGTCCTCGACCCACTTCACCGGCGCCGGGACCTTGCGCGCCACCAGCAGGAGGCACATGTCCTCGCGCATCGGGACGACCTTCTGGCCGAAGCCGCCACCGGTGTCCCGCATGATCACCCGTACCCGGTCCGGGTCGAGGCCGAGCAGGCGGGCACCGAACGCACGCACCTCGTGCGGTGTCTGGGTGGCGGCCCAGACCGTCAGCTCGCCGTCGTCCGGGCCGCCGGGACCGGGCGCCCACTCGACGACGAGGCCGCGGGTCTCCATCGGGACCGCCTGGTACGCCTGCTGGTAGAAGGTCTCGTCCGCGACGTACGCGGCGGCGGCGAAGGCTGGCTCGACCACCGCCAGCGGTGGGCCGGCGAGCCCGCCCGCGACGTTGTCCGGGAAGGCCGCGTGCACCACGGCGTCCGAGCCGCGGGCCTGGCGGTAGTCGGCGGCGGCCGGCAGGGGCTCGTAGTCGACGTCGACCAGCTCGACCGCGTCCTCGGCGACGTACCGGCTCTCGGCGATGACCAGCGCGACCGGGTCACCTACGAACCGGACCTCTTCGACGGCCAGCGGCGGGCGCGGCGTGTCCGGGACCTTCGGGCCGTACGAGCTGTACCAGGCCGCGTGCACCTCGTGGTTGAGGTCGGCCGCCGTGAAGACGGCGTGAACCCCCGGCAGGTCGAGCGCCGCCGAGACATCGATGCTGTTGATAGTCGCCCGGGCGAACGGGCTGCGCACGAAGCAGGCGTGCAGCATTCCCGGCCGCTGGATGTCGTCCACGAACGTGCCGTGCCCGGTGAGCAGCCGAGCGTCCTCGACTCGGCGCACCCTGCGGCCGGCGAAGGGGGGCTGCGTCACGGCCGGAGCCGTCACGGTGTCGGTCATGTGTCTCGCTCCTCGCGACGCGTGCTGCCAGGTGGCCTGGCCGTCGGGTGGCGCTGGCCGTCGAGCTGGCCCTGAGTGCTGAGCTGGAGGGTGCCGAGGTGGACCTGGGTACTGCCCGTGGCGCCGAGCCGGTGCTGAGCGCCCGCCCAATCGCTATGCTGGGCCGATGCCTATCCTCCGGCCGCCCTGTCCGTCAAGGGGTGTGCCGTCGAGGCTGGCCGGGCCCTCGTCCCAGTTACCGGCCGCCGGGCTCGCGGCGCGATGACGACTCCCCGGCGGATGGGCGCAGCCGACTCGAAGACCCGGGTCACGCTGCTCGACGTCACCGCCTCGATCATGATCGAGGAAGGCTACGCGGCCGCGACCTCGCGGCGGGTCGCCGCCAGGGCTGGAGTGAAGCCCGCCCTTGTCCATTACTACTTCCGTACCATGGACGACCTTTTCCTGGCACTGTTCCGGAAGGGCGCCGAGGCGAACCTGAAGCGCTACGAGCAGGCGCTCGCCGCCGCGAACCCCGTGCGGGCGCTGTGGGAGCTGGCCAGCGAACCCGAGGGCAACGTCCTGCTGTCCGAGTTCCAGGCGCTGGCCAACCACCGCAAGGCCATTCGCACCGAGATCGCGGACTACGCCGAACGGTTCCGCGCCCTGCAGGTCAAGGCGCTGACGGACCTGCTGGCCGGCGGCACCGGCGCGGGCCTGGCGGGGATCTCGCCGCCGGTGCTCACGGTCCTCATGACCGGCGTCGGCCGCATCCTCATCTCCGAGGACGTCCTCGGCGTCGCCACCGGCCACGAGGAGACGCTGGCTCTCATCGAGGAGTACCTCAGCGCGTTCGACGCTCCCCCGAACGCTGACCAGGAAGCCCCTTCCTGACCTCGCCCGCACGGTCTGAGCGTCGAGCCAGGGCGAGCCCTTGTGGCGGAGCTGCGGTCGGTCGATGAGGTCGCCGATGAGCGCTTGACAACGTCATAGAGACACTCCCCAACCTGGTTGCGTTCCGTTCAAGGGCGCGAACTCGGTTGCGTTTCGCTTTAGGGCGGGTTCTGGTCGCTGTCCGCGGTGGGCTCGCTGGCGGGGGGTGGGCGGCGGCCGGCGCGGATGGCGTCGGCGAGGACGCCGATGGCCCAGGTGATTGCTCTGGTCGCCTGCTGGCCGTCCAGTGACCAGGCGCTTACCAGCCGCTGGTAGGAGGGCACGCTCCAGAGCAGGTCGAGCATGGCGGCGGCCATGCGGCCTTCCTCGTCGGTCCAGTCGGCCGTCGGCGCGGCGACCGCGTCGACCATGGCCTGCCGCCGGCGCATCTCCTCGGCCAGCAGCGTCGGCCCGACCGGCTCCGTCACGTCCCATCGCATGACCGCGTACGACGGCAGCATCGCGAAGAGTCGCGCGGTGACCACGCCGATCTTGTCCAGACTCAGATGGTCGTAGCTGATCCCGGACTCCTCGCCCAACCGACGCATGATCGCGTCGTGCAGCTCCCGCTCGGTGGCGAAGTACCGGTAGACGGTCCGCTCCCCCACGCCGGCCCGCTCGGCGACGGCGCGGAACGTCAGGCCGCGCCAGTCCCAGGTCGTGAACTCGTGCACCAGCTCGGAGCCGGCGGTGAGGATCCGTTCCCGCGTCTGGGCGGCCTGCTGGCGCCGCAGCGGGCTGTCGTAGCGACGGCGACCGGCGGTCTCGTCACCGCCGGACCCGGCCCGGTCGCCGGCGCCACGCTCGTTCACTGCCTCGGTCGCCATGGTCGGGTTCGCCTCCTTGGCGGTGGTTGCGGCGCGATGCCATTCATGGCACCCTACTGTCACCAAATCTGCCGGCTGCTCGTCGCGGCCGGTCCTCCCATCGTCCCGAACCCGCCGCTGTCTGGCACCTGCCCCACCCGGTGCCGACGACGCTCACGGGATCCGCCTCCCCGCGTGGGTCCCGATCGTGCCGGCTGACGCTGCCGGCGTGAAGGGAGCCACCACATGCGATCAGCCCAGGGTCTGATCGACGAGGCCCGGTCCGCGACCGGCCTCGACGACTTCGGAGGCGACAGCTTCCGGGAGGGCCTGGAGCTCGATGGTGAACCTGCAGGTCGAGGTCCTCACCACGATGGCCGTCCTGCCGTGGGAGCAGGGCGCGCTGCGCGCCGACGCGGCCGACCTGCTCACACCAACACCTCCGACGGCGACATGATGGGCCACGGCCCGCGCAGCGAGCAGCTGTGCACCGCCCAGGCCGTCGTTCGGGTGCCCGGCGAGGAGAAGACCTTCACCGGCAGCGGCCTGCGGATCAAGCGGCAGGGCGTCCGGAACCTGGACGAGTTCCGCGGCCACGCCTGGCAGTCCGCGGTGTTCCCCAGCGGCAGGGGCTTCGGCTTCATCACGCACCCGCCGCACCCCGACGGTCGTCCTGTATCCAACGAGGGCTACCTGTTTCTCGGCGAGGGGAAGCTCATCCCGGCCCGCGAAGTCGAGGCTCCCTGGCCGCGCCGGTTGGTACCGTCGGGCGACCCAGTCCCCGTCGTGTTCGAGTCCGGGCTCGGCATCACCGGCATCGAAGGCACCACCGTGAACACCACGCACGACACCGTCCACCGGCCGGAGATGCCGAACTTCCCTGTGTTGTTCCAGGGCGGGTGCCGGTACGGCTGGGACGGAGAGGAGACGTACGACATGCTCGAACGGTCCACGGTGCGGGATCTGATCGAATGGGCGTGACCACGCGGACGGACGCCCCCCGGCCACTGCGCCCGGGCACCGCCCACCTCTCGCATCTGCAGCGGCTTGAGGCGGAGAGTATCCAGATCTTCCGGGAGGCTGTCGCCGAGGCGGAGCGGCCCGTGATGCTGTACTCGGTCGGCAAGGACAGCGCGGTGATGCTGCACCTGGCGATGAAGGCGTTCTACCCGTCGAAGCCACCGTTCCCGCTGCTCCACGTCGACACGACGTGGAAGTTCCAGGCCATGTACGCCTTCCGCGACCAGCACGTCGCTGACCTCGGGCTGGATCTGTTGGTGCACCAGAATCCGGATGCGCTGCAGCGGGGGATCAACCCGTTCGACCACGGGTCGGCGATGCATACCGATATCTGGAAGACCGAGGGTCTGAAGCAGGCGTTGGACAAATACGGGTTCGACGTGGCGTTCGGAGGTGCCCGCCGGGACGAGGAGAAGTCGCGGGCGAAGGAGCGGGTGTTCTCGATCCGCTCCGCGCAGCACCGGTGGGACCCGAAGGACCAGCGGCCTGAACTGTGGCGGCTGTACAACGCGCGGAAGGCGCCGGGGCAGTCGATCCGGGTGTTCCCGCTGTCGAACTGGACCGAGCTGGACATCTGGCTGTACATCCATCGGGAGAACATTCCGATCGTCCCGTTGTACTTCGCCGCGCCGCAGCCGGTGGTAGAACGCGACGGCGCGCTGATCATGGTGGATGACGACCGGATTCCGCTGAACCCGGGCGAGGTTCCGCAGCAACGCTCGATCCGGTTCCGCACGCTCGGCTGCTATCCGCTGACCGGGGCGGTCGAGTCCGAGGCGTCGACCCTGCTGGAGATCGTCCAGGAGATGTTGTTGACGACGAGCTCGGAGCGTCAGGGCCGGGTCATCGACCACGACTCCTCAGGGTCGATGGAGAAGAAGAAGCACGAGGGGTACTTCTGACCAGGTCGGAGGGCGCGCGAAACTGGTTTTCTTTCGCGCGCCCGGAGACCTCCGAAGGGATTTGACATGGCGCACGCGACCGACGATCTCCTCACGACCGACGTCGAGGCGTATCTGCGCCGGCATGAAGACAAGCCGATGCTGCGGTTCATCACCTGCGGCAGCGTCGACGACGGCAAGTCCACGCTGATCGGGCGGCTGCTCTACGACGCCAAACTCGTATTCTCCGACCAGCTTGCCGCGTTGGAGTCCGACTCGAAGAAGGTTGGCACGCAGGGCGGGGAGCTGGACTTCGCGCTGCTGGTCGACGGGTTGGCCGCCGAGCGGGAACAGGGCATCACGATCGATGTGGCCTACCGGTTCTTCTCCACCGAGAAGCGGAAGTTCATCGTCGCGGACACCCCGGGGCACGAGCAGTACACCCGCAACATGGTCACCGGCGCCTCGACCGCCGACCTCGCCGTCATCCTGATCGACGCCCGCAAAGGCGTCCTGACCCAGACCCGCCGCCACAGCTACCTGGTGTCGCTGCTCGGTATCCGCCATGTGGTGTTGGCAATCAACAAGCTCGACCTGGTCGACTACTCGAAGGATGTCTTCGACCAGATCGAGGCCGACTACCGGACGTTCGCCGCCCGGATCGGCCTGGAAGGCGACGCCATCCGCGCCATCCCGCTCTCGGCGTTGCGCGGCGACAACATCACCGAACACTCGGCGCACACCCCCTGGTACACCGGGCCCACCCTCGTCGGCTACCTGGAATCGGTGCAGATCGCCGACACCGCCAGCGAGGGGCCGTTCCGGCTCCCCGTCCAGTGGGTCAACCGGCCGAACCTTGACTTCCGCGGCTTCGCCGGCCAGGTCGCCGGAGGCGTGATCCGCCCCGGACAGAAGGTCCGGGCCCTGCCCTCAGGCCAGGAATCAACCATCACCCGGATCGTCACCGCCGACGGCGACCTCGACGCCGCCTACGCGGGCCAGTCGGTGACGCTCACTCTCGCCGACGAGATCGACGTCTCCCGCGGCGACGTCCTGGCCGCCGCCGAGGCCCCCGCCGAGGTCGCCGACCAGTTCGAATGCCACCTCGTCTGGATGGCCGGCGAACCGATGCTTCCCGGCCGGCCCTACCTGCTCAAGCTCGGCACCCGAACCGTCAACGCGACGATCGCCCAGCCGAAGTACAAGGTCAACGTCAACACGTTGGAACGCACCGCGACGAAAACGCTGGAGCTCAACGAGATCGGCGTCGCGAACCTCAACCTCGACCGCGCCGTCCCGTTCGACCCCTACACGGCGAACCGCGACACCGGCGGATTCATCCTCATCGACAAGTTCACCCACGCCACCGTCGCCGCCGGCCTTCTTCACTTCGCGCTCCGGCGGGCACACAACATCCACTGGCAGGCCGTCGAGGTCAACAAGACCGCCCGGGCCGCCCGCAAGGGCCAACGGCCCGCGGTCGTCTGGTTCACCGGGCTGTCCGGCGCCGGGAAGTCCACCATCGCCAACCTCGTCGAGAAGAAACTCCACGACGAGGGCTTCCACACCTACCTCCTCGACGGCGACAACGTCCGCCACGGCCTCAACAAGGACCTCGGCTTCACCGAGGCCGACCGTGTCGAGAACATCCGCCGCATCGCCGAGGTCGCCCGGCTCATGGCCGACGCGGGCCTCATCGTCCTCACGTCGTTCATCTCCCCGTTCCGGGCCGAACGCCAGCTGGCCCGCGACCTGCTTGACGACGGCGAGTTCGTCGAGGTCCACGTCGACACCCCGCTGGAGGTCGCCGAGTCCCGCGACCGCAAGGGCCTCTATGCCAAGGCCCGCCGCGGCGAGCTGGCCAACTTCACCGGCATCGACTCCCCCTACGAACCACCCCACAACCCCGAGATCCACCTCGACGCCTCCGGAACCACCACACCGGAATCCTCGGCCGAGGCCGTCGTCAACTACCTGCGTGAAGCGGGCCTGCTCACCCCCTCCGCGGCGGGGACCTCCTGACGTCCGAGCGGCCCGAACCGATCCAGGCAGACCCGCACCAGCTGAGGCCGAGGCGGCCGAAAGGCCGCCTCGGCCTCAGCGCGCTCCGGCGACGGACCCACCCGGTACACCCGGTCTGTCAGTCAAGGAGCGCCCGAGCACGAGACTCCGCGCGGTCGGCGACCCGCTCGGCCAGTCGCGCGGGCAGGTTGCTGCCCAGCGACCGGACGGCCGGGGTGGCGGCGGCCTCGGCGAACGCGTCGGGAACCCGCGCGACGAGACGGCTCACCCGGTCGAGAACATCCTCCGGGTCCAGACCGTTCGCCGCCGCGAAGCGACGCCAGTGGCGGCCGTGGATGAACTCGACGCGGTACTCGCCACCGATCTTCATAGCCAGCCGGAGTTTCGGCAGATAGACATCGTCGTAGGGAAGCATGCTGGCCACGTCATAGAGCGGTGCGAGACGTACCTGGCTGCCCGCAAGCAGCACCGAGTAGTTCTTGGCGTGCGCATCGGTCCCGGCGATGATCCAGTTGAAGGCCAGCGCGTCGACGAACCGATTCAGGTGGTCAGTGGCCAGCGCGGCCGGCCGCACGTTTCGCCGCAGCAGGTCGATGACCAGTTCGGGGCTGGGGCCTCCTTCGCTCTGGTACTTCACCATCGGCGCTATCCCTGTCGCCTGGCACATGTCCTCCTGGTGGATGCGGATGACCTGGCCCTGGCCGGTCTGCCTGCGGTCATATCGGGTCACCACGATGACCCGCTCGGCGCCGAAGGAAACGACCTCGGTCCGCGCGGCCGGCAGGCCAGCGAGGCCAGCGGCTGACAGGCACAGGTGTTCGTTGAGGTCGTGATCGTCCAGGCCGGTGATGGCAGGTTTGAGAATGTGCGTGGTCGGCGTGGCTCCCGACGGATCTTTCCATCGACCGGTTCGCTCGTCAAAGTGCAGCGCCGTCTTGGCCTGCGCACCAGCAAGGCTGAACTGGCCCGTGCTGTGCACATGCCACGCCGTCGGGTCGGCCCGCAGGATTCGAAGTCGCTCTTCGATCTCCCCGTCTTCGAGCCAGGTGACTGAGCCCTCACCGGCGAGAAGGGCGTCGACCCGTTCAGACCGAACGAACTGCGCGCCGCCTGCGCAGTCCTCGCCGACGTGCCGCAGCAGGGCGAAAGGGTTACGCGGTGAGACCTGATACTCCCTCGCCCACCTTTCCAGCACCCGCTCGCTGTCGGGAAGAAGGCCCCAGATGAAGGCGCGTACGGGCCCATCACCGTAGGTCGCGCGCGTGACTGGCATCGACAGCGACAACGGGGTCGCAGCACGATCAGCCAGCCAGGCGGCGTCGTAGCCGAAGCGGAAGGTGCCCGCGGCGTCCATGTGCGCCTCGCCGACGCGATGTCCACCGAGAAGCACCACGAGACGGCGTTCGTCAGCCATCTGAGACTCCGGCGGAGCGGCCGGGGTTCTCGTAGTCCCGGAGGACCTCGTCCAGGTCGATGCCGTCCGGAGCCAACTCGACGTTCGCGGCGAGGAGCACTCTGCTGAGGGCGTGCATGACTCGGAAGACGAGCCCGATCTCGACGGTGGGCTTGCCGGCCTCGAGGTCGGCGAGCCAGCGCCGGCTCACGCCGGCCGCCGCGCACAGCTGGGTCTGCGTCATGCCGTGGCGTTGGCGCTCCGAACGGACGAACAGTCCAAGATTTCGGGCGTTGTCGAGCCGCACCTCGGGACCTGGCTGTGCGCGCACGTGCACAGCCTAGTCGATGTGCACGTACGCGCACAGCAGTCGGAGTGTGCACGTACGCGCACAGTAGTCGGAGTGTGCACGTACGCGCACACGCAGGGCGGGCTGCCTCTCGAGCGGGACGGGACTCGCGAGAAGCAGATGACCACGAGGCGGCACCGTCATGTCGTTTTTCCGCGAGACCTGGGCGGCGTCGGCGAGCAGGCTGGTCCTATGTACCAGGACGTCGAGCGGTGCGTGCGGGCCGTCCAGGCGAAGGACGAGCGGTTCGACGGCTGGTTCTTCACGGCGGTGCTCACCACCGGGATCTACTGCCGGCCCAGCTGCCCGGCGACGCCGCCCAGGCCCGAGAACATGCGCTTCTACCCGAGCGCCGCGGCGGCGCAGCAGGCCGGCTTCCGGGCCTGCAAGCGCTGCCGGCCGGGTGCCGTGCCCGGTTCCCCGCAGTGGAACGAGCGTGCCGACCTGCTCGGGCGAGCGATGCGGCTGATCGCCGATGGGCTGGTCGACCGCGAGGGCGTGCCGGGGCTGGCCGCCCGGCTCGGCTACAGCGTGCGCCAGCTCGAACGGCAGCTGTTCGCCGAGCTCGGGGCCGGGCCGCTCGCTCTCACCCGCGCCCAGCGCGCGCAGACGGCCCGGCTGCTCATCGAGACCACCACGCTGCCGATGACCGACCTGGCCTTCGCGGCCGGTTTCGCCAGCGTGCGCACGTTCAACGACACCGTCCGCGAGGTCTTCGCCCTCACGCCCAGCGAGCTGCGGGCCCGGGCGAAGACGACGGTGGACCCAAGGACGCAGGGCACCCTCGTGCTGCGGCTGCCGTTCCGGCGCCCGCTGTGCCCGGACAACCTGTTCGGGCACCTAGCGGCCACCGCGGTGCCGGGCGTCGAGGAGTGGCGCGACGGCGCCTACCGCAGGACTCTGCGGCTGCCGCGCGGGCACGGCATCGTGGCGTTGCGGCCCACGCCGGACCACGTCGAGTGCCGGCTGACCCTGTCCGACCTGCGCGACCTCACCACGGCGATCAGCCGCTGCCGTTGGCTGCTCGACCTGGACGCCGACCCGGTCGCTGTCGACGCCCAGCTCGGCGCCGACGAGGCGCTGGCTCCGCTGGTCGCCAAGAGCCCCGGTCGGCGGGTGCCGCGCACCACGGACCCGCCCGAGTTCGCCGTGCGGGCGGTGCTCGGCCAGCAGGTCTCGACGGCGGCAGCCCGCACGCACGCCGCCCGGCTGGTCGCCGCGCACGGCGAGCCGGTCGAGGACCGGGAGGGCGGGCTCACTCATCTGTTCCCGACACCGACCGCGCTGGCCGAGCTGGACCCCGCCGCGTTGGCGATGCCTCGGTCACGCCGGGCGACGATGACCGCACTGATCACCGCTCTTGCCACGGGTGACCTGGAGCTCGACGTAGGCGGTGACTGGGAGCACGCCAGGGCCCAGCTCGCGGCACTGCCGGGCATCGGCCCCTGGACCGTCGAGTCGGTGGCGATGCGGGCCCTCGGCGACCCCGACGCGTTCGTGGCCACCGACCTCGGGGTCCGTCGGGCGGCCGAGGGTCTCGGCCTACCGGCGCGGCCGGCGGCGCTGACGGCCCGGGCCGCGGCCTGGCGGCCGTGGCGGGCCTACGCCGTGCAGTACCTGTGGTCCACCAGCGACCACCCGATCAATCGGATACCGACCGCGAGGACGAGCGATGCCTCCTGACCAGCCCCCCGTGACCCACACTGTTATCGACAGCCCGATCGGGGACCTCACGCTGGTCGCCGTCGACGGCGCACTGGCCGGCCTCTACATGGAACAACATCGACACCGGCCAGCCGAGGAAAGGTTCGGCGACCGGGACGCGGAGCCGTTCGGCCCGGTCGCCGCCCAGCTGCGGGCGTACTTCGACGGCACCCTGACGGCCTTCGACGTGCCGCTCGCGCCGGGCGGGACGCCGTTCCAGCGAACCGTCTGGGCCGCGCTTCGCGAGATCCCCTACGGCCAGACCGTGAGCTACGGCCAGCTGGCCGCGCGCGTCGGCCGGCCGGGCGCGGCCCGCGCCGTCGGCCTCGCCAACGGCCGCAACCCGATCAGCATCATCGTGCCGTGCCACCGGGTGGTCGGCTCGGCCGGCGACCTCACCGGCTACGGCGGTGGTCTCGACCGCAAGCGCCACCTGCTCGCCCTCGAGGCGGCTCGGGCCGCGCCCACCCTCACCTTCGCCGGCGGCTGAGCCGTCGAGTCAGGTCAGGCGAGGTAGCGCTTGCGCAGCAGGTTCTTGGCGACCTTGCCCATGTCGGTGCGGGGCAGGACGTCGACGAGCTCGACCTGCTCGGGGAGCTTGAACTTCGCGAGGCCGCCCGCCAGTGCATGGGCGGCCAGGTCCTCCAAGGTGACCGGAGCGGCACCGCCGGCGAGCCGGACGACGGCACAGCAGCGCTCGCCGGTCCGCTCGTCGGGCAGTCCGATGACGGCCACCTCGGCCACGGCCGGATGGGTCGCGAGGATCTCCTCGACCTCGGGAGCCGCGATGTTCTCGGCGTTGCGGATGATCACATCCTTGCGCCGGCCGGTGACCCGGACGTGCCCGCGAGGCCCGACGACGCCGAGGTCGCCGGTCCGGAAGAAGCCGTCGGCGTCGAAGAGCTCGGCGAGCTCCTCGGCCGGAGCCCCGAGGTAGCCGGAGAAGAGCTGCGGCCCGCGCAGCAGCAGCTCGCCCTCCTCCCCCGGCGGGCAAGTCGTGCCGTCGGGCCCGACGACCCGGATCTCGACGTCCGGGGCCGCGCGCCCCTCGGTCGCGGCGAGCTCGTCGTCGGTGTCGTCGAGCCGGGCGTGGGTGGCGAGCGGGAACTCGGTCATCCCCCAGCTGGAGAGCACCCCACGGCCGCCGAGCTCGCGGGCGATGGCCGCGTGCAGCCCCGGCGGCTTGGGCGCGCCACCGCTGTAGGCGGCCCGCAGCTTCGGGTAGAGAACGGAACCGGGGTCGCCCACCCGGTCCGCGGCCTGCGCGGCGAGGTAGGCGTTGAGGAACGGCGCCGCCGAGCCGAGCATCGTGGCCCCGGCCGCGGCCATCAGCCGCGGGGTGGCTTCGGGGTCGAAGCTGTCGAGCAGCAGCAGGCGCAGGCCGGACAGCAACGAGGCGGCCAGCATGACCGCGCCGCCGATGTGTGCCAGAGGGAACGCGATCGGGTACAGGTCCGCTGGGGTCGGCGCGGCCCCGGTGACGTTGCCGCGGGCCGCCACGGCCACCGAGTGGTCGGTGTGCAGCACGCCCTTGGGGTCTGCCGTCGTGCCGGAGGTGGTGTAGATCCAGCGGGCCTCGCCCGGGGCGGCGGGTGGCGCTGGCGGCGGTAGTGGCTCCCCCGCGTCGGCCATCGGCAGCGCCAGCCGGCCCTCGGCCGCCGCCGCGCGGTGGTCGACGAGCAGCAGCTGACCCACCGCACCCCGTTCGGCGATGAGCGCGGACATCAGCGCCCCGTGGCCGAAGCCGCGCCAGCTCGGCACGGTGACGAACACCGAGGTCGCGGCCTTGGCCGTGATCGAGCCGACCTCGCGCTCGCGCAGGGTCTGGATGATCGGGTTCTGGGTCGCGCCAAGCCGGGCCAGCGCCATCATCAGCACGACCGACTCGAGCGTCGTCGGCAGCTGCCAGCTGACCACCGTGCCGACGCCGATCGCGCGGCCAGCCAGCGCCACCGCGGTGCGCTCGGCGGCCACCTTGAACTGGGCCGCGGTGAAGCTGCGGCCCAGGCCGTCGGCGAACAGCTCGGTGTCAGGTGTCAGGGCGGCACGCCGCTCGACCATCTCCCAGAACGTCCCTGGGACCGGGGGGTCCACGCCGGCGGGCCGGGCGTCGAGGCCGGGGACGCTGTTCGGGACGGTGCCGCTCATCTACCGGCTCGCTTCCGAGTGACGGGACGATCGGTGGCCGGCGGGCATCGCGGGACGCCGCCGGCCACCGTGGTTCGGGTTCTGGTCAGGCGGTGGCGCGTGCGGTCATCTCGCCGAGGGAGATGCCGCCGTGGGTGATCTCGAAGCGGCCCTGGTCGAAGGACCGCGTCGAGATGTCGTGGCCGGCGGCCTCGGCGCGCAGCGCCCCGACCGTGGAGCCGGCCTTGGAGCGGTGCGCGAACGGGTCGAACGAGTACCAGCGGCACGCGTTCTCGTAGGTCATCTTGTTCAGCTCGTCGTCCGGCACCCCGTCACACGCCTTGAGCAGCTCCTCGCCCGGGTACGGCCAGGTCGAGTCCGAATGCGGGTAGTCACACTCCCACGAGATGTTGTCGATACCGATCTTGTTCCGCAGCGCCACACCGACCGGGTCCTCGATGAAACAGGTCAGGAAGTGCTCCCGGAACACCTCACTCGGCAGCTTCCCGCCGAAGTTCTGACCGGTCCACAGGTGGTGCATGTCGTAGGTCCGGTCGACACGCTCCAGGAAGTACGGGATCCAGCCGGTGCCGCCCTCGGACAGCGCGATCCTGATGTCCGGGAAGTCCTTGATCACACGCGACCAGAGCAGGTCGGCCGCCGCCTGGCAGATGTTCATCGGCTGCAGGGTGATCAGGACGTCCATCGGCGCGTCCGGGGCGGTCAGCGTCAGCTTCCCCGACGAGCCGAGATGGATCGACATCACCGTGCCGGTGTCGACCAGCGCCTTCCACAACGGGTCCCAGTGCTTGTCATGGAAACTCGGGTACCCCAACGTCGCCGGGTTCTCCGTGAACGTCAACGAGTGACAGCCCTTCGCCGCGGCCCGACGGACCTCAGCCGCCGCCAGTTCCGGGTCCCACAACACCGGCAACGCCATCGGGATGAACCGGCCCGGATAGGTACCGGCCCACTCGTCGATATGCCAGTCGTTGTACGCCTGCACCACCGACAGCGCCAGCTCCTTGTCCTCCGCCGCCGCGAACAGACGCGCCGCGAAACCCGGGAACGACGGGAAACACATCGAACCCAGCACACCGGCCGCGTTCATGTCCTTGACGCGCTCGTGGATGTCGTAACACCCCGGGCGCATCTCCTCGAAGGCCGTCGGCTCGACGCCGTACTCCTCCTTCGGCCGGCCCGCGACGGCGTTGAGCCCGACGTTCGGGATGACGGTGCCGTTGAACGTCCACACGTCGGAGCCGTCGTCACGGCGGACGACCTTCGGGGCGACGTCGTCGAACTTCCCGGGCAGCCTGCCCTTGAACATGTCGGGTGGCTCGACCAGATGGTCGTCGACACTGATCAGGATGAGGTCATCGGCTTGCATGCCAGTCTCCGCTCGCGAGGTCGTGGGCTGCCAGGGCTCCGGTTGGGTCGTGGCCGCCGGGGTCGGGTCGTGCTGTCGAAGTCGGATGGCCACGGCGACACCCGCCCCGGTCAGCCCGGCGGCGATCGCCCCGCCGATGGCCAGGCCGGCACCGCCGGCCGCCGGCACCCGGACGCTGCCGAGCCGGACCGTGGAGAAGGTCCTTCCCAACCAGTGTGCGGCCGGTCCCGGCTCGGAGAAAACCGGTCCGTGCGCAGGCAGCACGGCGGCGAGGTCGGCGGCCGCGCAGGCGGGTTCAGCGGCGCGGCCGTCCCGGCGTAGAGCGGGCCGACGACGGCGGAGAGGTCGCGGTAGAGCGCGGGACGCTCGCCGTCCTCGACGACGGGAGTCCGGGCCCGCAGCGTCGCGGCAGCGGCCGGAAGGTCGGCTGGGTCGAGCGTGACGACGCGGGCCGGCAGGTCCGCCGGAGCCGAGCTTGCGGGCGGCCTCGAGGGCGGCCGGAAGCTCCGGCGCCGTGCGCGCGACCGTCGGCTCGCCGAGGTCCACCCGACGGGACAGGACCGTGAGCACGTCGCGGTCCCAGAGCGCCGCGATGCCCGGACCCACCGTCGCCACGGCCTCGGCCAGCGCGCCCGCGCAGTCGAGGTCCGGGGCGGGTACCGAACGCAGGCCCGGGATGGGCCGGCTCCCCGGCCCGCCGGGCGTCTCGATCACGAACGGAATGCCCTGGCGGCTCAGCCAGTCCCCCAGTGCCATGCGTCTTCTCGTCCCTTCCAGACCCGGAAGGTATGTTATATACAATCTACACATGAGCGGCTCGCCGTCCCTGGCCACCTGGGCGGCCCGGGACGCGACCGAGCGCCGAGCCCCGGCCACCGTCTTCTCCACCGCCAGCCCCGCGGTGGAGAAGACGGCTGGGGCGACGCGTCTCCGCTCGCGGCCACACCATGACTCACCAGCACCGACCCGCGCAACCGCTCTTCTCGCCGCGCGGCCGGCGGCGCGGGGCGCAGAAGGGCCGAGCAGATGACCAGCGAGAACACCAAGGTCTACACACACGAGTTCATCGACATCCGCGGGTCGAACCGGGCGAGCTACGTCCACCACATGACGGCGAGCTGGAGCCCGATCGCCCAGGAGGAGCGCGACCAGCTCTGCTACGCCGTCTGGGGCGTCATCGGGACCACGGGCCGCTGGCCGCAGGTGATCAACATGTGGGAGGAGGACGGCTTCGACGGCCTGGCCGCGGGCGGAGAACAATCGCATATTATATCCACGAATGGTCCAAGCCTCGCCCGGCGCCGGGACTTTACGCCGGACCTGATGCCCCCGCACGCGCAGGGACGCCACCCGCGGCAAACGCCACCGGCCGGCCACCAGCGAGGCTGGTGGCCGGCCGGGCGGCGAACCTGGCGCGGATGCGCCCAGCTCAGAAGGCGCGCTCGCCCTTGAGCATCGAGCCCGCGTCGAGCCGGATGTTCAGGCCGGTGATGTACCGGGAGTCCTCGCTGGCCAGGAACAGGACCAGGGCGGACACGTCACCCGGCTCGATGAACGGGATCGGCATCGGCTGCATGGAGGGGAAGGCAACCTCGGCGTCCTCGCGGGTCGGCTTCTTGCCCTCGGCAACGAGATCCGGCCGGAACGCGCTGTAGATGTCGTCGTTCTGCAGCAGCCGGGTGTTGACGTTGGTCGGGTGGATCGCGTTCAGCCGGATCGAGTGCGGCGCGAGCTGCAGTGCCAGCGTCTCGATGTACTGGAAGACAAGCCGCTTGGCGAACGAGTAGGCGACGCCACCGGTATTGCCCATCGCCTCGGTGGTGTTCTTCATCAGGCCGGCGGTGGAGCCGGTGATGATGATCGAGGCGCCGGCCTGCAGGTGCGGCGCGACGACGGCGACGGTGTTGTGCGCGCCGACGAAGTCGACGTCCATGCCGTCGATGAAGCCCTCGATGAGGGTGTTGTCCTTCATCGGCAGGATGCCGGCGTTCGCGCAGACGATGTCGACCCGGCTGAACCGGGCGAGGCCCTGCTCCAGCGCGGCCTTCAGCTGCTCCTTGATCCGGACGTCGCCCTTGACGGCGACGATGCCGCGGCCGAGCGCCTCGACCTCCTTGACGGTCTGCGCCAGGTCGTCCGCGCTGGCCATCTCGTAGTTGACGCTCGGGATGTCCTCGCAGATGTCCACCGCGATGATGTCAGCGCCCGCGCTGGCGAGCTTGATGGCGTGGCTGCGACCCTGCCCCCGGCCCGCTCCGGTGATGAAGGCGACCTTGCCGTCGAGCTTGCCCATCCTGTCCTCCTGGTACTGGTCGTGGCCCCGGTGCCGTCGACCGGAAAAGGCACTCTGCCCGTCCAAGGGCACTCTGCCTGCTGAGACATACTCTGCCTGCTCGGGAAGGGACTCGGCCGGTCTGGACCCACCTGGCTGGCCGAGGCCACGGCTGCCCGGAAAGGGACAGTCCTTCCCCGGAACAGCATGCCCTTGCTGGACGGCAGGAGCCAGCGCTGCGCGGCCTCCGGTCAGGGGGAGCGGCGCCGCCGGTCGAATCCTGCCCGCAGGGCGGACCCGACCGGCGGCAACCGGTCTAACCGAACGTTGGAGTCACTGCGCCGCCGCCACCGTCTTGCCCGGGATCACCGAGCCGCAGACCGGGTCGGCGCCCGAGACCAGCTCGAACTTCTGCCCGACCAGCTTGGTCATCCACAGGGAGATGCCGTAGCCGAGCGAGGCCAGGTTGGTGACGCCCTGCGCCTTCCAGAACTTGCCGGCGGTCGTCGTCACCTGAGTCGGCTGCAGCACGCCACTGACCGAGAACATGTTCTTCGAGGCGACCCGCTCGGGGCCGTCCTCGCTGATGCCGACCACCGGAACGCCGTGCGAGGTCAGGTAGTGCGCGGCACTGAAGGCCAGGGTCGCCTGGGCGACGACGGCGATCACGTGGTTCTGGGTGACGAGCTTCTGCGCGGCGGGGCGGGGAACAGCCTTTCCGGCCGTGAATCACTGTCACTCCTCATCTCGCGACTTCCTGCCACGCCAACACGGAGCGTGTCGGAACAATGGAGATCCGGCCCGCCGGCAAAGAGCCGACGGGCCGGAAAGCACGGCGAGAGCTAGGCCTAGGCCGTGGTCGCGTCACCGAGGTAGTGCCGCAGTACCTCTCCGTGCGCCGCGCCGGTCGGCCCGGCCCAGGCGATCTCACCGCGGTGCATGACGAGGGCCTCGTCGGCGAACGCCAGCGCCCGGTGCACGTACTGCTCGATCATGATCACCGTCACGCCGGCCTGCCGGGCCCGGTCCAGGCCGTCGAAGACCAGGTCGACCATCTTCGGGGCCAGGCCCAGGGACATCTCGTCGGCGATGACGAGCTTCGGCGCGGTGGCCAGTGCCCGGGCGAGCGACAGCATCTGCTGCTCACCGCCGGACAGCAGGCCGGCCGACTGCCGGCGCCGGTCGGCGAAGACCGGGAAGATCTCCAGCGCCAGGTCGACGGCCTGCTTGCGGGCCTTGCGGCCGGGCACGACGGCCGCGGCCATCTTCAGGTTGTCGATCACCGTCAGGCCGCGGAAGACACCCCGGCCCTCGGGCAGGTGGACGAGCGCCGACCTGCGCACCCGGTGCGCCGGCCAGCCGCTGACGTCCTCGCCGCCGATGAGGATCTTGCCGCCGCTGGTCGGCACCAGGCCGGAGACCGCGCGGGCCAGGCTGCTCTTGCCGGCTCCGTTGGCCCCGAGCACCGCCAGCGCCTTGCCGGCCGCCAGCGTGAAGGAGATCCCGTTGAGGGCGAGGGCGTCGCCGTAGTGCAGCGACAGGTTCTCGACCGTCAGCAGCGGACCGCCAGCGGTGTCGACCTGACGCCGGGGCTGGGCCGAGACCTTGGGCGCCGGGAGAATGCCGAACTCGTCGGCCTCCGCGTCCGCGGACGCCGTGGCCTCGGAGCTGACCTCCTCGCCGAGGTAGGCCGCGCGGACAGCGGGGTCGTTGCGGACCTGCGCGGGCGGGCCACTGGCGATCATCTTGCCGAACTCGAGCACGTAGACGGCGCTGGACAACCGCATGACCAGCTCGACGTCGTGCTCGACGAGCAGCGCCGAGATGCCGCGCTCGTCGACGACCCGGCGCAGCACCTGCTCCATCTGCGCGGTCTCGTTCGGGTCCAGCCCCGACGACGGCTCGTCCAGCAGCAGCACGCTCGGGCTGGTCGCGAGCGCCCGGCCCAGCTCCAGCATCCGGGCGGTGCCGAGCGGCAGGCCGAGCGCGGGGCGGTTGCGGACCGGGACCAGGCCGAGCTGCTCGATGAGCTCGTCGACCGTCTCGCGCTCCGTCTTGCTAGCGGGCCGGAGGCTGCCGATCGTGAACAGGTCCGTCCAGACCCGCGACTTCTCGTGCTTGGCCCGGTAGGCGAGCACAAGGTGGTCGCGAACCGTGAGGCTGTCGAAAAGCTCGGTGTGCTGGAAGGTACGGGCGACGCCGCTCGCGGCCCTGGACTGGGCGCTGGTGCCGGTGATGTCCTGGCCCTCGAGCAGCACCTTGCCGTTCGCGGGGCGGATCAGCCCGGACAGCACGCCGAACAGGGTGCTCTTCCCAGCGCCGTTCGGGCCGACCAGTCCGACGATGGTGCCCGCCGGGACCGCCAGGTTCGCCTTGTCGACCGCGACAAGACCGCCGAAGCGCACCGTGACGTCGACGCATTCCAGCCGCGGCCGGCCCCTGACGGCACCGTTCAAGGTGCCCGCCGTCTCCACGAGACCTCCCGTCATGACTCCACCTTCGCGGTCGCGCTGGTTGCGTTGGAGCCGGCGTGGGCGACTGGCTGGCCGCCCGGGCCATCGGTGGGGCGAATGCCGGGCCTACCGGCCCCCACCACCGCCGGCACCGGCGCGGGAGGCACGATCCGGTCGACCAGCTTCGCGACCTGGCGACGGATCAGCCGGCCCTGTTGCAGGACGATTCCTTCTGGGTTGCTGGCGACGCCGATCGCGCCGAGTCCGAACAGGATCGCCGGGATCTCGCCGAAGCGGGCCGGCAGCCAGTTGGTGACGGCCCCACCGGACAGGGTCAACAGGACCCCGGCCACCGCGGCGGCCGTGATGGAGCGGACCCCCATCGTCACCACGACGGCGAGCCAGACGAGGCCGCCGAACGTCACGTAGGACGCCGGCTGTGCCGACATGTTGTACAGCCCCAGCATGCCGCCACCGATCGCGGCGACGAACGCGCCGATCGCGCCGATGACGACCTTCACCTGGACGACGCTCAGGCCGAGCGTCCGTGCCGCCGGAGTGCTGTCCCGCACGCCCCGCAGCGCGAGGCCACTGGTCGAGCGGCGCAGGTTGAGGATCAGCAGCGCCAGGATGACGAAGATTCCGAGAGACAGGTAGGCGAACGGCAGGTCGTCAACGGCCCAGCTCGGCCTGTTGAGCGTGATACCGAGACCGCCGTGGGCGAACCGGTCCCGCGTGAACACCAGGGTTTCGACGAGCAGACCGAACGTCAGCGTCGTGAGACCGACGTAGAGGTCGCCCAGGCGGATCGTGAGCAGGCCGATGATCGCGCCGACGACGGCCGCGACGACCGCCGCCAGGAAGATCGCGAGCAGGACCGGCACATGCCACATCTCTACGAACTGGCCAGCTCCCAGCACACCCACGCCAGCGAAGATGATCTGCGAGAGCCAGAGCATCCCGCCTTCACCGGTGGAGACCGTGAACGTCAGGAAGGTGATCGCGAAGGTCAGGCCGCTCGCGGTCAGGCCAAGCCAGTAGGGCGAGCCGCTGAAGAGCAGCGGGAGGGCGGCCACGATCACGAACGGGATCAGCCCGAAATACCGCTCCCAGGCACGTTCGTTGCCCGTGATCACAGTGTCGGCGTCCTGGTGGGCCGGCTTGATGGCCGCGTCGAGTGGGCCGCCGCCAGCGGCCTCCTCGTCGATCGTGCCCTTGCGCAGGACGTAGAACAGCAGGAACACGGTCAGGAACGCGAACGGGATGCTCGGCACGATCGCGGCGGACAGTGTGCTGTTCGTCGGCAGGTACTTCTGGATGACGTCGGTGATGACGCCCATGACCAGCGATGCGAGGACCGCTCCCGGCAGCGAGCGCAGCCGGGCCGCGACCATCGCGGCGATGGCCGCCGACAGCAGGGCCGTCATACCAATCGGCGAGAGCCCGCTGGTCGGGGCGACCAGGATGCCCGCGAGACCGGCCAGCGCGGTGCTGACGGTCCACACCCCGAGCGACACCCGGCCTGGGTTGGTGCCGGACAGGGACGCCATGGCCTCCGAGTCGACCATCGCGCGGACCCGCAGGCCCACGTCGGTAAACCGCAGGACGGCGGTTCCGGCGAGCACCACGAAGATCAGGAACCCGTAGGTGATGACCTGGTCCGTGGTGACCGCGGTGCCGAGGACGTGGTAAGGCTTGTCGGTCAGCGCCGCGAGGCCGGGAGCGGCCGTGATGGCCTGGCTGCCGAAGATGAGGTTCGCGACCGGCGGCAGCGCGACCGAGAGGCCGATCGTCGCGACCAGCTTGACCAGCGTCGTCTTGCCCCGCAGGTGCCGGAAGAGCGCGCCGTAGAGGAAGGCCCCGAGCGCCGGCGCGAGGACGAGGATGGACAGCACGCCGGCCGTCCAGGTGCCCATGTGGTGCTCGGAGTTCAGCCAGTAGTAGAAACGGGCGACGAAGAAGGCAATCGACCCGAAGGCGAAGTTGAAAACCCCCGCCGAGACGAACGTGACGACCAGGGCCGACGACGCGATCGCATAGATGGACCCGAGGGCTAAACCGGCCACTATGTACTGCAGCATGCTACTTCCTCCGCACCGGCATCCGGCGGCTCATCATTAAGGCGCGACAGCGCGGTTGGGATCTTCGATCGCCCGGAGTATCACCAACTGCCTCCTTCAGCAAGGGTCTGCCGGGGCGGCCGGGGCGGACCGCCGTCACGCCAGCTACCGCTACAGCGTGTGGGTCAGGCTACAGTTTTCGACGTCAATGTCAAGCTTTGTCCAGGTGGGGCTATAGGCCCCTTGAGGGGCCTGGGTCGCCTGTTCACCAGCTATGAGCCTAGGCCTCGATACGGGCGTCAGACCCCCACAATTTCGCCACAACGATGTGACGGTGCGCAACAACATTCACGACCGTGGACTGCCACCATCACTGTCGGCAGCAATTGGGCCCGGAAGCGACCATCGCGCGGTCCACTCCCGCCGGGCTGCCGCCGCTTCGCCGGGCCGCGCGACCCGGCCGTCGCTGGATCGGCGACGGCCGTCGCGGCGGTCGAGACGGGGCCGCCGCGACCAGTCCGTGGCCACCGCTATCGGGTACCCCTCGACTACCGAACCGGATTACCGGCCCGGCCTCGGTACGGCGCGGGCCAAAACGCCAAAGGCGGCCGCGGATTACCCGACCGCCTGGCGCACGGCACGATAAGTCGCTCGACGGCAGCCGCGCCGTTTCCTTCTCGACCAGGGCCACGCCACCCGCGGTCAGGCTTCCCTTGCCGCCGCGGGTGACGAGCAGCTCCAGCGACGTGTCGCCGTCGATGACGAACCGCTTGCCCAGCGGGCTGCCCCTCAGCTGCGCCGGGTCGGCCGCCAGCCCGGCGGCCGGCGTCTCGCTGTGGCCGATCATCGGAGCTCCGCCACAGCCGACCTCGACGAAGTCGCCCATCCGCGGAGTCGGGTCGCGGGCCGCGATGTCCCAGGTGGCGTCCGAGACGCCCAGATGCACGCAGACCGGCATCCGCATCCCCTGTAGCCGGGCCCACAGCGGGTCGTAACGCGGGTCGGAGTACTGCGGCAGGCCGCGCTCGCCCGGGCTGGTCGGGCAGGTGGATCGTGCGGGCGCCATGGCGAGCAGCAGGACCTCTGCAACCCAGTTCCATCAGCGCGCAAGCGTGGCGGCAGGCGCCGGACATCATCACGGGACGACGAGGTACTCCTCGCGGAGTTTGAGCTTGTTGAGCTTGCCGGTGGGCATGCGCGGGAGGTCGGGGCGGAACGCGAAAGCGTGCGGGACCTTGTAGTGGGCCACGGACACGCGGGCGTAGGCGCGTAGCTCCTCGGCGAGCTCGTCGCCCGGCTCGACGCCGGCGGCGGGGGCGACGACCGCGTGGACGTACTCCCCCATCTCCGGGTCGGGCAGCCCGAAGACGGCGACGTCAGCGACCTTCGGGTGCATGATCAGCGCGGCCTCGACCTCGGCCGGGTAGATGTTGACGCCACCGGATATGATCATGAAGCTCTTCCGGTCGGTCAGGTAGAGGAGGCCGTCCTCGTCCAGGTAGCCGACGTCGCCGGTCGTCGCCCAGTTCGGGTGGTCGGGGTGCCGGCTGGCCTTCGTCTTCTCCGGGTCGCCGTGGTACTCGAACAACGCCCGCTCCTGCTCGAAGAACAGCAGGCCGGGCTCACGGGCCGGGAGCTCGGCGCCGTCCTCGGCGCAGATATGCGGTATTCCGACCAGCGCCCGGCCGACGGACCCGGGGTGCGCGAGCCAGTCCGCCGAGCCGATGAACGTCAGCCCGCTGCCCTCGGTGGCCGCGTAGTACTCGTCGATGATCGGGCCAAGCCAGTCGATCATCGCCCGCTTGACCTCCGGCGCGCAGGGAGCGGCCGCGTGCAGCACGCTGACCAGGCTGGACAGGTCATAGCGGTCGCGGACCTCCGCGGGCAGCTTCAGCAGACGCACCAGCATGGTAGGCACCACCTGGACGTGGGTGACCTGCTCCCGCTCGATGACCGCGAGCAGCTGCTCGGGATCGAACTTCTCCAGGATGACCAGCGTCCCGCCGACCTCGTGGACTGCTCCGGACCACTGCAGCCCGGCCGCGTGGTAAAGCGGAGCCGGGCAGAGGTAGACCAGATCCTCGGTCCACTGCAGGAGGAGCTCGCCGAACAGCGAGATCCGGCTGCGTTCCGGGTCGGTCACCTGCCGGTCGGCCAGCGGTCGCTGGATGCCCTTGGGACGCCCCGTCGTCCCGGAGGAATAGAGCATCACCTCGCCTACCGGCTCGGTGGCCAGCGGCTCGGCGGAGACCGCGGCGACGGCTTCCTCGTACGGCTCGAACCCGTCGATGACGCCGTCCATCATCAGGCGGACCCGGCAGCCGGGTACCTGTGCCGCGGCCTGGGCGGCCAGCTCGCCGAACCTGCGGGTGGCGACCAGCGCACGGGCGCCGGAGTCCGCCACCTGGTAGGCGACCTCGCTCGGCGCCAGGTGCCAGTTCACCGCGGTCAGGTAGAGGCCGGAGCGAATGGCGGCCCAGAAGGCCTCGAAATAGTGCGGATGGTTCTCGGCGAGAATCGCCAGCGTGTCACCCGGCCGCAGCCCCCGCTGCGCCAGCAGCCGGGCCAGCCGGACCGAGCGCGCGTTGAGCTCCGCATAGCGCAGCCGCGTGACGGCGGCATCGGGGGCCGCCGGCCAGCCCGGGCCACCCGTGACGACCGCGGTCTTCTCCGGATGGGTCACGGCGAACTGGCCGGGGTACATGGCGGGCCCTCCCTGGCTCCAGTGGCCGGCGTCGGCCTGGCCGTAGCGGCCCCAGGCCGGCGGCCGGCAGTGGCGCGGCGGGTGCGATGACCACGACAGTGACAAGAACCTCGTTCTGGCCGCGATCTAAGGCGACCTCCAGAAGAGACCCATGTCACACCTCCGACGATAGCGGTGACGGGTGCCGAAGGCGACCGATGGTTGCGCAAGCCCAGGTCCGGGCGGGTTATCCACGCCCGATGAGCGATCTCTGACGCCTGCGGCCGTTCGATCTGCGGCCGTTCGACCGCGCGACCTCCTTTGGGACCGCGGCGGCCAAAGCCGGGAACGAAATTCCAGTCACCGCCGCCCAGAGCCCGCGGCACGGGCCCGTGGCCATCGCGTCCCCGCTGCCAGGCCGCCGACCGGCTCCTTAGAGACGTACCGCCTGCCCTCCCTGGCCGGGGACCACTCCGGCGTCGGCCAGCGGCCGGCTGGGCGTGGAGTTGGCCAGGACCAGCGGCAGAATGCGCGGGTGACCGCCATTCGCCGCGCCCGGCCCGCCGACTCCGAGATCGTTCTCGCGCTCGTGCGGGAGTTCAACGGAGTTCAACGCGGTCGACGGCCATGACCACGACGACCCCCGGGCCGGCCGCGCGCTCGCCCCGCTGCTGACCGGCGACGAGTACGGCCAGGTCTGGCTCATCAACGGTCCAGGCCCCGAGCCGGCCGGCTACGCGGTCCTGTGCTGGGGATGCGGTCCTGTGCTGGGGATGCGGTCCTGTGCTGGGGATGCGGTCCTGTGCTGGGGATGCGGTCCTGTGCTGGGGATGCGGTCCTGTGCTGGGGATACAGCCTCGAGTCGGGCGGCCGTGAGGCGGTGCTCGACGAGATCTACGGGCGCGGGCTCGGCCTCGGCTCCGCCGCGATGCCCGCGCTCCTGGCCGCCTGCCGGGCCGCGGGTGTCCAGCGCGTCTTCCTCGAGACCGAGGCACCCAACGACGCCGCCCGCCGGTTCTACGCCCGCCACGGGTTTCAGCTCGAACAGTCCATCTGGCTGACGCGCGAGCTTTGACGACCTCGACCGAGGCCGGCCGTCCCGATTGGCGGCGGGGCTTCTGCCGCCGCCGCGACGAAAAACTTCTTCGAGAGTCCGCCCCACGGCCGCATCATGAGACGAAAGACAACAGGACGCGCTGTCGGGGGGTGGCGCTGTGGCTGTGATGACTGGGCTGTTGGCGTTGTGGGCGGTGACGGCCAACTGGTGGGGCCGTCACCTGGATACGACGCTGCATGAGGGGGGCCACGCGCTCGTCACCTGGGCGCACGGTGGGTGGGTAAAGAAGGTGCACATCCGCCGCCATGGGGGGACCACCTACTTCGACATCTCGTCGGTGGGCGGATTTGGCCAGTCCATGATCTTCTTCGCCGGCTACAGCAGCCCACCGCTGGCCGGGCTCGCGTCGGCGAGCCTGCTGGCCGCGGGCAACGAGACCGCTGTGCTCATTCTTGCCGTGCTCGCGCTGGCCGGGCTGCTCCTCGTCGTCGAGAACAGGTTCGGCATCGTCGTCCTGCTGACGAGCGCCGCCGGGCTCGTCGGGCTGGAACGGTATGCGCCGGGCTGGCCCGGACGGTGGTGCGCCTATTTCCTCACCTGGTTCCTGCTGCTGTCCGGGGTGAAGTCCGTCGTCATTCTGCGGCAGGTCCGCAGGATGGGGCCAAGCGGTTCCGACGCGGACAAGCTTGCCCTGATCACTCACGTCCCGGCGTTTCTCTGGGTGTTCGCCTTCGGGGCCGTCAGCACGTTGTGCCTACTGAAGGGGGCCATGCTGCTGGTCGCCCCCGGCTGAGTGATCACGCCCCGACGGTCAGCGCTGCTTGGTGAGCAGCCCGTCGCCGGTACCGGCGCCGACGTCGTCGAAGTGGTACGCGAGATTTCCACTCCCGTCGAGGCTGAGCAACAGCGTGGTATCGGAGCAGTTCGTGCCGTTCACGATGTGCTCGGTCACCTGGACGCCCGTTCCGACCTGGTTCAACTGCAGGTCGCCGGACCAGGGAATCGTCGGATAGCTCGAGGTGCCTACCACCTCGCCGACCGTTCCGCCGCGCAGTACCAGCGTCACGTCGTAGGTCGCGTCGAAGTCGTGCGCGGGGTCGGTCTGGGTCACGCTGCCGGTCCAGGTGCCGACCAGGTTGGCCGGCAGCTGGTCGGCCGCGGTCGTCGGTGACCCGCTCGGGACCGGCTGCGCCGTGGCCGTGGCGGCCGGTGGCGGCGGCTGGAGCCGGTCGGCGTACAGCTTCTCCACCCGGCCCCGGGGCGGGTAGACCGGCGCGATCGCGGTCAGCACGATCGCGACCAGGACCAGGACACCCGCGACACCGGCGACGATCTGGTCGAACACCGGCAGTGCCCGGATCCGCAGGCCCCGGCCCGACGCGGCCGGCGGCCCCTGTGACGGCCACGGCCCGGACGCGGCCGGCGGCTGGCTCGCGGGCCAGGACGTGCCCTGCGGCCAGGACGTGCCCTGCGGCCAGGGCATGCCCTGCGGCCAGGGCATGCTTTGCGGCCAGGGCATGTTTTGCGGCCAGGGCATGTTTTGCGGCCAGGGCGTGCTTTGCGGCCAGGGCGTGCTTTGCGGCCAGGGCGTGCTTTGCGTCGGCTGGGGCGGTGGGGCCGGTGGCCCGGGCGAGGCCGCCTGGGGCGGGGTGGGCTGCGCCGGGGAGGCGAGCGCGGCCGCGGGCGGCGGCTTCAGCGGAGGCGGCAGGACCTGGGTGACGTCGCCGTCGTCGTCGGCACCCTCGAACCCGGACGCGACCGGCTGGGGGGCCGCCTCGGCGGGAGGCGGACCAGCGGGCGGCGGCGCGGGCCGCGACGTCGCCTCAGGCCGCACCGTCGGCTCGGACCGCGAGGTCGGCTCGGACCGCGAGGTCGGCTCGGACCGCGAGGTCGGCTCGGACCGCGAGGTCGGCTCGGGCGATGGCCAGCTGGACTCGGACACGGCACACCTGTCGCTCGGGGATCCCCTCGTACCATCATCGACCGGGCGAGCGGTCGTGGGAATGACGGTATGGCGACAAACCGCTTCAAGAGTGCGCGCGGACCGCGGCTTGTCCCGCCCTGGGATCTGGCCGCGAACGACCCGCAGGCACGCATGATCTGCCGCACACCGTCGAGGCTCCTCGAACTCGCGGAACGGCCTGGTCGCCCGGCGCCCGGGCCACGGGAGCGCCAGTTCGGATGCGCGCGGCGGTGACCGCGCGGTAGGCAAGGCAGAGCGGCTTCGCCGCGGGACGCCCTCGCCAGCCACGCGGACGTGCTGACACGCCGCGAAGGGACGTCCGACGTGAGAGGACAGGACCGATGACGAAGGTCGGTTTCATCGGGCTGGGCAGCCAGGGCGAGCCGATGGCACGGCGCATCGTGGACGCCGGCTTCCCGCTGACGGTCTGGGCCAGGCGCCCGGCCGCCGTCGAGCCGTTCGCGGACACTGCGGCCACAACCGCGGCGACGCCGGCCGAGCTCGGCGCCGCCAGCGACATCGTCGGGATCTGCGTCGTGGCCGACGTGGACGTGACCGACGTGGTGCTGCGCCCGGACGGGGTGCTCGCCGGCATGGACGCGGGCGGCCTGCTGATGCTGCACTCGACGATCCACCCGGACACCTGCCGGCTGATCGCCGACGCCGCCGCCGACCGGGGGGTCGCGGTGATCGACGCGCCGGTCAGCGGCGGCCGCCCCGCGGCGGCCGCGGGGCGGATGTCGGTGATGGTCGGAGGAACGGACGAGGACGTCGCCCGCGCCCGCCCGGTGCTGGAGACCTTCGCGGACCCACTGCTGCATCTGGGCCCGCTCGGCAGCGGCCAGGTGGCCAAGCTGCTGAACAACTTCGTGTTCACCGCGCAGGTGGGGCTCGCCCTGGAGACCTTCGCGTTCGCCGACCGGCTCAGCATCGACCGGGCGTTGGCCGCGCAGGTGCTGGCCGGCGGCACCGGCGGCTCGCGGGCCGCCGGCATCCTGGCCGCGGGCAAGTTCGACCTCACCGGGCTGCGCGGCGCCGAGGGCCTGCTGCGCAAGGATGTCCGGATCACGCTGGAGGTCGCGGCCGACGCCGGTGCCGAGGCGCCGCCGATGCTGAGCGCGCTCGCGCAGGGGACGCTGACGACGCTGGCCACCCCGCCGGACGCCGGGTAGCGGACGGCGGGCAGGTCGACCCGACACGAGTGGGGTACGTATAACAAATACTTGATACGACGTACACCACCCGGGACACACCAGGCGGGAACAGCCAGCCGCCTCGGTGCGCCAGCCCGGATCACCAGGGAGAACCGTGAGCGCCCAGGACCGCCAGACCCGAGAGAAGCCCTCGGCAGACGCGGAGGAGCACGCCCGGCTCACCGAGCAGGACGGCATCCTCACGCTGACGATCGACCGGCAGTGCAAGCGCAACGCGATCAGCCCGCAGGTCACCGACCTGCTCTGGCGGGCCGCGACCATGCTCGGCGACCGGGACGACCTGCGCTGCCTGGTGATCACGGGCGTCGGCCCCTACTTCACCGCCGGGGTCGACCTGTCCGCCAGGGTGGGCAACCGGCCGGCGAACCCCGAGACGGAGCATCTGCACCCCGGCTGGAACTTCCGGCGCAACTACCGCAGCCACCACCTGCTCTACGACGAGTTCGAGTCGATCGAGAAGCCGATCATCGTCGCCGCGAACGGGATCTGCCTGGGAGCCGGGGTGGAGATGGCGGTGAGCTGCGACTTCCGGTTCTGCACGCCGGACGCGGAGTTCGGGGTGCCCGAGGTGCACATCGGGATGCTCGCCGGCAGCGGCGGCACCAGCCGCCTGACCAGGCTGATCGGCCCGGCCTGGGGCAAGTGGATGGCGATGGCCGGTCGCCGGGTCGGCGCGGAGCAGGCCAAGCAGATCGGCCTCGTACATGACGTCTTCCCGAGCGAGACGTTCATGGACGAGGTGTATGCGTTCTGCCGGGACCTGACGAACATCCCGCCGGAGGTCCTCGGCATCGCGAAGCTCGCCGTCGACATGTACGCCGACATCTCGGACCGGACGGCCCAGCGGCACATCGACCGGCTTCTGGTCACCGGCCTGATGAGCGGCCCCGAGTTCCTCAAGCGGGCCGGCAAGTTCGGCTACGAGCGCCGGCACGCGATCCAGCCAGAGGCCTGAGCCCGCCGGAGGCCTGGGCCCGGCCGGCGGTTGGGCCCAGGCGAGAATCTGGGCACAGGCGAGGGTCAGGCCATCACGACGGCCAGCAGGCAGAGGTCGTCCTCACGGTCGACCGGCGCGACCGGCGCGACCGCCTGCAGGATGTGGTCACAGAGCGCGTCGGGGTCGTCCCGGTACACCGCCGGCACGGTCAGGGCGGCAGCGGCCAGCGCCGCAAGCTGGGCCGTCAGCGACCAGCCCCGGCGTTCGACCGAACATCCGCCCGCCGGTGACGTCCCAGTCGAAGATCCCGATCCCGAAGCCGGCCAGCACCCGATGCAGATCGTCAACGACCGGCCCGGCACCGTCGGTCTGGCTCCCCCACACCTGCGGCCGCTCGTTCATCACGGTTCGTGTACCCAGCCCACCAGCCCACATGCGACGACCGCCGGACGCGCGGCCGTCGGGCGGCCTGGTCGGCGCCGTAGCCGCGGTCACGGCAACAAAGGCCTGGCCACGGCGATCGCAAGCGGGTTGACTGGTTGCTGGACGGACGAGTCGGGTTGGCGACAGTAAGCGACTTTCTAAGGACTGGTCCGCTAGGGCCGCGAGGGGCGACCCTCGACAGGGACGCCGGGACGCTCGGCGCGGTGGCGAGACGGAGGTCGAGAAGCGATGTCCGAGGAGCTCATGATCTGCCATGGGGCGGAGGTCGCCGCGGTGCCCGTGGACCGGCCGTTCGTCATCGGTCGCGGGCCCGGGGCCGATCTGCGGCTCACCGACGCCCGGGTGTCCCGGCGGCACCTCATGGTCAGGCAGACAGAGCAGGGCTGGTCGGTCCTGGACATCAGCGCCAACGGGACCTGGCTGGACGGCCACCGGGTCCGGCGCGTCGACGTCACCCGTGAGGTCCGGCTCAACCTCGGCGCGGCGAACGGTCCGCGGGTCACGCTGGTCCCGGGCCCACCGCCGTCGTTCCCCGACTACCCACTGCCCGCGGTGCCCGAGGCCCCGACTCTCCCGACCGGGATCACTCGGCCGTCACCGTCGGTCGACCTCGGGCAGACGCGCCTGCTGCACCAGGTCGCCTTCAGTCGATGACCCGGTTGGCGCCGCCGGAGTCGGCGAGCAGCTTCCCGAGCATCGCCCCGAGCGCGATGAGCAGGCCGACCTCCTGCAGGGTGCTTCCGACGCCCGTTTCGAAGTTCTTGATGACGTTGGAGAGCCCCCACCCCGCTGGCAAGACCCACGAAGGCGCTGCCGAGGATCAGCGCGAGGAACGGGTGCAGCTTCGCCCACACGATCAGGCCGACGATCAGGGCGATGCCGAGCACGGCGACGGTGATCAGCCGGGTGTCGTGCCCGGTCCAGGACGAGCGCCCGGCCGCTCCGGCGGCGACGACCGCGGCGTTCATCGGGCCTCCCCCGCCCGTGGTGTGGCGGCGAGGCCGAGCTTGTCGACGATCGTCTGGACGATCTCGGCCGGCTCCGGGCCGATGTCGACGGTCAGCTGGTTCTCGTCCGGCCCCGGCTCCTCAAGCGTGGCGAACTGGGAGTCGAGCAGGGCCGACGGCATGAAGTGCCCGTGGCGGGTGGCGAGCCGCTGGCCGATGACCTCGCGGGAGCCCCGCAGGTAGACGAACAGCTCCGAGCCGCTACCGGCGCCCGCGGCGGCGTCCGCGCCCGCGGGGATCCCAGCGCCGTCGACGGCCTGGCCGCGCAGCACGTCGCGGTAGCCGCGGCGCAGTGCCGAGCAGGTGATCACACCGGGCTCGCCGGCCTCGATCTGGTCGTGAATCCAGCCGCGGACCCGCAGCAGCCAGGGCCAGCGGTCAAGATCGGTCAGGGGGTGGCCGGCGGCCATCTTCTCGACGTTCTCCCGCGGGTGCAGATCGTCCCCCTCGGCGAACGGCCAGCCCAGCCGCCCGGACAGCATCGCGGCGACGGTGGACTTGCCACAGCCGGAGACGCCCATCAGCACCAGGACAGGCGGTCCCGCGTCCTCCCCGGGCCGCCCGGTCGCGTTGTGGCTCACGACGGCTCCGGCCTGGTCGGCCCCATGCGCAGCTGTACCTCCTCAGCCCAACCCCATGACCAGCGAGAACCATCGGTCATGTGCCCCGTCTCGCCGATGTCACACATGCGGGATGAACCGGTCAGCCGGCGGCCGACGCCGCCAGGAGTGCCGCGACACTGCGCGATCACGTCTCCGGACGAGAAAGCCGGGCCGACCATGGCCTGGGCGTCGCTCCGCCTCGGGTCAGCCTGGCGGCGTCGCGTTCAGCCCGGGGCGGCGCTCGATGCGGGGGCGGCGCTGGGGATGCCGAAGCCGCGGCCGACGTAGGGGCGGCGCAGCTTCCAGATGAGGCCACCGTAGAACGGCGTTCCAGACCGCGGCGACGACCGCGAGCAGCGCGAAGCTGACGAGCATCCCGAACGCGACGCAGCCCGGCGAGAACGAACGGGCTCACCATGAACACGGCCCGCCGGGTGGCGAACTGCTGGCGGTCGCCAGAGACGAGCAACAGCGTCACGCCGTCGCCGGCCCGGCCGGCCCGGCCGGCCCGGCCAGCCCAGCCGGCTGGGCAGGTCCGGCAGACCGGCAGTCCTGCCGACCGGTCGATCGGGCCAGTGGCGGCGGCCAGGCCACCGCCAGACCGTGTCGAGGTCAGCCGATCCAGGCGCGGGCGTTCTGGAAGAGGCGCAGCCAGGGGCCGTACCACTCGTCGCCGCCGGCGGGACCGGCGCTGAGCGGCAGCCAGGAGCGCTGCTGAGCCAGGAACGCCCGCTCGGGGTGCGGCATGATCAGCGTGACCCGGCCGTCGTCCGAGGTGACGGCGGCGACGGCGCCGGGGCTGCCGTTCGGGTTCGCCGGATACCCCTGGGTCGGCTTGCCGTGGTTGTCGGCGTAGCGGGCCGACACGGCACCCGGGCCGGGCGGGCCGAACTCCATCCGGCCCTCGCCGTGCGCGACGGGCACCGCCAGCACCGCGCCGGCCATTCCGGCGAACAGCACCGACGGCGAGTCCTCGATGAGCAGGCTGGAGACCCGGGCCTCGAAACGCTCGGAGGTGTTCTCCAGCAGCGTCGGCCAGCCGGTCGCGCCGGGGATGAGCTCGCCGAGGCCGGCGACCATCTGGCAGCCGTTGCAGACACCGAGCGTCAGGGTGTCGGGCCGGTGGAAGTAGGCGCGGAACGCGGCGGCGAGCTCGGGGTGGGCCAGGATCGACTTCGCCCAGCCGAGGCCAGCTCCGAGCACGTCGCCGTAGGAGAAGCCACCGCAGGCCGCGAGCACCTGGAACTCGTCGAGGGTGACCGTGCCGGCCAGCAGGTCGGTCATGTGGACGTCGACGGCGTCGAACCCGGCCGCGTCGAACGCGGCGGCCATCTCGACCTGGCCGTTGACTCCCTCGTCGCGCAGCACGGCGGCCTTCGGCCGGGCCGGGTAGGCACGCCGGTCCAGGGCGAAGGTGACCCGTTCGGTGATGCCCGGGTCGGTGTCGTCGAGGATCGCGTCGAACTCCTGGTCGGCTGTCTCGGGGTTGTCCCGCAGCCGCTGGATGAGATAGCTGGTCGTCGCCCAGGTGCGTTCCAGCTCGGCCCGGCCGCGCTCGTAGACGACCGCGCCGCCGTCGCGCAGGACAACCCGCTGGTGGTAGGTCGGCCGGCCCAGCACGTGCACGTTCCCGGCTCCGACGGCCGCGGCCAGCGTCGCGGCGACCCGCTCGACGCCGGCTCCCGCGACCTGCAGGACCGCGCCGAGCTCCTCGGCGAACAGCCGGCCCACCAGCGTGCCGGGCAGGGCCGCGAGGTCGACGTCCAGGCCGACCCGGCCGGCGAAGGCCATCTCGACCAGCGTCGCGAGCAGGCCGCCGTCGGAGCGGTCGTGGTAGGCGAGCACCTCGCCGTCCGCGACCAGCGCCCGGGTCACCGCGAAGAACGCCTTCAGCGTGGCCGCGTCGGCGTCGGGAACCTCGGCGGCACCGTCGCGGCCGTAGGCCTGGGCGAGTGCCGACCCGCCGAGCCGGGACCGGCCGCCGGACAGGTCGACGAAGACCAACCGGCTCGCCTCGTCCCGGGCGAGCTGCGGGGTGAGCACCCGGGAGACGTCGGCGACGGGCGCGGCCGCGGTGACGATCAGCGACACCGGCGAGGTCACCGCGTGGTCACCGGCGCTGTCGGACCAGACGGTGCGCATGCTCGTCGAGTCCTTGCCGACCGGGATAGGGATGCCCAGCGCCGGGCAGAACTGCTCGCCCAGCGTGTGGACCGCCTCGAACAGCGCCGCCTGCTGCGTGTCGACCTGCACGGCGGCCATCCAGTTGGCCGAAAGCGCGACCCGGGACAGGTCGGCGACCGCGGCACCGGCCAGGTTGGTGATCGCCTCGCCGACGGCCATCCGCGCCGCGGCCGGCGCGCTGACCGTCGCGAGCGGCGTGCGCTCCCCCATCGCGAGCGCCTCGCCGGTGCGGCTGCCATAAGCGGCCGCGGTGACCGCGACGTCCGAGACCGGGACCTGCCACGGGCCGACCAGCTGGTCGCGCACGGTGTGCCCGCCGACGGTCCGGTCGCCGATGGTGATGAGGAACTTCTTGCTGCCGACGGCCGGCACCCGCAGGACCCGCTCGACGGCCTCGATTAGCTCGATGCCCGTCTCGTCGAACGTGCCCACCGTGACGGCGCCCGTCGTCGCCGCGCGGCTCTGCCGGGAGGCGTCGCCGAACAGCAGCGACATGGGGATGTCGACGGGCGACCCGCCGAACAACCGGTCACGCACGACCAGCCGCGGCTCGTCGGTCACCGTGCCGACAACGGCGAACGGGCAACGCTCCCGGGCACACAGCTTCGTGAAGGCCGCGAGGTCGGCGGCGGCGATGCCGAGGACGTAACGCTCCTGCGCCTCGTTGCACCAGATCGCGAGCGGCGACATGGCGGCGTCCGCGTTGGGCAGGTCGCGCAGCTCGAAGACGGCGCCCCGGCCCGCGTCGTGCACCAGCTCGGGCAGCGCGTTCGACCAGCCGCCGGCGCCGACGTCGTGGATGGAGACGATCGGGTTGGCCTCGTCGAGCGCCCAGCAGGCGTTGATGACCTCCTGCGCGCGGCGCTGCATCTCGGCGTTGCCGCGTTGCACGGACGCGAAGTCGAGATCGGCGTCGCCGGCGCCGGTCTGCATGCTGGACGCGGCGCCGCCGCCGAGGCCGATGAGCATCGCCGGTCCGCCGAGCACGATGACGAGGTCATCCGGCTGGAGCCGGTTCTTGTGGACCAGGGCGTCGCGGACGTTGCCCACGCCACCGGCGATCATGATCGGCTTGTGGTAGCCCCAACGGCCGCCCGGGCCGCCGTCGCTCTCGTAGGTCCGGAAGTAGCCGGCGAGGTTCGGCCGGCCGAACTCGTTGTTGTAGCCGGCGGCCCCGAGCGGCGCCTCGACCATGATGTCCAGCGGGGCGGAGATCCGGTCCGGACGGTCCTCAGGGCCTTCCCAGGGTGAGTCGTCACCGGGAATCCGCAGGTGGGACACGGTGTAGCCGGACAGGCCCATCTTCGGGGTGGCGCCACGGCCGGTCGCGCCCTCGTCACGGATCTCGCCGCCGACGCCGGTGGCCGAGCCCGGGCCGGGAGCGATCGCGGTCGGGTGGTTGTGCGTCTCGACCTTGACCAGGACGTGCGCGGGGCCGTCGTGGCGGCCGTAGGCGTGGGTCTCGGGGTCGGCGTAGAACCACGGGGCGTCCGCGCCGCGCAGCACGGCGGAGTTGTCGGAATAGGCCGACAGCACGTGCTCGCCCGACTGCTCGAACGTGTTCCTGATCATGGAGAACAGGCTCTTCGGCCGGGCCTCGCCGTCGATCGACCAGGCCGCGTTGAAGACCTTGTGCCGGCAGTGCTCGCTGTTGACCTGGGCGAACATCATCAGCTCTACGTCGGTCGGGTTGCGGCCCAGGGAGCCGTACTGGTCGACGAGGTAGGCGATGTCGCCCGTGCCGAGCGCGAGCCCCAGCGTCTGGTTGGCCTCCTGCAGGGCGGCCGGGCCCCTGCCGAGCAGGTCGACGTCGAGCTGGGGCCGTGGGCGCTCGGCGGCGAACAGGGCGTCGGCGGCGGCGACCGACGACGCGACGACCTCGGTCATCCGGTCGTGCAGCAACGGCGCGAGCGGGATCGGGTCGACGGAACCGTCGCCGTACAGGTAGTAGACCGTGCCCCGCTCGATCCGGCGGACCGCGGCGAGACCGGCGGACGCGGCGATGTCGGACGCCTTCGACGACCAGGGCGAGGTCGTCCCCAGCCTCGGCAGCACGACCAGCGAGCAGGCGGCCGCGGTCCGGTCACCGTCGAACGGTTCGCCGTAGCTGAGCAGGCCGCGCAGCCGCGCCTCGTCCTGCGGCCCGAGGCTCGCGTCCCCGTCGGGTCCGGCTCCTTCGGCGGCACCGGCACCGGTTCCGTCGACCAGGTCGACGAAGTGGACGTACTCGGCGGCCACGCCCGTCACGGCCGGCTCGACCGCCCGAAGCCGGGCCAGCAACCGCCGGCGAGCCGGGCCGGTCAGCGCGGCGATGTCTCCGTAGGTCTTCATGTCCGCCGTTCGTCATGGCCCGCGACTGGCCTTATGTCATGGGCCCGCGACTGGCCCTACGTCATGACCCGAACCAGGCCTCCGCGAGCTGGCCCGAACCAGGCCCCGCGACCGTTCATGCTATCCGCGCGGCCGGCCCGCACCCAGAACCATGATCGAAAATGCCGACGGGGAGCCACGTACCGAACACGTACGGCGCCCGCGTGGCGGTACAGCCGTCGGTGCACCCGGTCGACCTGCCTCACGAGACCTGGACGCTCGACCACCGTCGGGCGAACCCGTCGCATCGTCGCAGAACTCGGCGCCGCGGGCCGCCGGCCTGCAGGTCGACGCCTGCCCTGATCGCCCGAAATCGCCATACCGGGCCGAAGGATGCTGCACGCCGAGCAGGTCCGCGGGCAACCGAACAAGGAGAACGATGGCGGACACGCCGATTGCCGATCCGACGACACCCGGCCAGCCGCTGGCCGGCAAGACGGTCGTCATCACCGGCGCGAGCGCCGGGATCGGCGCCGCGGCGGCCGGCCAGCTCGCGGCGCTCGGCGCACGGATCATCGCCCTGGGCCGGTCGCCGTCGAAGACCGCGGCGGTGGCGGAGCGGGTCGGCGGGACCGGTGTCGTCGCGGACTTCGCCCGGTTCTCGGAGGTGCGCCGGGCGGCCGCCGAGGTAACGGAGCTCTGCCCACGGATCGACGTGCTGGTCAACAACGCCGGCGGGCTGTTCCCCGGCGCGACCACGACCGACGACGGCCACGGGACGACGGTTCAGGTCAACCATCTGGCGCCGTTTCTGCTGACCGGCCTGCTGATGCCGCGGCTGGTCGCGACCCCGGGCTCACGGGTCGTCATCACGAGCAGCGTCGCCAACATCGCGGGCCGGGTCGACCTGGCCGACCTGAACCGTTACCCCCGGGTCCTCGGCGAGTTCCACGCCTATGCCGACAGCAAGCTGATGAACATCCTGTTCGCCCGGGAGCTCGCCCGCCGTGCGGCATCCACCGGGCCGACCGCCACGGCGGTCCACCCGGGACTGATCAACAGCGAGTTCGGGCGGGACGCCTGGATCGTGCGCAACTGCTACCGCCGGCCGCTCGGCCTGCTCGGCAGGGCGACCACCGTGGACAACGGCGCCGAGCCGCTGGTCGCCGTCGCGACCCGTCCGGACCCGGAATCCGTCAACGGCGCCTACCTCCACCGCTATCGACCACGGGACCGATTCCTTACGCCGGCGCAGGCCCGCGACCCCGACCTGGCCCGCGAGCTCTGGGATCTCTCGGCCAAACTGGTCGATCTCCCCACCTGAAACTCGCGGCAGGACACTGACTCCAAGCCGACAGGCTCGCCGATAGCGCTGGTTCCTGGGGCTCCCTAGCATCGGGAGCCGTGGAATGGAACCTGCGGACCTGCGCGCGCAAGGGCCATGCGACCTACCGGCCCGACGAGCCCGACCTCGCCGCGAGGCTGCGGGCCGAGACCGCGGTCGGCGTCGCCTGGCGCTGCCTGCGCTGCGGTGACTTCACCGTCGGGGAGCCGGCGGGCGCCGGGCCGGCGGACGAGGCGCCGGTGCTGCTGCGCGGCCGGGCCCTGCGGGACGCCATGGTGCTGCGCCTGCTCGCGCTCGAACGGCTGGTCCGCGCGGTGCTGCTGGTCCTGATCGGGTACGCGATCCTGCAGTTCCGCCACTCGCAGGCGCAGGCCGAGGACCTCTTCGACCGGGCCCTGCCGGCCGCGAAACCGCTGGCGAACGTGCTGCACCTCGACCTCGACAGCAGCCCGACCGTGACACACCTGCGCCACCTCGTCTACACGCAGCCGAAGACGCTGCTGCTCGTCGCCGTGCTGATGTTCGGGTACGCCGCGATCCAGGTCGCCGAGGGGGCCGGGCTGTGGCTCCTGAAGCGGTGGGGCGAGTACTTCGCGGTCGTCGCGACCTCGATCTTCCTCCCGCTGGAGGTCTACGAGCTGACCGAGCACGTCACCTGGCTGCGGGTGGCGGCGCTGGCCATCAACATCGCCGCGGTCGTCTACCTGGTGGCATCCAAGCGGCTGTTCGGCGTCCGGGGCGGGCATGCCGCCTTCGAGGCCGAGCGGCACAGCATGTCGCTGCTGGAGGTCGACGCGGCGGCCGAGGTCCCGCCGGCCGTGGACCGCGAGCCCGACCTGGAGCCCGCGGCGAAGTCAGGCCCCGCCTCGTAACGCCAGGCCCGCGCGACCGGCCCGCTGCCGGCAGGCTCAGCGCCGCCGGCCCGCGTAACGGTGGGCCTGCAGGCCGATCGCCGTCGCGATCTGGTGCGGGCTGGTCGGGAGAGCATTCTCGTGTCGAACAGGACGTCGCAGCGGGTGAACGACCTTGACCGCGATGGACCGGCCGGCCGGCGAGCGCGCCAGATACACCCGGCCCATCCCGCCCTCGCCGATCAGCGCCCGCAGGACGTAGGGGCCGACCGTCGCGGGTCCCCCGGGCCGAGGGAACGCAGATGTCCCACGGAAGTCGCCACCGACCACCATTCCGACCAGCACTGGGCAAGCCGCCTGCGAGAGGACGTACCCCTCCGCGTCCGCACGCTACCGCAGCCGGTCGTGGGCCGAACCCGCTGACGCCGATCGGACAGCCCTTGGGGTGTGCCCGGCCCGGCCCGGCAGCGGCCGGTCAGCCGAGGCGGATACCGATGTCCGCGTCGAAGACGCGGACACCGGCCTGGCTACGTGGCTACTGGCTGAGCCGTTGGCCGCACCAGCGGTTGCTGTCGGTCGCGCCGGACTCGCGGCTGGGGACGACGTCGTAGCCGGTGCCGGCGTCGTTCACCCGCATGAACGTGTAGCAGCGCGCGATCTGGCCGAAGTCCTTCGTCATGTCGATTGGTCCCGGGAGCAGGCCTGAGGTGTACGTACTGGCGCGCAGCGCGTCGATGTACCCGGCCCGGGTCGGGCAGGGCCCCGCCTTCTGCAGGCCGTACAGGAAAAGGTCGGTGAGGATGTACGTGACGAAGGCGAGCTCCTGGTCCGGCGGCTGGAGCTCCGGCGCGTAGTCGCTCATCGCCCGCAGGTAGTCCTGGTGAGCCGAACCGCCGATCTGGAACGGGATATACGCGACGGCGGCGGTCAGGCCGCTGAGCGTCTTGCCGTACTTGCGGACCAGCGAGCTGTCGGCGCCGCTCGGCGCGAGGATGACCTTCATCGGCGCGCCGGCGGCTTTGATGCCGCGGACCAGCTCGGCCAGCTGGTCGCCAGCGAAAGCCGCGACCACGACGTCGACGTGGGCGGCCTTCAGCTGCTCGCCCAGCTTCTCCGGGTCGACCGCGTTCGGGCTGTAGACAAAGTGGCCGGGCGCGGTCGGGATGCCCGCCGCCGCCAGGCTGGCGCCGATCTTCGTGCCGATGTCGGACGCGTTCGCGGCGCCGTCGCTTTCAATGATGGCGGCCCGGGTGCCGCCCTGTGCCTTCGCGTAGTCGCCGAAGGTCGTCACCGACGGGCCGGTGGTGAACACGTACGAGAACGTGAACATGTTGCGGTACCTGGGGTCGGCCCAGAGGGCCTCGGCCGCGATCCCCGAGACCGGGATGTTGTTCTGGCGGAGGAACTCGGCGCTGCCGGCGGCGGCCACGGTCGCCTCGACGAGGCCGAAGACGTGCTGCTGGTCGACGAGGTCCTTGGCGGCTTCGAGATTCTGCCCTGGCGTGCCGGCGTCGTCACGCCAGGACGCGACGATCTTGCGCCCATAGATGCCGCCGGCCGCGTTGGCCTCCGCGATCCGCGCGTCGAAGCCGCTCTTGGAAGCGACCAGCGCCGGAGCAACCGCGCCGGTGTTGGGGTAGACGAAGCCCAGCTGGATCTCGTTGGCGCTGTAGCCAGGCGCGTTACACGCCGCCGTCGCGGTGCTGGACCCGCTGCCACCCGCCATCCCGCAGCCCGCCGCGACGAGCGACGTCGCGGCCGTGGCCGCCACCAGCGTCAGGCGTACCCGGCGACGCGACATCCTCGCGCCTAGCCGCCGGGTTGCCCTGCGAGAGCCGTACCCCGAGCCAGACGGAGATGCTTCCGTGCGCTTGGCCCCGAAGGCGTCCGAGAGACGCTTCATCCGGCACCGACCGCCGAGAGCGCCCGAAAGTGCCCGTTGCCACACTGGCGAGCCAAGACAGCTCCTCCTTCGTTTTGCCCCATTGGCCCTTCCCGGGCTCGGTCCTCGCGCATCATCCGAGGTGCGCGGCCGTCCGGCTCGTGCCGACCGGGAAACGAGCCGGGACCGGCCCCCGCGCCCGCCACACGACGACCGTCACCGAAACGGCCGTCAGCACCCGAAGTCTGTGGCCCCGCGCGAGGCCTTGTCGAGGGCGATCGGGCCGAAGTTGCCCGGAATTGTGAGGAAGTTTTCCCGCTCGCGGAGATGACGAGCAGTCACCACGGAGAGAAAGAGGTCAACCATTCCCCGGGGGTCGGCGCCCGTCGCGCGAGAGGAGATCAAACCGTGGGCGACGACTCGCCGAAGCCGGCACAGCCAGTCGTGGAACATCCGTCGACGCGGAGCTGCGATGGCCACCTGGTGTCCGTATGCGGAGGATCTGACACGGTGCGTCGCCACGACCATCCATGTCGGGTCGTCCATTGGCTGGGCGTCGCTCGCGTTGGGCTCCGCTGCCGGCCACCGCGGAGCCTGGCCGGCGACGCGGACCGCTGCTGGCTGGTCAGGCCAGCCCGTCGCCGGGCACCCGGACCTGGACTGTCTCGATGACGGAGGTCCGAGCGCCGCCGAGCGCCACCGAGTTCCAGTCGCGTGCCGAGAGCAGGAAAAGCGTGCGGCCGGCTACGCCTCCCAGCGCGCAGGCGATCGCCATTCGCTCGCCGGTGGGGACCCGGTCGGTCACCTCGCCGCCGGGCAGGATCCGGCGGAACTCGTGGGCAAGCGGGAAGCCGGCCCAGATGCCGCCGTCGGCGTCCGGCCGGGGCGAGCACGGTCACGGCGGCCTCCTCAGCCCAGCAGGGGTTCGAGGCTGGCCCGGTCGGCGCCGTCGAGCGGGCGCAGGCTCTCGCCCTTCGCCGGCCGCCACAGCACCTGACCGGGCCGCCAGGCCTCGCGGCGCAGGCCCCGCTTGTCGATCTTCATGCTGGCCAGCTTCGGCAGCTCGTCGGTGACCCGGACGAAGGCCGGGACCCACTTGGGCCCCAGGTCGGGCTGCTCGGCGAGGAAGGCGTCGAACGCCGCCGCGTCGAAGCCAGCCCCGGAGCGCAGCTCGATCGCCGCCATGACCCGGTCGCCGACCGGGTCGTCCGGGACCGCGTAGACGGCTACCGACCGGACGTCGGGATGGCGGGCGAGGATGGCTTCCACCGGCGCCGCGGCGAAGTTCTCGCCGTCGACCCGCAGCCACTCGTTCGAGCGGCCGGCGAAGTACAGCCAGCCGTCGGCGTCGCGGTAGGCCAGGTCACCGGACCAGTAGGCGCCGGCCCGGAACCGGGCCCTGGTCGCGGTCTCGTTCTTGTAGTAGCCCTCGAAACCCGAGGCCGGAGCCGTCTCGACGATCTCGCCGACGGCCAGGTCGAGGTTGGCCGGCCGGCCGTGCGCGTCGAGCACCACCGGTGGGCACTCCTGTCCCGTCTCCGGGTCGAGCACCTTGACCGTCGCGTCGGCGGTACCGAGCGCGCCCTCCGGCATCGACGGGTCCCGGCGGATGATGATGACGCCCTCGGTCGAGCCGTAGCTGTCCCGCACCGTGCTGCCGTACCGGCGGGCGAACTCGCGGATGTCCCGCGCGGATGCCTCGTTGCCGATGGCGAGGCGCAGCGGGTTGTCGGCGTCGCCGGCCTGCTCGGGAGTGGCGAGGATGTAGTTCAGCACCTTGCCGGTGTAGGTGAGCATGGTCGCGCCGTGGCGGCGCACGTCGGGCAGCGCGCCCCTGGCGGAGAACTTCGGCCGGGTGGCGAGCGGGATGCCGGCGTTCAGGGCCGACGACCAGCCGGTGAACAGCGAGCTGGAGTGGAAGAACGGCAGCGGCGAGTACACGACATCCCCGGCGGTACCGGCGTCGCCGGCGGCGAGGCCGGCGATCCTGGCAACGTGCGCACCGGTCCGGGCGAACCGCCCCTGCGTGCAGCGCACCGCCTTCGGCAGGCCGGTGGAGCCGGAGGTGAAGATCAGCAAGAACAGGTCGTCCGCGGTGACGGGCCGGTCGGGCGCCGCGTCGGGGGCCGCGGCCAGCAGCGCGGCGTAATCGTCGCTGCCGACGACGAGGGTCCGGTCCGCGCTGATCCCGGTGTCCAGGCCGTCGAGCAGCGGTCGGTACTCCGGTGAGGTCACCAGAACCTGGCAGTCGGTGTGGCGGACCAGCTGGGCGAGCGCGTCGCCGCGGTAGGTGGCGTTGATGCCGACGACGACGGAACCCGAGACCGCGGCGGCGGCGAGCCAGAACAGGTAGTCCGGGACGTTGTCGAGCAGGACGCCGACGTGGGGTGGCCGGTCGCGGCCGCGTAACGACTCGAAGACCGCGGCACGGCGCGACGCCTCGGCGGCCAGCTGCCGGTAGGTCCAGCGCTCGTCCCCGACCAGCAGCGCGGCCGCCTCGCTGTCGGACCGGTCGCGCAGCAGGTCAGCCACGGTCGTCGCGCCCACGCCACCCACCCTCGCCTCGATGTCGGGCATCGAGGTCGCGCATCGATGCTCTGCTCAATGTCGACGTCGACCTCGATATCTGATCGGACCATAGCCTCGGTCGAGGAGCATCGCAACCGGCGTCGAACCTGCGCAGCCTCGCGCTGTGGGAAGGGATGGGCCCGCGCCGGATCGGCCAGCCGATCACCCTGCCCGGCGGCGGCGGCCCGTCGCTGTTCCCGATCTGGGGGTGACCCTGACACCTGGTCGCTGTCACCGGCACGGACCTCGCGGGCGGCTCCGCCGGTCTAGCTCGGCGCCGCTCGGGTCAGCGGTGGGTCGCCGATCGCGGGTCCGCGGCCGGCCTCCTGGAACCGGTGCTGGCGTGCGCCTGATCCGCGTCTCGGCGCTGGTCCGGCCAGATCGCCCGGGGCTCCACGATCGGAGCAAGAAGCTCGATCATCGTCGCGGTCCGGCCGGATCTGAGGTACTCGCGGCAGGCACCGTCGTTGGCACTGCGTTCGAGCGACTCCCAGCGGACCGACCAGCCAGCGTGCGCGGCGAGCTGGCGCAGGAACGCGCGCTGGGTGCGCCCGTTGCCCTCCCGGAACGGGTGGATCGAGTTCAGCTCGCCGTAGAGCGAGCCGAACGAGGCGACGAACGGCTCCCGTTCCAGCGAAGCCAGGAACCTGTGGCCGGCCAGCTCGGCGAACAGCTGGTCGAGCCGGGCACCGACCAGGCGCACGTCGCAGAACGGCGCGTTCCCCTTCGAGATGTTGCCGAGGCGGATCTGGCCCGCCCAGTCGTAGACGTCCCGGAACAGCAGGCGGTGGAACCTCAGCAGGTGCGCGGTGTCGTACGCACCGGGCACGACCGAGGTCGTGAGCTCGACGGTGCGAACACCGACGATCTCGTGCTCCGCCTTGTCGAGCTCCTCAAGATCTCGCACGTCGAGCAGGTTGCGCAGGCACCGGGTGCCTGGCCAGCAGTAGGGGTCGTCATCCATGGGCGGCCGTCACGACGCTCGGTACCTCCGCGTCAGCTCGGCGACGATGTCGTCCGCGGGGCGGGTCCCGGCGGCCACCGCACGCAGCAGGTCCACCTCGCGCGGCCCGAACTCGTGGCCCTCCAGGCGTGCGCTGCCGACGGCGACGAGCACCGCTGTATCCGGGGAGGCGCGCAGGCGGTCGTAGTAGGTGGCCATGACGGCCGGGTCGACCGCCTTCGTCGACCGCCTGACGAGACGCCCCTGACGAGCGAGCCGCCACGGCGCCTCGGCGCGGGCGATCCGGGACAGCTCGCCGTCCGGGAACGAGCCGTACGATCTCAGGACCCACTCGATCACGCCGCGCGCCCGGGAGCCGAGCCGGCGCGGGTCGCCCGCGGGCCACGCGTCGACCTCGTCCCGGCCGCGCGTCTGGTCGTACAGCCGGCGGATGACCGGGCCGTCGGGCCTGGCTTCGATCGGATCGTCGAACAGGTGCTCGTGATGGCCGGCGAGGTGCCAGGCCTGCGCGTAGTAGACGAGCAGCTGAAGCCGCGTGGGGCGCATCGCGCCAAGCGTCGCCAGCAGGCAGGCGGCGACGTCGTCGACGTTCTCCGCCATCGTGCCCTCCCCCGACGAGGATGCCCACGCGCGTGACCGCCTGGCGACGACCGGAGACCTGCCCTGGCGTACCCATGAAGCGGTTAACGTCGGCAATGCCCATTCGGTACCCATTTTAGGGTCAGGCGGGGCCCGTCGCAGGCCGCTAAGCTGTTCTTCCCGGCGACATCGGGTCTTCCCGGCCACATCGGGTCTTCCCGGCCACATCGGATCTTCCCGGCCACATCGGGCCCGCTGGCCGGCTGGAGCCGGACCAGGCTGTCCCGCGGCCCCCGCACCGTCCGCGGGGATTATGGTCAGGGCCCATGCAGAATTCGTTTTGCTCGTACTGCGGTAGCCGCTATCAGCCCGATGCGACGTGGCCCCGGGTGTGCGCCGCGTGCGGCGAAACAACGTGGCGCAACCCACTCCCGGTAGCGGTTGCCCTGCTGCCGATCACGATCCCCGAAGGCGGGTCCGGCCTCGTCGTGGTGCGCCGCGACATCGACCCGGGCCGCGGCGAGCTCGGGTTGCCCGGCGGCTTCATGGAGGCCGGCGAGGTCTGGCAGGAAGCCGCCGTACGGGAACTGCGCGAGGAGACCGGAATCCTCGCGGACGCGGCCGATGTCCGCCTGTTCGACGTGCACAGCGGGCGCGACGGCGGGGTCCTGCTCGTGTTCGGCCTGCTGCCCGAGCGGCCGCACGCCGACCTGCCGCCGGTGACGGCGTCGAACGAGACGGTCGAATGGCTGGTGGTCACCGAGCCGCGACGGCTCGCGTTCCCGACCCACACCGACGCGATGGCGTCCTTCTTCGCCAGGAAGAAGGGGCTCACGGCGGCGCCCACGACCTGAGCCAGGCTGAATCGAAAGGCCGCCGCGGCTCAGGGAGCCGCGTTGTTCGACAGCGGAGCGGCAGCGGTCGAGCTGGGACCGGCGTCGAGACCACGATCGAGCTGACCGTCTGGCCGTAGCCGAGAGACCGGTCGAGCACCGGTTGCAGGCCCTCGACGCTGGGGGCGTGGACCATCAGCAGGAAACAGTCCTCGCCGGTGATCCGGTAGCACTCGCTGACCTGGCCGGTGGCAGGGCCGCGGCAAGATAACAGTCCGGATTGATCAAACTACACTTCCAGTCTGGTCGGGCCTGGAGAAGTGCTTAGAGTTGATCAGGAAACCCAGCAACCACAGGCGGTTCACGTCGCTGCCGGCCTATCCGTGCCGGCCGAATCCGACTACCTTGAGTAGTCATGCGCTGCCGAGAGCGATCTCGCCGCAGCCCTGGGCCGGTGGAGCGGGCGAGCGCCGCGAGCTTTTCCAGCCGCCCAGGGATCGGACGGACGAAGGCCGTTGTCGGGAGGCCGAGGGTGCCGGGGTCGACCTCCATCCGAAGCCGCCGCCACGGTGACCGGCCTGGTCGTCCTGCGCCAGGTGCCGACCTGGCCCGACCTCGCTGGAATCGTCCTCGTCGCGACCCGCGTCGCCCTCCACCAGCCGGCCGCGGGGCCGCGCCCGACCAGGGACTGAGACGGCGAGAGCGTGCGCCGGCGACCTTCGGGGAAGATCCGTGGCCGCGCCTATGCTGCCCACATGGAGCCCGGTCCGTCCCTGCCCGCCGAGCCGGTGCCCGCCCAGCCGGAGGTCCCGCGTCAGGTCCCGGCACCGCCACCCGGCAGCCGGCCTACCGACGACGCGGCCGGCAAAGGCGGCGCGGACGCCGGCCCTCCTTTCGTCATCCCGAACATCCCGCTGATCCGGAGCCGGGCCGCCGGCGAGCAGCGGGCGACGTTCTTCGAGCTGTTCTTCGACCTGGTCTACGTCTTCGCCGTCACGCAGCTCTCGCACTACCTGCTCGCCGACCTGAGCTGGCCCGGCGCCGCCCGGGCGACGTTCATGCTCGTCGTCATCTATTGGGCGTGGAACTACACGACCTGGATGGCGAACTGGTTCGACCCGCGCACGGTCACCGTCCGTCTTGTCCTCGTGTTCGTGATGATGGCGAGCCTGCTGATGTCCATCGCCGTGCCGGATGCTTTCGGCGGGCGTGGGTTGCTGTTCGCGGCCAGCTATGTGGCGCTGCAGGTGGTGCGGAACGTCTTCGTCGTCGTGGTCTGCCCGACCGGCGCCTTCCGCCGTAACTTCGGGCAGATCCTGGCCTGGAGCCTCCTGACGGCACCACCATGGGTGATGGGCGCGCTCGTGGACGGCAACGCGCGCTGGGGTCTTTGGGGCGTCGCGCTGCTCGTCGACCTCGCGGCGCCGCTGGTTCTGTACTGGCTGCCGGGCCTCGGCTCGACCCCGACGAGCCAGTGGCAGGTCGAGGGCAACCATTTCGCCGAGCGTTTCCAGCTCTTCGTCATCATCGCGCTCGGGGAGAGCATCGTTCTCGCCGGCGCGACCGCGTCCGAGTCCAGGCTCACCGCCACGGTCGCCGTCGCGCTCGGGGTCGCGTTCCTGCTGTCGACGGCGCTGTGGTGGCTGTACTTCGGCCAGGTGTCCGAGGTGGTGGCACGGCGGATCGGCCTCAGCGCACCGGCCGAGGCGGGCAAGCTCGGCCGGGACGTCTACACCTACCTGCACCTGCCGGTCATCGCCGGCATCGTGCTGGCCGCCGTCGGGCTGGAACTGGTGATCGCGCACCCCGAGGAGCCCATCGGCCTGTCCGGCGCGCTGGTCGCGTTCGGCGGCCCGGCGCTGTTCCTCGCCGGCCTCGCCACCTGCTGCGCCCGGGTCGGCCGCCGGCACGCGTGGTGGCCGGTCGGGGTCGCCGTCGCGCTGCTCGCCGCCGTTCCCCTCCTGACCGCGCTCGACCGGCTGGCCGCCATGGGCATCCTGACCGCCGTCCTGGTCACGTCCGCCGCCGTTGAACAGTCCCGCGGCGACTCAGCGGCCGACGGGCAGTCCCGCCTTCCTTAGGTCTAATCGTGTCGGGCCGGGGCGACCCGCACATCTGGCAGAATGGCGGACTGGCTGGGAAGTGATGAACGTCGAGACGAGGTCGGCGTCATTGCCGGTCGAGACATCCGGCAGCGCGGGCCGTCGGGGTTGGGCAGCCATCATGAGGCAGACGATGTCCACTCTCGAACCGCCAGATCCTTCCGGAATCGGTGGCCGTCGCGTCAGGATTCGGACAAATGCCGGCGCGGAGCCGTCGAGATGACCAGTCCGTACCCTGCCAACCAGTGGGCGCGCGTCCCACCCGCTTCCGCCGACGCGGGCCGGGTGGTCAGCTGTGACCTCATGTTCGGCGTCGAGGAGCCCGCGGACATCGCCTTCCAGATCGCCGTCGCCCGGGCTGGCCGGATACACGCTGAACGGCTCGACGTGGCGACCGAGGCGAAGCCGCTTCCCCGGCCCACCGAACTGTCTGGACCGCACGGTGGCCGCCTGCATCTGCTGCGCGCGCCGCGGGGGATCCTCTCGGTGTCCTACCGAGCGGAGCTCGTGGGTCCGGAGACCGAGCAGGCCGAGGTCCGCGCCAGCCCCGCCGGCGGCCAGCTCACCATGGAGCAGCTGACCTTCCTGCGGCCGAGCCGATACTGCCCGTCGGACCACGTCGTCGGTCTCGCGGTCGCCGAGTTCGGCGGCCTGCCGCCGGGACGGGCCCGAGTGGAGGCGATCACGAGCTGGATTCATCACCGGGTCGCCTATGTCATCGGTTCCAGTGCGGTCCACGACTCGGCCGAGGACACGTTGCTCACCGGACAGGGCGTGTGCCGTGACTTCGCCCATCTCGGTATCACGCTGTGCCGGGCACTCGAGATACCCGCCCGCTTCGCGGCCGTCTATGCGCCTGGGCTGAGCCCGATGGATTTCCACGCCGTCTTCGAGGCCTGGGTCGACGGTGAATGGCGGGTCTACGACGCGACCCGCAAGGTCCCGCGGTCCAGTCTGGTCCGGATCGCCACCGGCCGCGACGCCGCCGACGCCGCCTTCGCCGACGTGCTGGGGGGCATCGCCAGCCTCCATTCCATCGAGGTCACCGCGACGGTCACCGGAAATCTCCCCGTTGACGACCACCAGGCGGACGTCCACCTCTACTGACAGCTCGTCCGAAGCCGGGCCGGCGAATCCCCGCGCGGCTCGATCGGCAGCCGCACGGTTCTGTCGTAGGCGCCCGCTACCGTCCCTGACCAGGACGCGGGTGGCTTCCGTCACAGCGCCTAGCAGGTCACTTTGTCTGGTGACCGCCCCTATCAGGAGGTTGGCATGGCCGAATTCACCTCTTACGAGCCTGGGACACCGAGCTGGGTCGATCTGGCCAGCTCGGACCTCGCCTCGTCCAAAGCCTTCTACGGCGCGCTCTTCGGCTGGGAGGCGCAGGACGTGCCCGACCCGGCCGCGGGCGGCTACGGCTTCTTCCTGCTGCGTGGCAAGCTGATCGCCGGCTACGGGCCGACGATGGCGCCCGGCCAGCCGTCGGCCTGGGCGACCTACGTCCAGGTCGACGACGCCGACAAGACCGCCGAGGCGGTGCGGGGTGCCGGCGGCTCGGTGGTCGCCGGGCCGGTGGATATCCCCGGCGGCGCCGGGCGGATGGCCGTGTGCACCGACCGGGAGGGAGCGTTCTTCTCGGTCTTCCAGCCCGACCAGCACAAGGGCGCGCAACTGGCCAACGAGCCCGGCGCCTTCTGCTGGAACGAGCTGGACAGCCGGGACATCGACGCGGCGAAGGCCTTCTACCCGGCCGTGTTCGACTGGACGGTCGAGGGTAGCGCCGACGGCGGCTGGGAGTACTACGAGTGGAAGCGCGGTGGCACCGCCACCGTCGCCGGGATGATGCCAATGCCGCCTGGCGTCCCGGCTCAGGTTCCGCCGTACTGGGTGACGTACTTCGGGGTCACCGACACCGACGCGGCCGTCGCCGAGGCTGGCCGGTTGGGGGCGACCACCGTCGCCGGGCCGATGGACAGTCCGGCCGGCCGGCTCGCGGTGCTCAGCGGTCCCCAGGGCGAGGTTTTCGCGATCATCAAGCTCTGACGGCTGCGAAACCGGCGCGGCGTCCGGGCGACGGCCAGCGGCCACGGGTACTCGTGGCCGCTGGCCGTCGAGGAGAGCCCGGTGCCTGCTGTAGGAGCACTGCACGTTTGCGGATGGGACCGGCCACCGCAATTGTCTGGTAGGTGTATCTGGCCTCGCTCTGGGAAGGGACCGCGAGGCATATCGCGGACGCCTCCATGCCTCACCCAGCCGGTGACCGGCACGCGGCGCCGTACCCACAATCTACCCAGGAGGAGACCGAGTGCGCACCAAGTAACCGCCGATTCCTACGCCATGCTCGCGCTTCGCCGTTGTCGGCGACCAGGACGTCGGACTCGCGGGCAGGTCTCAATCCCGGCCGGCCTGTTCGGCCGCGGCGATGAGGCTGGACTCGACGAGGTCGAAGGGCGTCCAGTCGCGCCACGGCGGGGCGGCCAGTGGGGCCGGCCCGGCTGTGTCATACCCAGGCTGGCGGGGTGAGGTCGGTCAGCACGGCGCGGATGTATTCGAGCGCCTCGTGGTCGTCGAGGGCCGGCTCGGGCGGTCGCTGGCCCGCGGCGTCGATCGTCTGTCTGGCCTCCGCCACCAGCGTCGCCCAGTACGGGGCGACCCGGTCCAGGTGGCGCAGCACCCGGTTCGCCTCGGTCAGCCGGCCGATCGTGGTCATCATGTTGACGAACTCGACCGCGGTGACGCAGATCGCCTGCATGTTGCCGCTGTCGAGCAGCTCGTCGACGTGCTCGCGCAGGATGTCGTACGCGCGGGCCCGGTCGCCCCGCCGGAAGTACGTGCGGGCCTCGACGCACCGGTTCGGCGAGTGGGTGCGCGCGGGCACCTCGACCGCGATGGCCGCGCCGAGCAGCTCCTCGGCGCGGGCCGGCCGATTCTGGAGCAGCGCCGAGTATCCGAGCAGCAGCAGGGCCATGTTGAGCAGCGTCGGCGGGCCGACCGCGCGGTAGCGCTCGACCAGCGCGCCGACGGTCGCGTCACCCTCGTCGAACCGGCCGCCGAACACGTGCGACGCGCCGACGTCGAGCTCCAGATGCTCGGCCAGGTCGTCGTCCCCCCGGGCGCGGAACCACGCGATCAACGGCGGGGTGAGGATCCCGAGCGCCGGGAAGTCCTGCCCCACGGAGGCCAGCCCATGCTGGACGGCGACGGCGACGATCCCGCCGGCCGACGGGTCGGCTTCGGCGGGCTCGGCCGGGATGGCTCGCGGAGCCTGCCGAGCCAGCAGCCGGTCGAACGCCGCCGGCTCCTGGGCGAGCTTGTACCGCTGGCCAGCCCAGACCAGTCCGAAGGCGACGACAGCGACGTCCTCGGCCGGGGTCAGCGCGAGCAGCCGCTCGACCCAGTCACCCAGCTCGCCGCGGTTACGGCGCGGGATCTCGGTGACGAGCGGCCGGACCAGCGCGTAGGCGAGGCGTCGGTCCGCCCGCCGGACGGCCCAGTCGAAGGCCGACCGCAGGTTCGGCCACAGCTCGTCGAGATCGGTGACACCGACGGCCTCGTCCGGACCCAGCAGCAGGCGATGGATCGCGGCGACCCGGCCGGCGCACCAGGCCGCGTGGCGGTCGGCCGTCAGGTCGGTCTCGCCCGCCTGGGCGAGCCGCTCGACGGCGAAGTGCCGGATCGGTTCGAGCAGCCGGAACCGCCGCCGCGCCAGTCCAGGTTCGGCGACGACCATCGACCGAGCGACCAGCCCGGCCAGCGCCTCGTCGACGTCGCCGGCGTCGAGCGCGGCCGCGTCGCCCGCGACAGCCGTGGCCGCGGGCAGGTCGAAGGCCCCGATGAAGGCGGCGAGGCGGCGCAGCAGAGTCCGCTCGGGCGGGGTGAGCAAGTCGTACGACCACTGAATGGTCGCCCGCATCGCGCGGTGCCGACCAGTGCCGGCCTGCCCTCCGTCGACCGTGACCAGCAGGCGCAGCTGGTCGTCGAGCCGGGCCAGCAGGTCGGCGGGACGCAGCGTCGTCGTCCGGGCGGCGGCCAGCTCGATCGCGAGCGGCACACCCTCCAGCCGCCGGCAGATCTCGGTGACGGGATCGTGCCCGCGCGGCCCGGCCCGCGACCCGCCGTTCGAAGCGGCCGGGTCAGCGCCAGCCGGGTCACGGGGCGCCGACAGCGCCGCGGCGCGTTCCTGGAAGAGCTCAACACCGGGACCGTCCGGCTCCAGCGGCCCGACGGGGACGACCCGCTCGTGGCCGCCGCGCAGGCCGAGCCGTTCCCGCGAGGTGACCAGCACCCGGGTGTGCGGGCAGCCGTCGGCCACCGCCTGCGCGAGCGCCGCGGCGCCGGGCAGCACGTGCTCGCAGTTGTCGAGGACCAGCAGCGTGCGCCGGGACCGCAGCGCGGCGACGACGGAGCCGGTCAGGCCGCGCCCCGCGCTCTCCTTGACGCCCAGCGTCGCGGCGACGGCGCGTGGGACGTCCGCCGCCGAGCCGGCCTCGACGAGGTCGACCAGCCAGGCGCCGTCCGCGTCGTCCTCCCGACCGGCCGCGGCGAGGGCGAGGCTGGTCTTGCCGATCCCGCCCGGCCCGACCAGCGTGACCACCGGCCAGGAGGACAGCGCCAGCCGGACGGCCGCCAGGTCCGCGTCCCGGCCGATGAGCCGGCCGAGCCGTAGCGGCAGGTTGCCCGGCCGACCGGGCGGGGGTGCCGGGATGGCCAGCCGGCTGTCCTGGCCGAGGACCATCGCCTCCAGCGCACGCAGCCGCGGGCCGGGCTCGACGCCGAGTTGCTCGACGAGGTGGCGGCGCGCGGTCTGGTAGGCGCCCAGGGCGTCGCCCTGCCGTCCGGTCCGGTACAAGGCCGTCATCCGCAGCGCCCAGAGCTCCTCGCGGGCGGGATGGCTCGCGGTCAGCTCGGCCAGCCGCCCGAGGGCCGCGGCCGGGTCGGTCTCGATCCGCCCGGCGAGGTCCGTCTCGACGGCGACGAGCCAGCGTTCCTCCAGCCCGTCGACGACGGCGGCCAGACCCGGCGCCACCCGTAGGCCGGCCAGCGGCGCGCCGGCCCACTCCACGAGCGCGGCGGCGGTGTCACCGGCCTCGACGAGCCGGGCGAACCGCAGGGCGTCGACGGCGTCGGCCGGCACGTCGAGCCGGTAGGCGGCGCCGACCGTGGTGATCGCCGCCGGGCCGAGCGCGCGCCGTAGCCGGGCGACGTACGAGTGCAGGGTCCGCTCGGCGGTGCGCGGCCGGTCCGCTCCCCACACGAGGTCGACGAGCCGGGCCACCGACAGCGCCGTTCCCGGCGACAGTGCGAGCGCGGCAAGCAGCGCCTGGCACCGCGGCGGGCCCACCTCCACCGGCTCGCCGTCGCCAGCGAAAGCGCCGACGCCACCGAGCAGCCGGACGCGGACGCCGGACCCGATCGCGCCGCCGGGGGTCATCAGCGCGGCCACCGCCTTCTCACCCGTACGGGTGGTTTTCGGCTCAACCATAACGCAACAGATCTTCGACCGAGGCCCGACGCCGGCCGAGGACCGTGGTCATGGGATACCGAGACCAGGAGGCGCGATCGTGACAGGGCCCAGATCGTGAAGGCCATCGTCCAGGACCGGTTCGGCCCGCCGGACGTGCTGCGGCTGGCGGACGCCGACGTTCCCCGGGTCGGCGCCGGCGACGTGCTGGTGCGGGTACGCGCGGCCGGGCTGAACCCGTACGACTGGCACATGCTGCGCGGCGACCCGTACGTCGCCCGGCTGATGGGCGGCGTCGGTGTGTGGCGGCCCAGGTCGCGGGTGGCCGGTCTCGACGCCGCGGGAACGGTCGAGGCGGTCGGCGCGGACGTCGACGGGGTCGAGGTCGGCGACGACGTGCTGGCCTTCTGCCCCGGCGCGCTCGCCGAGTACGCGCTCGTCGGGCCGCCGGGCGCGTGGGCGCCGAAACCGGCGAACCTGACGTTCGAGCAGGCGGCCGCGGTGCCGCTGGCGGCCCTGACCGCGCTGCGGGCGGTGCGGGACGCGGCGGGGCTGACCGCCGGACAGCGGCTGCTCGTCAACGGGGCCGCCGGCGGCATCGGCACCTTCGCCGTCCAGCTCGCGGCCGGCCTGGGCGTCGAGGTCACGGGGGTGTGCAGTGCCCGCAACGTCGAGCTGGTGCGTTCGCTGGGCGCGGCGCACGTCGTGGATTACGAGGCGCAGGACGTCCTCGGCTCAGCCGAGCGGTACGACGCGATCCTGGACAACGTCGGCAACCTGCCGGCGCACCGGCTGCGCCGGCTGCTGGCCCCCGGCGGGATCCTGCTGCTCAACGGCGGCGGCGCGCCGGGCCGGGTGTTCGGCGCCGTCGGCAGGTTCGCCGGTGGCGCCGCCCTCGGCCTCGTCGTCCGCCAGCGGATCCGGCCACTGGTCGCGAAGCCGAACGGGGCCGACCTGCGCACCCTCGCCGGCCTGCTCGAAGCCGGCAGCCTCGTCCCCGTCCTCGACCGCGGCTGGGCGCTGCCCGAGGCCGCGGACGCGCTGCGCCAGGTCGAGGCCGGCCACGCCCGCGGGAAGGTCGTCGTCACCATCGGCTGACCGGCCGGCGGCCGCCCCGGCGACGGTTCGCGAGGGCCGGGGCGGTCGGGCCGGCCGGAGGAGCCGGGCGGTCTACCAGATGCGGACCCGGTCGGCCGGCTCCAGCCAGAGCCCGTCGCCGGGGGCCGTGTCGAACACGTCGTGGAACTCGTCGAGATTGCGCACGATGTTGGCGCGCAGCTCCGGCGGGCTGTGCGGGTCGGTGGTGAGGTACTGCCGCTCCAGCTCCAGCCGGCGCTTGGTCCGCCACACGTAGGCCCAGTTCATGAACAGCCGCCGCCGGTCCTCGCGGGCCGCGGCGCCGCCCTGGGAGATGACGTACGCCACGTGGGCGATGGTCAGGCCGCCGAGGTCACCGATGTTCTCGCCGACGGTGAGGGCGCCGTTGACCTTCTCCCCCGGCAGGTTGCGCGGCTCGAACCCGTTGTACTGCTCGACCAGGGTCTTCGACTTCACCTCGAAGGCCGCCTTGTCGGCCGGGGTCCACCAGTCGTTGAGGTTGCCGGCGCCGTCGTACTGCGCACCCTGGTCGTCGAAGCCGTGGCCGACCTCGTGGCCGATGACCGCGCCGATGCCGCCGTAGTTCTCAGCCGGGTGGGCGTCGGGGCTGAAGAACGGCTTCTGCAGGATGCCGGCCGGGAAGCAGATCTCGTTGGTGCCCGGGTTGTAGTAGGCGTTCACGGTCTGCGGGAGCATGAACCACTCGTCGCGGTCGACCGGAGCGCCGATCTTGGCGAGGTCCCGGTCGGTCTCGAACGCGGAGGCGGCCTGGGCGTTGCCCATCAGGTCGTCGCGGCGGACCACGAGCTTCGAGTAGTCGCGGAACCGCTCCGGATAGCCGATCTTGGGCCGGAACGTCTCGAGCTTCTCGTACGCCCGCTGCTTGGTCTCCTCCGTCATCCAGTCCAGCTGGGAGATCGACGAACGGTAGGCCGCGAGCAGGTTCGCGACCAGGTCGTCCATCTGCGCCTTGGCGCGCGGCGGGAAGTGGCGGGCGACGTACTCCTTGCCGACGGCCTCACCGATCGAGCCCTCGACGAACGACACGGCCCGCTTCCACCGCGCCCGCAGCTCCGGCGTACCGGAAAGCGTGCGGCCGTAGAAGTCGAAATGGGTGTCCACGAAGGCGTCGGGCAGATAGGGCGCCGCCGAGCGCAGCACGTGGCTGAGCAGCCAGTCGCGCCAGACGTCGATCGGCGTCTCGGTCAGCACGTTCGAGAGGTGCTCGAAGTACGACGGCTGGCGCACGCAGACCTCGGCCAGCGTGGCGTGCGCGCCGGCCAGCTGACCGCCGAGGCCCGTGACGTAGGCGTCCCATGCGAATGCCGGGCAGAGCGCGGCCAGTTCCTCGGCCGTCTTCAGGTTGTAGGTCCTCTGGACGTCCCGGGTCTCGGCCCGCTCCCAGTGGCCCTTCGCGAGCAGCGTGTCCAGCGCGAGGACCCGCTCCGCGGCACCCTGCGGGCCGGGATGCTCGGCCAGCCCGAGCATCCGGGTCAGGTAGCCGACGTACTTCGCGCGGATCTCGGCGAACTTCTCGTCCCGGTAGTACGACTCGTCCGGCAGGCCGAGGCCGCCCTGGACCAGATGGAACAGGTAACGGTCGGAATTGCGGTCATCGGTGTCGACGTAGCTGCCGAACAGTCCGCTGCCGCCGCCCCGCTCGAACTCGCCGAGGAACGCGGCGAGGCCACGCACGTCGCTCAGGCCGCTCACTGCGGCCAGCACCGGCCGCACCGGGTCCAGGCCGAGCGCCTGGACCGCCTCGGTGTCCTGGAACGAGTTGTAGAGGTCGGCGATCTTGCGCACGTCCTCGGACTGCGCGGAAGGGTCCTGCGCGGCGAGGTCGGTGATGATGTCGCGGACCTGCTGCTCGGCGGCGTCGGCCAGCTGCACGAACGGGCCCCAGCTCGAACGGTCGGACGGGATCTCCGCCTCGACGAGCCACCGGCCGTTCACGTGGCCGAAGAGGTCGTCCTGCGGTCGGACGTCGAGGTCCATGCCCTCGCGGGCGTCGTCGAGGATGCTCACAGAACGGAAGTCTCCAGTCGATTGGGCGTTCAGGGAAGCGTCACACCAAGAAACGTCCGGTCATCCGGTGCCTTGTGCTCGCGCGGGCTTGGACCCTCGTTGTTGGGCTCGACAACCGACCGGGCCGCGCCTCAGCGGGTGCGGCGGCCGGCGCTGAGACCTTCGACGGTCTTCGTGATCCGGGTCTGGCGGGTCTCGGGCTTCTTCGCCTCGTCGACCGACCGGACCCACTCCTTGCGATGAGTGAACGCGAGCCCGTCGAAGGTCGCCTGCGCGGCGGGTACCTCGGCGATCGCCGCCGCCAGGTCGGCCGGCACCTCGACGAGCCGCGGCGCGGCCTCCAGGACCAGCTCCACGTCGGCCTCGTCGCCCGCGGCGGCCTCGGCCGCGCGCCGGTCCTCGGCGGGAAGCGGGATGAGGTATCTGCCGCCCATCGAGCCGACGGTGGTCTGGTAGGAGTGCGGCCCGATCGTCACGGTCACCTTCGGCCGCTTGCCGCTGTTCAGCCCCGCCAGGATGTCCGCCGGCACCTCGATGCCCGTCGCGGTGGCGCCATGCAGCTCGACCGTCGCCCGGAATCTCACCCGCCCAGTATGGCCGTCGCACCACCACACGGTGCCCGAGAGGCACGGCCCACTCGGCTCCGGACCACTCTCGAACGGGCCCCTCGACCCGGCGTTGACCAGGGCCCTGGGTGAAGCCGGGCACCGCGAAGCGTTCGGCTACCGCCGCCGGACCGTCTCCCGCAGCGAGTGAGGTGGACCGTAGAGAGGGCCGGTGCCCAGCTGGCAGCCGGCGGCGGCGAGCTCGCGCGCCTGGGCGGGGTTGGCGATGCCGGTCGTGACGATGGCCAGGTCGAGCCCGGGAGGCGGCGGCGAGAACGGCGTCGCGGACCCCGCGGGCGTGCGGCGCGGAGTGCGCGGCATCGAGATCGGCGGCGGGCGGCGGGCGCTGCCGTGTGTGCGCGGCCCGGATCTCGGGTGCCTCCCCCGCGGCGCGGCTCCTCCCGACGACCGGCCCGGAGCTTCGTAGACTTCGGGAGAACTGTCACCAGCTGATGAGGGCCCCTGCCGTGCGTGCGCTACTGCTAGAGAACGTCCACCGGGACGCCGCGACGATCCTCAAGACCGCCGGCGCGGAGGTGGAGACGATCGACCGGGCGCCTGACGACCGGGCACTGGTCGCGGCCCTGGCCGGGGTCGAGCTGCTCGGGATCAGGTCGAAGACCGAGGTCACCGAGGCGGTGCTCGACGAGGCGCCCGACCTGCTCGCCATCGGCGCGTTCTGCATCGGTACCAACCAGGTCGATCTCGGGGCCGCGAGCGAGCGCGGCATCGCCGTGTTCAACGCCCCGTTCTCCAACACCCGCAGCGTGGTCGAGCTGGCGCTCGCCGAGATCATCGCGTTGACCCGGCGGCTGATCCCCAAGAACACCGGCATGCACGCGGGCGTCTGGGACAAGTCGGCCGAGGCTGCCCACGAGGTCCGCGGCCGGCGCCTGGGCATCGTCGGCTACGGCAACATCGGCGCTCAGCTGTCGGTGCTGGCCGAGGCGCTCGGCATGAGCGTGTACTTCTACGACACCGCGGACAAGCTGGCGCTCGGCAACGCGCGGCGCTGCGACAGCCTCGACGACCTGCTCGCGGTCGCCGACGTCGTGACGCTGCACGTGGACGGGCGTGCCGGCAACAGCGGGATGTTCGGTGCCAAGCAGTTCGCCCGGATGCGGCCCGGCAGCCTCTTCCTCAACCTCTCGCGCGGCTTCGTGGTGGACCACGTCGAGCTGCGCGCGCGGATTCAGAGCGGCGACCTGGCCGGCGCGGCGATCGACGTCTTCCCACACGAGCCGGCCGGGCGCGGCGACGAGTTCCGCTCCGAGCTGCGCGACCTGCCGAACGTGATCCTCACGCCGCACATCGCGGGCTCGACCGAGGAGGCCCAGCAGGACATCGGCCGCTACGTCGCCGGCAAGCTGCGGGACTACCACCTCGACGGCGGCACGTCCATGAGCGTCAACCTGCCCCATCTGTCGCTGCCGCCGCGGCCGGGCGGACGTCGGATCGCCCACCTGCACCGCAACGTCCCAGGCGTGCTCGCGAAGATCAACAGCACGCTCGCCGAGCACAAGGTCAACATCGACGGCCAGCTCCTCGACACCCGCGGCGAGTACGGGTACGCCCTGACCGACATCGCCGTCGACTACCCGGCAGCCGTCCTCGGCTCACTGGCCGCGATGCCGGAGACGGTCCGGGTGAGGCTGCTGGGCTGAGGGACGCGCCCCAGGAGCGCATCGCCGCAGGTCACAGGAGCGGAAGGCCGCCCCGCGCGACCAGCTGCGCGGCGATCACGTTGCGCTGGATCTCGTTGGTGCCCTCACCGAGGATCATCAACGGCGCGTCGCGGAAGTACCGCTCGATGTCGAACTCCGTCGAGTAGCCGTAGCCGCCGTGAATCCGCATCGCGGCCAACGCGATCTCCATGGCGACCTCCGAGCAGTGGAACTTGGCCATGCCGGCTTCCAGGTCGGCCCGCTCCCCCGTGTCGTAGCGGCGCGCGGCATACAGGAGCTTCTCGGGATAGGCGTTCGCGTGTTCGAGCTCCCGCGCGACCGGCCGTACCTCGTCGTCCACGAACTCCCGGACCACCTGGACGACAGCCCGCTCATCGGCACCAAGGTCGAACATCCACTCCGCCTTTCGCAGCCGGCCACGTCCTGCGCGTGGCGGACGGTGGGCGGGCCCCAGGGCGCCCACCAAGCTTGGTCGCCATCGTTCGTCAGGCTAGGCGCGTCGACGCGCCAGCGGCGGCGGGCAGTGACCGGCGCGTTCATGGTGCTTCGACGGAGGCTGGCGATCCAACAGACCCGATCGCTGTCACGCCGGTCGGTGGCGGCGTCCGCGTCGCTGGAGGACCGCGTGGCGAGCTCGACCGGGCCGATCGGTCCTCCAGGAGACAGGTCGCCGCGCCGATTTGCCCGCCCGTCGGGACGTGCCGACCGCGCCGGCCCTCGACCTGCGGTTGGACCGCCGGCGTTTGTGCCTGTTCGGGCGCTCGTGCCGGCGCGGCGAACGGTGACTCCCGGGCTTCTCCTAGATTCTTCCCAGGGAATTCCCAGCTTCCGCCGCCATCGTCGGTGTCATGAGCGCCAGCCAGGTCCCGCCGGACGAAACGATGACGCCTCCCGCGCGGACGGCGACCTCCAGTCCGACCCGCGGCCGGGTGGCCGGCGGGTTGCCGACGATGCCCAGCCAACGTGGCGACGCCCCGACGATGACGGCGTCCTCGCGGCGATCGGACGCTCGTCCAGTTCTGGTCGGGGGAGGTGGACCGTCGTCGAGCTGGGTTGCTCGGCGATCGGCCGGCTGGCGAGGCCGGCTCGCGGTCCGGGTCGGACTCGTGGCCTGGGGCCTTGTCGTCGTGTCGCTGTGGTGGACGAGCACCTCGGGGAGCAGCGTCCACGGCGGCGCCGCCGTCCTGACCAGTCTGGGCCGGGTCAGTGGCCTGCTCGCCGCCTATCTGATGCTGGTCGAACTGCTGCTCATGGCGCGCGTACCAGTTCTGGAACGCGCCGTCGGGCTCGACCGGCTGGCTGCCTGGCACCGTGGCCTGGGGACGAACATCGTCGTTCTCATGGTCAGCCACGTTCTGCTGATCGTGTGGGGATACGGGCTGGCTGACCATCATCAGCCCGTCGCCGAGTTGTTCACGGTCATCACGACCTATCCGGAGATGTGGAAGGCCACGATCGGCACCCTGCTCTTCGTCGCCGTCGCGGTGGCCAGCGCCCGTCGCCTGCGCCCACGGATCTCCTACGAGCTCTGGTACCTGCTCCACCTGACCGTCTATGCGTCAGTCCTGCTGGTCTATGGCCACCAGACGGCGAACGGCGCGGAGTTCGTCGGCCATCCGGTGAACCGCACGTTGTGGCAGCTCATGTACGTGACCGTCGCCGCCTGCCTGGTGATCTGGCGGCTCGCCCTGCCGCTTGGCAGGGTCGTCCGTCACGGGATGCGGGTGGAGCGGGTGGTCGAGGAAACGCCCGGCGTCGTCTCGGTCTGGATCCGGGGCCGGCATCTGGACCGCCTGGGGGTCCAGCCGGGCCAGTTCCTACTCTGGCGGTTCCTCGCACCGGGCCACTGGCTGACGGCCCATCCGTACTCGCTGTCCGCCAGGCCGCGGCCGGATCGGCTGCGGATCACGGTCAAGGCCGCAGGTGACCATTCGGGCGCGATCGCGCGTCTTCGCCCCGGCACGTTCGTCGCCGCCGAGGGACCGTTCGGACACTTCACCGCCGACCGGGCAACTCGCGGCAAGGCACTCCTCATCGCCGGTGGCAGTGGGATCGGGCCGGTACGGGCGCTCGCCGAGGATCTCGCCGCTCGCGGCGACGACGTCATCGTCGTCCACCGGGCACGTGACGCACGGGAGCTGGCGCTGTGGCCGGAGCTCAGGCGGATGGCCCAGGAACGACGCCTGCGGGTACACGGCGTCGTCGGCTCCCGCAGGGAGCTCGGCTACGACCCGCTCGCCGCCGACCTGGTCGAGGCGTCGGTGCCCGACGTCCTCGCGCGGGACGTCTTTATCTGCGGCCCGACCGGCCTGACCCATGGACTGGTCCGTTCGCTCCGGCTCCTCGGCCTGCCGGACGAGCAGATCCACACCGAGGACTTCTCCCTTCGGTGACGCCCCGCCGTCCTGGATCTCGTTCGTGTTCGTCGCTCTCGGCTGGTCGGATCGGTCTTTCTCAGCTGTCGGAAGGAGGTGAGCGGCGCCTCGCGCTGGCCCCGGCCAGCTGTACCTGGCGCCGCGATCCCGTATGAATCTCAACGCCGGGAAGGCCTATCGGGCTCGCCTTGGTCTTGCCAGTCTGCTTGGTGTCGTGGTGGTAGCCGTGGCCGGCAGAGCGGCGGCGGGACACGACGAGCAGACGGCCGCGGAAGTCTCCATGCCAGGCGCGACGACGCAGGCGGGACAACCGGCGTCGAGCGACAGTCCCAGTCCCGCCGCGGCCACCACGAGTCCGGCCTCCGCGTCGGCGGCCTCCGCGACGCCCACCGCCGGGTCGGCCGCGGCGGCCACCGCGGGCGCGTCGTCCGGCACGGGATCCTCGGGGTCGACCGGCACAGGGACGACCGGCACGCGGACGGTCGTCGGCGACGTCGAGGACACCCGCTACGGAGCGGTGCAGGTCGAGCTCGTGCTCTCTGGGCGGACCATCACCGACGTCATCGCCCTGCAGGTGCCGAACCGGGAAAGGCGCGACATCGAGATCAACGATCAGGCGGTGCCGATCCTGCGCCAGGAGGTGCTCGCCGCGCAGAGCGCCAAGATCGACGCTGTATCCGGTGCTTCCTTCACCAGCAGCGGATATGCGTGGTCCGTGCAGTCCGCTATCGACAAGGCCGGGCTCTAGCCGTGAGCGGCGGCCCGACGGCGGGGCCCGACGGCGCGGAGCGGCCGGGCCGGGTCCTGGCCGAGCCCGTGATGGGGACGGTCGTCAGCATCGACATCCGCTTCCCGGCCGAGCCGGCGCCCTCGGGCTGGGCCTCGGCACCCGGGCGGGAGCCCGCCGCCGTGGAGGCGGCCATCGCGGCTGCGGTCGGCGCGCTGCACCGGGCGGACGAGGACTTCAGCACCTTCAAGCCAACGTCGTGGGTGTCGAAGCTCCGCCGCGATGAGATCAGCCTCGAAGACTGCCCGAAGCAGGTCGGGGAGGTGTATCGGCTCGCCGCCACCTGCCGAGACCGGACCGGTGGCTGTTTCGACCCTGGGTGGCGCGCCGACGGCACGCTCGACCCGACCGGTCTGGTCAAGGGCTGGGCCGCGGACATGGCGTCGGCCGCGCTGACGGCCGCTGGACTGACGACCCACTGCGTCAACGCCGCGGGCGACCTCCGAGTCCGGGGAAGGCCAGGCCCGAGGAGGCCGTGGCGAGTCGGCATCGCGGATCCGTTCCACCGTGGGCGGTTCGTGGCCGTCGTAGCAGGATCGGAACTGGCCATCGCCACGTCCGGCACCGCGGAACAGGGAGATCACATCGTGAACCCGCGAACGGGCGCGTCTGCTTCGGGTCTCGCCTCGGTGACCGTCGTGGGGCCGGGTCTCGCTGAAGCCGACGCCTACGCCACGGCGGCCGTTGCCGCCGGGCGGGACGCGCTGGGCCTGCTCACGGACCTTGCCCGGGATGGATGGGAGTGGCTTGCCGTCGCGGACTCGGGGGAGCTGACCTGTTCGGCCGGTTTCCGGCGGGGTGCCGACGGCCTCGTCGTGGCGGGCTTCGCCGAGGCACCACCTGACAGCCCGGTCCCTGCCGAGGCCAACGCGCACCCGATCCTCCGACCCGCACGCGTTTCCCTGGTCCCGACCACGTCGCCCGTCGCGACCGCCATCCCCACGGCCGCGTTCGTCCCGCGCGGCGGATGACGGTGCGTCTGCCGTCGAGCGCCCTGCCCGTCCCCGTGTCCGGGAGCCACACTGGGCAGGTGACGCCGCCCTCACCGACGAACACTTCGCCAGCCGCCCCGGATTCACCGGGGGACACCACGGACGAGCGACCACGGGTGCTGGTCGTCGACGACGAGGAGGCAATCACCGATCTTGTCGCGATGGCCCTTCGGTATGAGGGATTCGAGGTCGACACCGTGCAGTCAGGTCAGGCCGCGTTGACCAGGGTCGCGCTCACCCCGCCGGATCTTCTGGTCCTGGACGTCATGCTCGCCGACCTTGACGGCTTTGCCGTCTATGAGCGGCTGCGCAGCGCTGGACATGACGTTCCGACGCTGTTCCTGACCGCTCGCGACACCACTCAGGACAAGGTTCGTGGTCTGACGCTCGGTGGCGACGACTACGTGACCAAGCCATTCGCCGTGTCCGAGCTGGTCGCACGGGTCCGCGCGATCCTTCGGCGCACCGGAACCGCGGCAGCCGGCGAGGACGGTCCGGCTCCGCTGCGTTTCGCCGACCTCGATCTCGACCCACGAACGCGCGAGGTCCGCCGGGCGGGGCGGCTCGTCGAGCTGACCGCCACCGAGTACCGCCTGCTCCACTACCTGATGACCAATGCCCGCACCGTGCTTACCCGGGCCCAGCTACTCGGCCACGTCTGGGGCCACGACTTCGGCGGCGACGGCGGTGTCCTCGAGACCTACATCAGCTATCTGCGCCGCAAGACCGACAACGTCGAGCCGCCGTTGATCCACACTGTGCGCGGGGTCGGCTACGTGCTTCGCCTGCCCCGCTGAGCTGGGACAACCGCCGTGTCGCTGCGTGCACGCCTCCTCCTGGCCCTGGTCGGGCTACTCGCGGTAGGCCTGTCCTTAGGAGCCGTCGGCACGCACGACGCGCTGCGGTCCTACCTGATGAGCCGGTTGGACCAGCAGGTGCGCGACGCCCATCCGGTGATGGAACAGACGCTGCTGCGCGGCACGCCCTACGGTGACAATGATGATCTCGGCCACGGCGGGGGCCCGGACGGCCGGTCGGACGGTGACGAACAGAACCCGCGGTTCGGTAGCTCCTACCTGGTGGGGACCTACGGTGCGCTGTATGACAGCGCCGGACACCGGCTGCTGGAATCCAGCCCCGGCCCGGGCGGTGAACGCACGCCGACCGAGCGGCCGGCCATCACGACACGCCAGCTTGCCACTGCCGAGGTCCACCCGAAGCTGGCGACCGTTCCGCTGTGGAGCGTTCCGGCGGCCGGCAACCGCGACGCCCGCTTCCGGGTGCTGGCCGAACGTTTCACCAGCGGCGACGTGCTCGTGGTCGCGGTCCCGTTCACGGAGCTGGACGCGACGCTGGATCGCGTCGCGAGAATCGAGATCATCGGGAGCTCCGTCGTGATGGCGGTGCTGGCGGCACTCGCCTACGTCATCATCAGGCTGGGCCTGCGCCCGCTGACCCGTATCGAGCAGACGGCGGACGAGATCGCCTGGGGCGACCTGACGAGGCGGGTCACCGACACCAACCGGCGCACGGAGGTCGGCCGGCTGGGCCGCGCCTTCAACGCCATGCTCAGCCAGATCGAGGCCGCCTTCCGGGCACGGGAGGCCTCCGAGCAGCGCCTGCGCCGCTTCGTCGCGGACGCCAGCCATGAGCTGCGCACCCCGTTGACCTCGATCCGCGGCTACGCCGAGATGTTCCACCGTGGCGCCGCCGACCGGCCCGACGACCTGGCGATGGCGATGCGCCGCATCGAGGACGAGTCCGCGCGCATGTCGAACCTGGTCGACGACCTGCTGTTGCTGGCGCGGCTGGACCAGGAGCCCGCGGCCGAACGGGAGCCCGTCGACATCGCGGCGATGGTCCGTGATGTCGTCACCGACGCCCGGGCGGTCGCCCCGAACCGCCCTGTCGCGGCGGACGTGCCACCGTTCCTCGAGATCATGGGCGATCAGAGCCGGCTGCGCCAGGCAGTCGGCAACCTCGTACGCAACGCGCTCGTGTACACCCCGGCTGACACGCCAGTCTCTATCGAGATCACCACGGTCGAACCCGCCCAGCAACGTGCGAGAACCGCCTCGGCGGACCAGACCGCCGACCTCGGCAAGGTCGTCATCGCGGTCATCGACCATGGCCCCGGGATCCTGCCGGAGGCCACGGACCACATTTTCGAGCGCTTCTACCGCGCCGACGAGGGCCGATCCCGCGATGCCGGTGGCTCCGGTCTGGGCCTGTCCATCGTCGCCGCCGTCGCCGCCGCCCACGGCGGCAGCGTGGCCCACGAGCCCACGCCCGGCGGCGGCGCCACCTTCCGCCTGACCATCCCGCGCGGCTGATCGTCGAAATTCCCATTACACGGTCACGACCGACTACCGCGTCACCAGCGACCTGCGGATCCCGATGCGGGACGGCGTCGTCCGCTGACCTCGAACCGGTAGCCGACGCCGGGCAGCACCGGAACGAGCAGGGCACCCAGATCGAACCGGCGGACCGCCTGGCTCGGCAGGTCAGCCAGGGCGTACGGACCGTCCTGCGCGGCCGGCGCGGTCTCTGGCCCCGACGCGGATTCGCCGCGCGGGGCCCGCCGCCGGGACCTGGGTACGGACGTCGGGTCAGGATCGCCGTCGCGACCCGGCCACCGCCAGCGGACCATCACGAACCTCCCGCACACGCCGGATCTCCGCGCCGCCGCCCAGCCATGGGCGCATCAGTCCGACCGGTCGCCGGCCCTCGCCGCGAGACCAGGCCCGCGGGACCGCTCAGTTACCGCTGGGGCCCAGGACCGCGGCGGCGGGCCGGCCGGTGGATCGGGGTTCCTTCAGCTCGATGAAGATCGAGTGGGTGTCGGTGTCGCCGATGTTCTCGCCGCTGTGCTGTTGGGCGTCGAGCCAGCGCGCCTCTCCAGCGGACAGGTCGACCTCGACCTGCCGGCCGCCCGCGCTGATCCTGCGGCGGAACGCGGCCAGCGTGACCATCACGCTGTCGGGGTGCCGGTGGGGGCTGGTCTTGTCGCCGGGCCGGTCCCGGTACGCCAGAACTCGGACCCGGTCGTTCTCGAAGACCACCGAGTAGAGATCCGGGTCGGTCACAGCGGGATCCAGGCACATCGTCGCCTCACCAGCTCCCTCGTCGCGGTCATCCGCATCCGGTTGCGGGATCCACATCCCGTCATGGGACCTCGATCCCATGGGATGACAGTACCATGATGGGATGTCGGTTCCCTACGAGCTAGCGGGACGCAGACAGCAGAAGGCACGCACCCGCGACGCGTTGGTGTCAGCCACCCGCCGGCTGTTGGCGGACGGGGTGACTCCGACCGTGGAGGAAGCCGCGGCCGCGGCCGGGATCTCCCGGACCACCGCCTACCGCTATTTCCCCAACCAACGGGCCCTGCTGCTCGGGGCGCACCCTGAGATCCAGCACGAGTCCCTGCTGCCCGACGACGCGCCCACCGATCCGCTGGCCCGGCTGGACCAGGTGATACAGGCCCACCTACGCATCACCCTCGACTGGGAACCACAGCTACGCACGGCACTGCGGCTGTCCCTGGAGCCCGCCACCGACGCACCGCCACCGCTGCTACGCCAAGGCCGTGCTATCGGCTGGATCGAGCACGCCCTGGCTCCGCTGGCGTCTACCCACCCGGATCTCGACCTGCACCGGCTGGCGGTAGCGATCCGCGCCGCCGCCGGCGTCGAAGCGCTGATCTGGCTCACCGACATCGCCGGCCTGACCCGGAACCAGGCCGCCGACACCCTCCAGTGGTCCGCCCGCGCCCTCCTACAGGCCGCCCTCACCGGAAATCCGCCACCCTCATAGCCCCGCGCGCCAGGCGTGGCGCGAGTGACCGGTCCTGAAGCAGCTGGCGTCGCCGCCCGTGCGCAGGCGGCGACGCCCCGGCCGACGCCGTGACGCGTCACGGCCTCCGGAAGTTGTTCGCCCAGGTCAATGCCCCTGACCGTCTGGTCGCACCCCGCGGCTGGCTGGCGCGGCGTTGTCGTAGAACTCCTCGATGAGGCCCGTGACGAGGTGGCGCAGCGCGGGTGTCCGGACGGCGAGCGCGCCCTGGGTGAGGTCGTCGGCGTCGATGGGCAGGACGGCGGTGTGCCCATCGACGACGATCATCCGCGTCGGCAGCTCGGTGCTCTGGTGGATCTCGCCGACGGCTCCCAACCGCTCACCGACCTTGGCCGCGTAGGCCGCGAGCAGGTCCGGCGCCCAGGCCGAGGTGAACGCGACGCCGCGCGCCGCGGCGCGCAACGTGGCCTCGATCAGCCGGTCGTCGCGGTCTTCCGGCTCAGCCGGGCCGGCCAGGAGGAACAGCACCTCAGAGTGGGCGTGCTCGATGAGGTGGGCGATGTAGCCGGGGGCCTCGTGCCGGTCGAGCAGCGTGACCGCGCCGTCGAGCTGGCTGCCCGGGACGCCGGCGTCGGTGCCATCGTCCACGCACTGCTGTCGAGCCTGTCGGGCGAGCGCCGCGGCCCACTGGACGGCGAGCTCAGCGTCCTGACGAACCGGTTCCGCCCCAGGCGCGGGCAACTCGGGGTCGACGTGCGCCGGCGCCGGTTCGGACGCGATGTCCAGCAACCGGGCGGGCGCGGGAACAACAAGCCCCCGGGAGCGCTGACTGTCGCTGGCGTCGTTCGTGTGCGTGGACACGCCTCGTTCTCCCCATCACTTCTTGACCGGAGTGGTGCCGTTCATGCCGAAATGGGGTGAGCAGCATTTCCATCACGACCAGGCACCGGCTGTGGTCCTCGACATAGTCGTAGACCGCACGACGTGCGGATGGTCCAGCCTGGCCAGCACCTGTGCCTCGGCGGCGACCGTGCCCTTGGCCTCCATCACCTTGATGGCCACGGGCCGGCCCATCTGGCGGTGCGTTCCCGCCAGCACCTGCCCGAACGCCCCTGTCCCGAGCTGTTCACCCAGAACATATCCAGGTAGGGCTTTCGCTACCCGCCCCCGGTCGACAGTCACCGATCGTCCTGCCAGGTCGGTCGTCTCACTGCGTCTCCGTCAGGCGCCATCAGGAACGAGCCTAGCCGAGGGCTTTCAGGCCGTCTGGCGCGCCGGACGTGCTCAGGCTTTCCCAGCCGTCGGTCCTCGGCACTACCGCGCGGCTCGACAGGCGAGCCTCGAATCGCGGCCGACGGGGCTGGGGACTGCTCAGTGGGCAGTGGCCGCGTACCGGCTGGCCAGCCGGGAAAGGCCGCGCAGGCCGCGCAGGCCGCGCAGCGCGCTCGCCTCGTACGCGGAGCGGACGGCACCGCGACGCAGCGGCTCGGCGACGAGGTCGCGGGTGATCGCGTTCAGGTCGTGCGGGACGGCGCCGGGCCGCGCCGGACAGGCCAGCGCGCTGCCAGGCCTGCAGCAGGTCGGCCAGCACCGTCGGCGCCCCGGCCGGCTGTGGGCCGGCCCGGGCCGGTCAGGCGATCTCTTTGAGCAGGCCGGGCCACGTCGAACACGAAGCCCCGAACGGCGTCCTTGTGCGCCCAGCGGGCACTCGTCGCCGCATTCACCGACCTGGACGTCGACGCGCTCGTGGCGCTCAGGACGGACGACGCCTGGGTCCGGATGCCCCCGCTGCCGTCCAAGTACCGCGGCCGCACGGCCATCCGCCAGTTCTTCAGCGCCGTCCGCGCGCGGCTGCGGCGGATCGACCACCTGGCACCGGTTCGTGCGAACGGGCAGCCCGCCTGGGGCGAGTACCTCCGCGACCCGGTCACCGGCCGCCTCCACCTCGCCGGGATCCTCGTGATCGATATCGCCGGCGACCTGGTCCGTGAGATCACCCGGTTCGAGACGGCGATCGCCCCTTACCTCGGCCTCCCCCGAGCCCTTGGTTGACGAGGTCAGGCGTGACAGACACGGCCACGGACGCGGCCACCTGGACCCGCGGAAAGCCGAGTCATGAACACCAGGTCCGGTGGATCCCCTTACCAGACGTAGGCGAGGTGGTCGGCGCTGCCCGCGGCGAGGGTGCCGCTGCGCGGAGAGAAGGACAGCGCGTTCACGGCTCCACCAGGCCCGGTCAGGGGCTGGCCGACCGCGGTGGGTTCGCTGGGCTGGCTGACGTTCCACAGGTGGATGACCTTGTCGTCCCCCGCCGAAGCCAGTGTGCTGCGGTCCGGGGAGAACGCGACCGCCAGCACCGCGCCGCCGGCGCCGGCCGGCGGCCCGAGCTGGACGGGAGCAGTGGGCTGGGTGACGTCCCACAGGCCAAGCCCGCCGCTGTCCGCGCCGGCGGCGAGCGTGCGGCTGTCCGCGGAGAACGCGACCGACATCACGTAGCCGCCTGGTCCGGCGAGCCGCTGGCCAAGCGGCGCGGGGCTGCCCGGCTGGGTGACGTCCCAGAGCTGGATGTCACGGTGGTAGCCGCCGACCGCGAGAAGGTGGCCGTTCGGGGAGAAGGCCAGCGACCGCACCGAGTTGCCGTAACCGCTGAGGGGCTGGCCGAGGAGCGTCGCGCCCGCCGTGGTGACGTTCCAGAGGTAGACCTTGCCGTCGCCGCTGCCGGCGGCCAGCGTGTGCCCGTCCGGGGAGAACGCCACCGTACGAACCCAGTCGCCGGGTTCGGCCAGCGGCTGGCCCACTGGGGTGGGGGCCGCCGGCCGGGTGACGTCCCACAGGTAGACCTTGCGGTCGTCGCTGCCGGCGGCGAGCGTGTGCCCGTCCGGGGAGAACGCCACCGACGACACCCAGTCGCCGGGGCCGGTCAGCGGCTGGCCCAGCAGGGTGGGGGCGGCCGGCCGGGTGACGTCCCACAGGTAGATCCTGTGGTCGGTGCTGGCCGCGGCGAGCGTGTGCCCGTCCGCGGAGAACGCCACGGACTGCACCTTGTCGGTGGGGCCGACCAGTGCCCGGCCCGCGCCGGTGGGCAGCGCGAACGTGGGTGCGGCCGACGGGCTCGGGTCCTGGGCGACGCTCGCGGCGCCGGCAGCGCCCGAGCCGGTGCCCAAAACGTTGGTCAGGACGACGGCAGTCACCGCGGCGACGGCCACGACCACCAGCGCCGCGGCCAGCGCGACGGTGGACCGCTTCCGGCGCCGCCGGCCCAGGAGGAGTGTCGGGGGTGGCGGTGCCTGCTCGTCCGACGCGACAACGTCGCCGGACGAGGCGCCGCTGACGGACGGCGTCCGGGCGCGCTGGGGCACGGCAGGGGCCCTGGTCGTGTGGACCTCGCTGGCGTCGCGGCCGGCAGGAGGCTTCTGACGAGGGCCGGCCACGGCGGCGGGCGCGGGCGCCGCGGGCGCCGCGGGCGCCGCCGTGGCCGAGGACGGCCGGGCGCGATGGAGGAGATCGAACAGCTCGGCGGCGGAGGGCCGGTCGGCCGGGTCCTTGGCCATGGCGCGCGTGACCAGGGGCCGCAGCGCGTCGGGGAGGTTGTTCAGGTCGGGCGGGTCGTAGGCGACGCTGAGCATGACGCCAGGCAGCGAGTCGCCGGCGAACGGCGGGCGGCCGGCGGCGGCGAACGCCAGCACGGCGCCCCAGGCGTGGATGTCGGCCGCCTCGGAGACCGGGAGGCTCAGCGCCTGTTCAGGGGCCATGAAGGCGGGCGTGCCGATGGTCCCCTCGGTCAGCATGGTGGTGGAGTCCATCGCCCGCGAGATGCCGAAGTCGATGACCCTGGCCCCGAACGGCGAAAGCAGGATGTTGGACGGCTTGAGGTCGCGGTGGACGAGCCCGGCGGCATGGATCGCGCGCAGCGCGGTGGCGACCGCGGTGGCGAGCCACTCGATCTCGGCCGGAGACAGCGGGCCCCGCTCGCGGACACGCGCGTCGAGCGTGGGCCCCTCGATGTACTCGGTGACGAGGTACGGCTGGCTGCCCGCGGTGTCCACGTCGACGACCGGGGCGGTCGCCGCATGGGCGACCCGCTGCGCGGCGTTCGCCTCACGCAGGAACCGTTCCCGGAACTCCGGGATGCGGGCCAGGTCGGCGCGAATCACCTTGATCGCGACGAACGGCCCGGTGCCGTCGCGGCGGGCCAGGTAGACGCTTCCCATCCCACCGTCGCCGAGCCGCCCGACTACCTGGTACGGACCGAGCACACGCGGATCGCCCTCATCGAGGGTCTTCACCCCCGCCGGCAGCTCAGCCACCGACCCCCCCAATTAGAACCAACCGCCTGCCTGGTTCCTGTCCAGGGCGAAGGACGATTTCCCCGCACGAGTTATACCGGAACGGATGTCGGTCCGCAGCAGGCCCGGGCCCACGCGGGCCCGGGATCAGCGTCATTGGCGTGCGGCGTTGATGGCGTTTGGCGCGGGCGGCGTTTGGCGCGGGCGGCGTTTGGCGCGGGCGGCGTTTGGCGCGGCGGGCGCGTCCTCGTCGGCGACAGCCCCTACCGGCGGGCCAGCGCCATCCCAGCTCAACGGCCTGAGACCGAGTTCCGGCACGTGCGGGCACCACACAGGCACCATGCCGCTGGAACTTCCGTGCGTTTCGGATCAGCCTCCACTACCGACGCCCGCCGTCATTCCGCTCCACGAGGGCCGGTCCCGGGAGGCGCCAGAAGACGGCCCACTGGTCGATCCGCGTCAGGGGCGCGGTGACGCCGTGGGCGGCGCGGTAGTCGTGGACCGCCTCCCGGCACGCCGGGATCTGGTAGTCATCGATGATCACGAAGCCGCCCGGCGAGACCTTCGGATACAGGTTGTGCAGCGCGTCCATGGTCGACTCGTACAGGTCACCGTCGAGCCTGAGCACCGCGATCCGCTCGATCGGCGCGGTGGGCAGGGTGTCGCGGAACCATCCCTTCAGGAACCGGACCTGGTCGTCGAGCAGCCCGTAGACGCCGAAGTTGGCCCGCACCTGCTCAAGCGGGATGGCCAGCACGGCGTTGGCCAGGTGCAGCCGGGCCGCCTGGTCGCTGGGGTGGCTGTCCGGCCCGCTGACCGGCATCCCCTCGAACGAGTCGCACGCCCACACCAGCCGGTCGGTCACGCCGTAGGCCCGCAGGACCGCGCGCATGAAGATCGCCGTCCCGCCGCGCCAGACCCCCGTCTCGACCAGGTCGCCGGGAATGTCCTCGACGATCGCCGTGGCGGCGCAGTCCTGGACGTTGTCCAGCCGGGCGCGGCCCACCATCGTGTGCGCGAGGGTCGGCCAGTCCAGGCCGGCGGCCCGCTGGTCGCCGTCGAACGACGCCCCCTCTCGGGAGACGGGCGGGTCCTGGTAGATCGTGTTCAAGAGGATCCTCTTCATCAGGTCGAGGTAGTCCTCGTTCCCGGCCCCGTGCGCGGTCAGCGGCCTGGCCAAGGTCACGTCGTCGTCCCCTCTCGCGGCCACGGCCACGGCTGCTCCCTCCCGGTTGTCCCCGGATGGTTCGATCCTGGCCGGTCTCCTCGCGGCTCGCGACCAAAGCCGACCGTCCCTCCACGCGGACCGGCTCCCCGGCCGCCGAACTCGTAGCCACCGTGCATAAGACGGGGCACGTCGCCGTCGGCTGGATGCGAGCCGCGCGTCGGGTCATGGGACGGCGCCATCGCGGTGATGAGCCGCAGCTCGGGGAATATCGCGAACGTCCGCCTGCGGACGAACACGCTGACGTACCGGGCGCGACGGCCGGGCGGCCGGCGGCCTGGCCCGCCATCCGGGACGGCGGCGGCATCGACACCCCGCTGTACGGCGTCGTCGAATGGAAAGGCGGCGCGGAGCTGCCGACGCAGTGCCGCTTCGCCGGCCGTTACCGCACTGACCGGGCACTCGGCGGCCAGCGCAGCAACAGTCGGCCGAACCTGCTCAACGACCGTTCCCCCCATCTCATCTTCGCCCCGGCCGACGCCTGGGGTTACTGCGACGGCGCCGAGCCGGTCATCGTGCTGCCGGTCCAGCGCCAGATTCACTACCAGGCGCGGACCGTGCCCGTGCCCGCCGGGGTAGTGATCGTTCGGCTCGCCCTACGGCGGACCACGCAGGCGCGCGGTTGGTGCGCGGGTTCCTGGTCAGGTCGCGGGCCAGAGGGCGCGGCGTCGCAGGACGGTACGTAGCACCTCGGGACGGTCGGTGATGAGCCCGTCCACACCGAGGTCGAGAAGCGCCTCCATCGCCGCCTCGTCGTTGACGGTCCAGACATGGACCGGGAGTCCGATCGTCTTCAGATAGCGGACGAACCGGGCGTCGCAGACCTGGACCGACCGGAACGAGACCGGCACCTGGACGACGTCGCGCCCGACGAGGCCGCGCGGCCGACGCGCGCCCTGCCGATCTGCACCCGAGCCGTCCGGGCGAGCGGAGCCGCTAGGCTCGGCGCTCCGCGGGACCGAAACGTCCTGAAGCTCCTCGCTCGGCGAGCGCTCTCGGGGCTCCCGGCCATCGGCCGGACCTCGACCGTTGCTGCCGTCCGACGACCGTCCGCCATTCGAGCGGCCGACAGCCAGCCAGGATGGCAGGAAGCTCCACAGACGGGCGACGGCGATCGCGGACATGCCAGCGCCGAGGCACAGGTTCGGGCCGGCCAGGCGGCGCGCTTCGCGAGCGACCCCGTCGTCGAACGAGGTGACGCAGACCCGACCCAGCGCGTTCACCCGGAGCAGCGCGGCGATCGTCGGCTCGAGAGCAGCGGCTTCCTTCACATCGAGGTTGAATCGCGCGTCGGGCCAGCGGTCCAGGAGATCGTCCAGCCTGGGGATCGGCTCGCCGCCCGCCGAGCTCGGCTGAGCCTGGTCCGTCGGTGCGTCGCTTGCGGCAGCCGTGGCATTGCCGGTCGAATTGGAGCCGTTCGTGGTCGCGGTCGTCACCGTGGCGGGAGGGGGCTCCGTCGCGCCCGGTCGTGATGACGGTGGGTGAAGACGGACACGCCCTGCCTCAGCAGCGGTAAGATTGGCAAGCCGACCGGTGTGATCCGACACCCGATCGAGGGTCGGATCGTGCAGGATCATGGCCGTTCCGTCCCGCGTCACCCGGACGTCGGTCTCCAGGTAGCGGTATCCGAGCGCGATCGCGTGCGTGAAGGCCGGCCACGAGTTCTCCGGCCACGGCCCGGCCCCACCGCGATGCGCGAACGCGATCGGCCCCGGATGGTCAAGAAAGGTAGGCGGAGCCATGGTCGTCGCAGATCCCCTCGTCGCCGACGGTCGGAGCCCCCCATTGTCGGTCTCCCGGGCCGGTCCGCCCGTGATGCGAGCGGCTCTCCGCGTTGGCCGTCGTCGCGCGGCGGCCCGCGGTCCTGCCCCAGGTCCAGCCTGGCGCGGATCGGCCGGCTGGACACGGCGGTCTATCGGCGGGATCGAGCGCCGATCCCGGGCGCGCGCGCAGGCCTGACCTGCGCCGTTCCGTGGTTGTGGCTCCCGTGACGCATCGTCGCGAACCCTGACCGATCGGGCGGGCGTCGTTGCGGGTTCCGAGTGGGCCCACCCCGACCATCCGCCCCGCGAGCTGGTAGAGTCTCCTACGTCGACGCGGGGGAAACCTGCTGGACACCAGCAAGACCTCGGCATTTGTACGGCCTCAGCATCTGCACGACCTCAGGAAACATGCGCCGCTAGCTCAATGGCAGAGCAGCGGACTCTTAATCCGCGGGTTCGGGGTTCGAATCCCTGGCGGCGCACCCGTAAGCCCTGCTACGCAGGGCTTTTTCATGTTGGGACGATCTTGACTGCAAGATCGTCCCGCAGAAACCCCGCTCTTTGGGAACCATGATCGGCGGTCGGGTCGGCCGGTGCGGGGCGTGGACCACGCCCCGCAGCCGCGCCCGGTTCGGTCGTATTTGTGAGTTACGTCACGTCCTAGTGGGCGGCGAGCCACGCGGCGACATCTCGCTCTCGGTAACGGACGTAGCGGCCAACACGGATGCCCCTCGGCCCGTCCCCGGTGGTCCGCCACTTGTAGACCGTGCTCACTGGAACCCGCAGGAACCGCGCCAGCTCCGGCACCGTCCACAGCCGCTCCGCTTCATCGCCAAGTTCTGCCATCGCGGTCGCCTCCTCGTCTGCCCGACCCGACCGGCGCCGCGTCGTGTCCGCCAGTCGCCAGGCCCCACCGCGGCAGCCGTCCTGGCACCTCCGTCTGAGGGCCAGTCAAGAGCCGGGAAGCTGAACCTGTCTGTCGACGAACGGCGCGCGGCGCCGCACTGGTATGGACGATGAGCGCCAGAGTCACCGCCAAGGCCATCTGAACCGTCACCGCCGAGGACATCGCCACAGACTCGGTCACCGCCAACGACACCGGCGCAGCCCTCGCCGCAGCGAGGCGGCCCGGAACAGTCGAGGACAGGTAACGGCCGGCGGACCCAGCCTCATCGGCGTCCTCGCGGAGACCTTGTCAGCACCCTTGTGCCGCGAAGAGGTCGTCGGCTGGAGGGGTGACGCGAGGACGTACCTCCGCCTAAGCCGGCCCGGCACTTGCGCGTCCGCGGCCAGCGTCGGCGGTGAGGCAGCGAGTGCGCTGGCGCTCCCGGCGCCGTGCATGATCTGGCGATAGAGAAGTGAGCGTCGCGTTCGTCAGGGCTGCGGAGGCCCATCGGCGACCCGGCCGCGCCGGGTGCCCAGGCCGGGTCGTCCGGGCGGGACTGACCGCTAGCTGCGCGGATGTCGTTCGCGATGACGATCGAGATGGCCCTCTTGATGAGGGTCGTGATGACCGAGCCGGACCACGTCGGACGCGCCGTGCGAGCCAAGACGGGAATCGGCACGGCCGGGCCCGGGACCGGGTCAGCCGCAACCGCTGGCCAAGCCGGCGGCAACGGCCCGGCGGTCGGGGGGGCCGCGGCAAATCGTGCTCTCACCTGTCACGGGCGCCCCCGCACGCTCCGCGCATGGTCATCTCAGTCCGCGCGTAGCGCCCACCAGCGGCTGGCACCCGAGAACCTTGGGGTGATCGTGCACGGTCGCTATCGCGGCGCGGGTCGCCGTCTGGCGCTGCGGCGCCAAAGGGAGGACTGGTCCCCGGTTAGGCGGATCCGCGATCAATGTCAGGACGAAGCCGGCGCTCGGTGAGTAGCCGCCTGATCGCGCCGAGATCGCTCTTGGGATCGGAGTCACGGACGATCCGGCACGGGTCTTTGGCTGCCTCGATGGTCGAGGCGGGCTCGATAAAGGTCGCGCCGGCGTAACGCTGCGAGCGACGCCCGATGTACGCCTCCCCGGTTGCAGCGGAACAACCCGCTGGCCCGCGGTGTCGGCAGCCCTGCAGCGAATCTGGAATTTGGTCCTCGGTACCGGTGCCACCAACCGCTGCAAGCCTCGCCGAATCCGTCCACCGCAGGAGACGCGCCTACATCAGGACATAACCACCCGTACAGACGCGCCGGACTCCTGCCACGGAGTGCGGCGCACAGGCCCCAGTCGGGAGATTTCAGGAAGAACATTGCGAACGGCGACGTCCGAAGCCACGGCGCCGTCACCATCACACGAACGGCGGTCGCGCCGCCCGAAGCCCGCTAGATGATCACGAAGCCGCTCTCGCGCAGCACGGCTTGCCACTGCCGGATTGGGCAGTCGGCCTCCACCAACGTCTCCAGGCCGCCTAGCCCAGTCGCCGCGAGACAGGCCAAGACCTCCTCCTGCACTGGGAAGTTGCCCTGCAGGGCGTCGCAGTGACGGCAGGTGTTGGCGAGGTAGGTCCCTCCTACGGTTTGGCTGTACCGGGTCTTGATCGTCTCTGCTACCTCCGGCCGCCCTTCGACCCGCAGCAGCCATTGGGCCAGGGCAATCGTCTCGTCGGTGTCCGTGGTGGGCAGCCGTTGGTACCCGCGGGCTGGTTGTTTCGGATAAAGGCCCACAACACAGAGGGTCTGTTCACCACACTTCCAGCAGAGTCTCTTCATACCCAGGATGCGTACGCGGATCGTGGCCGCGCATCCGGCCGGCGGCGGTTGCGGTCCGGAATCCGCCGACCCAGCTCCGGGAGCGATCTGGTCGACACGGCAAGCGGCGCAGAGGACCTCCCATCCCTCGGGGCCCGCTCGGAGTAGACCACCCTGCGCATGCACCATCACGGAACAGGACGCACAACGGCCCTCGAACTGGTTGTCCATCCGAACTTCTCCGATCCCAGAAAGGACAGCAGCTGCGGGTCCTAGAAAGCCGGGTAGACCAAGGGCTACCCGGCGATCTGGATAGCACGAAGGAGTAGTCGGAGCTTCGGTCACGTCCAGCGGCGTGGTGTACGGAGGGTGACGTCGCGTGATCCTGGGTGCAGGTTATGCGGCGAGGGCGTCGGTGGTCACGCTGATCTCGGGTGTGTCGGCGGCGGTTTCGGCTGGATCGGTTTTGGCGAGGATTTCCAGTCCGAAGTAGCGGTGGGTCTCGATCCATTCGTCGTGCTGTTCGGCGAGGACCGCGCCGACGAGACGAATGATCGCGTCGCGGTTCGGGAAGATACCGACGACGTCGGTGCGCCGGCGGATCTCCTTGTTCAGCCGTTCCTGCGGGTTCGACGACCAGATCTGCCGCCAGATCTCTCGGGGATAGGTCGTGAACGCGAGCACGTCGGCTTTCGCTTCCTCCAGGTGGGTCGCGGCGCGGGGTAGCTTCTCGGAAAGAGCCTCGACGGCCCGGTCGAACTGTGCGTTCACCTCGGTCGCGCCGGCCTGGTCGAAGATCGTTCTTACCAGCGTGGCGACCCAGGGCTGTGAGCTTTTCGGGGTGAACGTCAGCAGGTCGCGCAGGTAGTGCGTGCGGCAGCGCTGCCAGGACGCGCCGGGCAGGGTCGCGCCGATCGCGGCGACGAGGCCGGCGTGGGCGTCGGACGTGACGAGGCGAACGCCCGTCAGGCCGCGGGCGACCAGGCCGCGGAAGAACGCCAGCCAGCCGGCACCGTCCTCGCTGCTCACGACGTCGAGGCCGAGGATCTCGCGGTGCCCGTCGCCGTTGACACCGACCGCGAGCAGGCAGTGCACGTTGATCACTCGGCCGTCCTCGCGGACCTTCATCGTCAACGCGTCCGCCTGCACGAACCGGTACGGCCCGCCGTCCAACGGCCGGGAACGGAACGCCTCGACCTGGGCGTCGAGATGCCGCGCGAGCTCCGATACCTGGGACTTCGAGATGTGGGCGACGCCGAGCTGCTCGACGAGCTTGTCGACCCGACGCGTCGAGACACCGAGCAGATAGGACGTCGCGACAACCGAGATCAGCGCCTGCTCCGCACGCCGGCGCCGCGTCAACAACCACTCCGGAAAATACGAGCCCTGCCGCAGCCGCGGAACCGCCAACTCGATCGTCCCGGCCCTCGTGTCCCACGCCCGATCCCGGTAACCATTCCGGCGATTGACACGTTCCGGAGATACCTCGCCATATTCCGCATTACAGATCTCATCCACCTCGGCGTTCATCAACGCCTCCGCGAACGCCTTCACCATCGAACCCAACAGATCAGGACTCGCCGTCAACAGCTCCTTGCCGAACCCCTCCGAGTCGGTCACAGTCGGACGCACGGCCATCGCGTATCTCTCCTCATCGAGTCGCTTTCGCAGGCTTTCTCGTGAGGATCACGCGATGGCCGTCCAACGTCACGCACCGTCACACACGGCGAGTCGTCAGACGATCACACCCCGTACACCACGTCCGTGGACTCCACTGGAGCTTCTGACAGCGACGGGGTGTCTGCGCGTCTAGCTATTGGCCGGATTGCCGCCTGCTGGCCGTTCTCTTTGTAGCGAACCGCCGACCGCTAGCGCCTCGGACCGGCGAGGCATGGCCGACGCCAAGTACCTCGGCAGCGAGCGCGCGCCAAGCCTGGGCATCGGCTCCGCGGAGGTCGTCGGTAATCAGCAGGGTTCCGTTCTGGCCTCCGCCATCGGCGTGCGGAAGGATCCCGTTCGCGGCGTACCAGGCCTTCTTCTTCTCCCACTTCCGGGCGTAATCAGGCAGGTCAAGCATGCCAGCGTGCTCCCAGAAGACGGTGCGGCCGTCGTCGGCGGCGATAGTGAAGTCTGGCAGCACCTGGCGGCCGTCCCTACCTGTGTAGGGCTGCTCATACTGCCATTGGCCGGGGACGAGGCCGTCGAGAAGCCCGGCGATGATGACCTCGTTCTTCGAGGCCATAGGGGTGCCGTTCGCCGAGACGTGCAGGAGCTTGCGGTCGTACCGGCGCGCCTCGCCCCGGATCTGGAGGGTGAACGGTTCCGGGGCCGTGAACAGGTCGGTGAGCCGGCGGGCGGTTTCGGAGCGCCAGGGCTGGGCGAGGTCACGCAGGTCTGCGAGAGATCCCTCGTGCAGGATGACGACCCTGTCCTTCTGCCGGGTCAGCGCGGTGTACATCAGCTCGCGGGAGACGTGGGCGTGCGCCGGGAGGACCAGGAAGGTGGTGCCGAACTCGGAGCCCTGCGACTTGTGCACCGTGACCGCCCACGCCAGCTCCAGGTCGACATCATCGCCGTCGGTCGGCCAGTAGCCGTACTGGAACCCTGGCTGGGAAGAGAACTCGACGTTGAGCCGTAGCCCCTTCTTCCGCCGAGTCTTGCTCGGAGTGACGCGGCCAATGCCAACGCCGATCTCGCCGTTCGCGACGTAGTTGAGCCCGCCAGTCGGTGGGTAGGCCTTGTGGCGCCGGTTGGTCGTCTGCATGACCTTGTCGCCACGGATGATCATCTCGGGGCCGATGGGTGCCGGGATGTTGGAGGTGAAGGTGCGCTGGGCGAACCGGAGGTCGTCCGCGCGGTAGACCCGCTTGATGTGCCGGTTGAGCTCGACCGTGCCGAACGGGCGTGACCGGGTCGGCGACAGGATCTGCCAGCGCTCGGCCTGGCGTCCGGCGCCGGGCTCCCAGTTGAGGTACTGCCCGTTGACCGATGCCCCGTAGGTCAGCGCGAAGGCCCAGTCGGGCTTCGGGTGGGTGTCGAGCGGGAGTTCCTCGCGCATCGTGTCGGTCAGCGCTTGGACCGCGGTGCGCTCGCCCCAGGGCTCGTAGCGCACGGTCGGCAGGTCCGGGGTGGTGGCGAGCTCGGTCCAGATGGCCTCGTCGCCGGCGCCGCGGGTGCCGTCGCCGAACCAGGCCGCGAGTTCCAGGTCGTGGCGGGTGCCGTGTCTGCCGTCGGGTAGCTGCCGCCTGGGTACCTGCAGTTCGACGTAGCCGGGTGCGACCCGTGCCCAGTTGACGAATTCTGCGGGCCGCAGTTTGTTGACGAGATCGGCGAACGGCCGGCCGGCTCCGATCGGCGGCAGCTGGTGCGGGTCGCCGACGAGCACGAGGCGGCGGACGCCGGTGAAGGCATCGAGGGTCGCGGCAAGCATCTCTTCGGTGAGCATGGAGGCCTCGTCGATCACGACGAGGCCATAGCTCCGGCGTCGGCCGTCGTTGCCCAGGACCCGGTAGCGGCCGGTTTCGCCCTCGTAGCGGCCCGAGAGGGTCAAATAGCTGGCGAGAGTCATCGCCGGCAACTCGACCTTCGTCTCCAGCTGGACCCGCGCCTTGCCTGTCGGCGCGAGCAGCAGCACGCCATCGGCGGCGACCCCGGGATATTCCACAAGCGCCCGCAGCAGTGTGGTCTTTCCGGTGCCGGCGGGCCCGATGAGCACCGACAGGGCCGAATCGTGGAGGATCGACAGGCCGGCGGTCTTCTCGGTACGGGCACGGTCCTCCAGCTCGTCGTCCGCACCACCGGATGAGACGGTGACAAGCTGGTTGCGGTCGAGGGCCGCGTCCAGCACGGCGCGAGCGTCCGACAGGTCGCCCAGCCGCGTGCGCCGCTTTTGGACCGCAATCCAGTCGCGGATCGTCTGCGACGTTTCCTCATGGCGGACGAGCTTGTAGGCCGGGGAGCCGTCCGCCAGGGACACGCTGGTCAACGGCGACCAGTCGGGCCACGCGACGGCCGAATCGTGATCCAGGTCGAGACCCAGGATGATCGTGCTGGTGAGGTTGCCTAGCTGGTCCAAGCTGCGCGCGTTTGCCAGGTCCACAGTCTCGTCCGCCGGGACCAGTGTGTCGCCCTGGGCACCCTGCTGCTCCAGTACATCGGCGAGCAACGCTTCGACGCGTGGCCTGTTCAACGGCCCGTCTCGCCGCACCTCGGCCGGGACCGGTGCTGTCCAGCTGACGTGCGTCGGCGGGTACAGGGCCCGGTCCACTGTCGTGAAGGGCACGTGATCGGGCGTCCCGTAGGTGCAAGTCGCCGCGAGGTATGGGTTGTCCAGCAGCTGATTGAGTTCGAAGCCGACGTCCGTCTCTCCGGCCATGATGGTCCTCACCTGGTCGGGCGTGATGTCGAACGCCGAGAGCAGCCGCAACGCGGCCTGGCGCTCGGCCGGCTGCTTGCTCCAGATTCTGCCGATAGGGCGGGGCAGGTGCGACCTGAGCTGGTCGGGCGTAGCAGCGGGATCAGCGAAGATCTTCTCGAGGAGCGGCCAGGGATCGGACTCGCCAACATGCCCGACGACCGCCCGGGCAGCGGCATAGGGCTGGGCCACGCCGAGTTCACTGAAGATGGCGGCGAGACCAGGAACGGGGCCACGTATCTGCCACAGCCGCTCGGCCTGGGTCGCGATCCAGTCCAGCGACGCGTCCGGAACCTCCACCCCGAGCGCCCGCATACCCCGGGCGGCCCGTTCGAGTGAGGCGAGCGCCTCGATTGCGGCGTCATCCGACAGGTGCTCCGTCACGTACGAGAACTCGGTGCCGCGCCTTTCGGGAGCCCAGGCGAGGGCTCCGGTGACATCCACACCGTCATCGAGGAGTGGTACCAGCCGCTGGTAGGGCAGCAGAATGCCGTCGGTCATGCCGGGCCGCAGGCTGTGCTCGACGACCGTCTCCCACATCGACGACAGGAACGGCGCGGTCGGCGACTGGTTGTACATCGGCGGAAGCGTCACCCGGGTGACGCGCGCGGCTCCGACCAGCAGCCGGTCTGTACGCAGCTCCTGCAGCGGTGAATGCTTCAGGTAGATGACGACCAGCGAGTGACCCACCGTCACGGGCTCGAAGAACGCCTCGATGACCGCCCGCTGGTTGTTCCCGTCCATCACCCAGGCCGCATCGCCGTAGCCCGTCGCCTCATCAACCTGGTCTTCCGCGGTCGGGTTGAAGGCTCGCACGCGGCCGTGACCGACCTCGTCAGCCAGCATCTTCCGGTTGAGCCAGCGGAACGGCACCGCCTCGAACGCGTAGCCCGGAAGCGATACATCGGTTGGATGGATCGCGCCCTTGTACGCCTGGTTCCAGGCGAACGGATGCGTCTTCGTCACCGTGTACCCGACGGGCGACATGAACGTCGCACGCTCACTCAGGCACGGCAGGCGACCCTGGTCGAGCGAGTCGATGCCGGCAGACGCATGCTCGACTTCATAAGCATCGTCCCGCTTCGGACCGATGTTGCTCAGAAGCACACACGACGAGTTCCCCCGTGGGTCGTCACAGACATATTGATCCCAAGGACGATCCCGCCACGGAACCCGCATCGACAGGTGCTGAACGCCGCTCACGCCACCGGCATACCATCCAGCACCGACAAGACGGTCATCTGCCACCGATGCCAGTCTTGAATCTCGACCACGGCGTCTGCTCCGCAGTGAACCCCTAGAGTCGGGCTGGGCTGGACGTCGCTGCCAATTACTGCAGGTCAGCGACCATTTCGAGGCTCCACATTGCTCCTGATCATGGTCAGAACCTAACTGCATGACGATACGTACGGACGTGGGCGCCCGTGTCCGGTTGTCCACAGCCGTGCCCCCGGGCAGAGCGCCGTGCCCGGGAGGGTTCCAGCGACGGAGGACGTCTCGCCGGTCGGGTCGGCGTCATGCCGCGACAGCGAGGGGTTCGAGATCGGCCGGGTCAGGCCGGTCGCGCCAGGCTGCGGTGCGGCGATGGTCGGTGAGCTCCCACACGACGCGTAGCTGGATCGCGTCCGGGGTGACGACCGAGACCAGGTGAGGGACGGTGATCGCGCCGGCTTCCCAGGTGCAGTGGGGACGGGCGCCGCAGGTGATCACCGGGGCGTGGGCAGCCTCGTCGATGGTCCGCTGCTGGGCGATCAGGCGGGCGATGGCGAGGGCGAGAAAGGTGCGGGCCGGGGAGACGAGCCTGGGGCAGACGACCAGGACCCGGGCATCGCCGGCCGTGGCGAGGGATCGGGCTTTGTTCTCGGGTGGGTAGGGATGGGCGGGGACGAACACGACACCCGTGTCGCCGCCGGCATGGTGGCGGGCGTGGCCGTCGAGCAGGACGCCTGGGCGGGCGGGCAGGTCGAGGGGTTCGAGGTCGAGGGTGACAGGGCCGGTGGTGGTGCCGTCGAGATCGAGCATCACGTGCATGCGAGGCCTCCCGTCCAGGCGTGGGTTACGGCTCCCCGGGGCCGGGGTTGTGGGGGCCGGCCGACCCCGGGGGCCGCGGCCACCATGACGCGGCTGGCCGGGCCGTCGACAGCGACTCGTTCAGGCTTCCCAAGGGACTCGACGGACCCCGCGCCGACGACCCGCCGCGGCGACGACACCGGGCCGTCCTGGAGACGCCGTCGGCACGGGTCCGCGCCGTTTCAGTGACGCCCAGGGGCGGGGTCTGAGCCTCCTTGGTGACGTTTCGACACGCGGCGTGGTGGTGACGTGACAGATGACCGGCAGGTCCGGATCATGCGAGATGTCTGGTTGCCTCATGGCCCGAGAGGTGCGGCATGCCCCCTGCTCCCACTGCGCGGACCCTGCTCGCCCAGCTCATCCGCCAGAAGCGGTGGACCGTCGACGACTTCGTCCGCGCCTTCAACAAAGCAGGCCGCCAATCCGGGCCGGACGGCGAAGACCACACGATCAGCCGGCGGCAGGCCACCCGCTGGGTCGGCGGTCGGCTGCCCTCGCTGCCACATCCGGCGTCTCGTCGCGTCCTGGAAACCATGTTCGCCACCGACGCCGAGGTTCTGCTCGCTCCGCCAGATGCGCCGGTGCGTGACCGATCCCTCACTGCCGAAGGGGTGGCCGTGGCTGCGTCCGCGAGTGACCATGAGCAGACCGGTTCAGCTCCGTCCGAGGAGGTGGGTTCCTCGCGTCGCCGTGACCTGTTGGGCGCCGGTGTCCTGCTCACCGCCACCGGCTCCCTCATCGACCCCGTCACCCGGGCCGCAGGCATCTCCCGCGCGATCGCCGCCTCCACGCCCGACCCGTTGACGCTGGCCCAGCTCCAGCACGGCATCCACCAGCTCACGACCCGCTATGCCCTGACGCCGCACGCCGAACTCGTCGGACCGATCGAACGCGCCTGGGACAACGCCGAAGCACTCCTGGAAACTCGCGTCACCGGAACCAGCCGCACCGACCTCGAACTCGTCGCCGGCCAATACGCCTACTACCGCGGCCAACTCGCCTTCGACATGGGCGACGAACAAACCGCACTCACATTCCTCGTCCTCGCCGCCCAACATGCCAACGCCGCAGGCGACAGCCTGCTCTCGGGTTCGGTCGCCGTCATGCGCTCCTCATGCGCCTTCTTTTCAGGTGACTTCGGCCGGTCCGCAGCTTTGGCCCAGCAGGGACAGGCTGGCGCCCATCCCTATGTAGCGCCCCTTCTCGCCGGCTGCCTGGCGCGCGCATTGGCGCAACTTGGCCACGCCGATGGTGCGATGGCCGCGCTCGGGACGTTGCATGACACCGTTTGGGACGGCGCGTCGCTTCCCGGGCCGAACGTGGCCAGCCAAGAGTTCTATGAGGCCTTCAGTGCGATCACGCTCAGCTATCTCGGACGCGGCGACGAAGCCGAACAGCATGCCCGGACATCGCTTCAGCTCGTGGCGGATTCCGGCCGCCATGTCCAGGCAGCCGGGTCCCAGCTTGCGCTCGCCCGAGCCTTCCTACGGCGCCCGGCGCCCGACCCGGAACAGGCCGCAGGCGCAGTCACGGATGCCTTGCGCGTGGCAGCGGGAAACGATCACGGCCGCACCACGATCCGCGCGACGGCGATCTACCGCCGCCTCATAGCCACTCCCGGCTGGGCCGGACTTCCCGCCATCCGCGACCTGGCATCCCACCTCCCTGCCAGCCCCCACGCCCTACCGGCAGCCGCCGCCGTCTAACGGGGGTAGGTGCCGTAGGTGCCGGAATTGTGCTGGTTGGTCTGGCGCCGGGCGGTGTGGGCGACTGGCGCGCCCATCGGGAGATATATCAACTCGCTGACGGTATGCTCACCGCTCGCCCCTGATGGGCGGATCGCCTGGAGCCAGGGGGGTTGGCGGGGGCATGGTCACGTTTGCGCCGGGATCGGTGGTCGTTGCGCGGGATGAGGAGTGGCTGGTCACCGCAGCCGAGCGGGCTGACCGTACCGCGGACGGGGACTGGCGACTGGATGTCGTCGGCCTGAGCGAGCTGGTCCGGGAGACCACCGCAACCTTCTTCACCGCGCTCGACCGGGACATCACGCTGCTCGACCCGCGTGAGGCTGCCTTACGTCCGGACGCCTCGCCGAAGCATCGGCGGACCCGGCTGTGGCTGGAGGCGACGCTGCGCCGCACGCCGATGCCGTTCGGGGATCCGGCGCTCACGGTGTCCGACGGGATGCTGATCAATCGACTGGACTACCAGCGCCAGGCGGTCGCGCACGCGCTGGCGCCGGAGAACCTGCGGCCTCGGGTGCTGATCGCCGACGCGGTCGGGCTCGGGAAGACGCTTGAGATCGGAATGCTGCTTGCCGAGCTGACGAGACGGGGCCGCGCTGACCGGGTCCTGGTCGTCACACCGCGCCACGTGCTGGAGCAGATGCAGCATGAGCTGTGGTGCCGGTTCGGCCTGCCGCTGGTCCGCCTCGACTCGGACGGGTTGCAGCGGGTCCGTCAGAAGCTGCCCGCGAACCGCAATCCGTTCACGTTCTACCGGCGGATCATCGTCTCGATCGACACGCTCAAGTCGCCGAGGTACCGCTCGTTCCTGGAGAAACACCGCTGGGACGTCGTCGTCATCGACGAGTCCCACAACCTGACGAACGTCGGCACACTGAACAACGAGCTGGCCCGAGTGCTCGCGCCGAACGCGGAGGCGCTGATCCTCGCCTCGGCTACTCCGCACAACGGCAAGAAGGACTCGTTCGCCGAGCTACTGCGTCTGCTCGACCCGACAGCGGTCGGCCCGGACGGCGAGTACGACGTCCAGGACGTCACCCGCCTGTTCGTCCGCCGGCACCGCAACTCCCCGGAGGTCGCCGCCGAGGTCGGCGCGGACTGGGCGCTTCGCCCGGAGCCCCTCGTCATCCCGGTCACGCCGTCGCCGGCCGAAGACGCGATCGCCACCGAGCTGTCGCAGACCTGGCTCTACCCCCGCGGCGACACGACGCCCCCGGTCTCGGGAAAGGGCGCGGCCCTGTTCCCATGGACACTGGCGAAGGCGTTCCTGTCGTCCCCGGCCGCATTGCTGGAAACGACCGAGGCTCGACTGAAGCGGATCAGCGGTCTGACCGACCGCGACACCGAACGGGAACGTCAGGCCCTCGAACGGCTGCGCGACCTGACCGAAACCGCGTCGACGCCACAGGCCACGAAGACCAACGGCAAGTTGACCGTTCTCGCCGACTACCTGCGCAGGTCCGGCGTCGGCCCTGGATCGTCGACACGAGCGGTGCTCTTCGCCGAACGAGTCGCCACCCTCAACTGGCTCGCGGCCAACCTGGCGCCACTGCTCGGCCTGACCCGCGACCAGGTCGCCGTCATGCACGGCGCGCTACCGGACGTCGAGCAGGAACGCATCGTCGACGACTTCAAGACCGCCGCCAGCCCCATCCGGATCCTCGTCACCGGCGACGTCGCGAGCGAAGGCGTCAACCTGCACGCCCAATGCCACCACCTGGTCCACGTCGACATCCCCTGGTCGCTGATCCGCATCGAGCAGCGCAACGGCCGGATCGACCGCTACGGCCAGCAGCACCCGCCGCAGATCGCCGCGCTGGCGCTGACCCCGTCGGACGAGCATTTCAGCGGCGATGTCCGTGTCCTGGAGAAGCTGCTCGCCAAGGAGCACCTGGCGCACACGACCCTCGGCGACGCGGCGACCTTGATGCATCTGCACTCGCCGACCGCCGAGGCGGACGCGATCCGCGAGGCGCTCGCCCGCCACCGCGACCTCGACGACCTCATCCCTGACCCGACCGCCACGGCCGGCGACGACGAAAACCTGATGGCGATGTTCGGCGACGAGTTCGACACCGACTTCGTCGCCGCCGCTGCGACCGCCGAGCTCCCGACGCCACCGCCGACCCGGCCGCGTGAGTCGCTCTACCCGACCGATCTCGCCTTTCTGCAGGACGCGCTCGCCGAGGTCTATGACCAGCCGACCCGCCCGCCCAACGAGGACCGGGGCGCTCCGCCTGGCAGCGGCGGGGTCGGTTGGACGGTCCACCAGGGCGCGGCGTTGGTCTCGATGACCCCACCGCGCGATCTGCGGACCCGCCTTGACGCGCTGCCTGCCTCCTACGTCACGGAGCGCGGCGTCCGCCACCAGCTGGTGCTCGCCACAGCGCCCGAGATGGCGCTCGACGCCCTGCGTGCTGCCCGCGAGGGCATCGCCGCCACTCCGAAACGCGGCGGTGGCCGGCCGGCGAAGGCGGCCAAGGGTGATGCGGTCACGGTCCGCGAGGTGCTGCCGCCGCACAGCTCGACCTGGCCGGAGGCGCACTTCCTTTCCCCGCTGCACCCTGTCCTCGACTGGGCGGCGGACAAGGTCCTCGCCGCGTCAGGCCGCAACGAGGTCCCGCTCGTCCACGGACCGGTCGACTCCCCACGGGTCCTGGTCCTAGCGATGCTGATGAACCAGCGCGGCCAGGTCGTCACCCGGCAGATGGTCTCCGTCGAGTTCCCGACCGGCCGCGCCGATCTGCCGCTCGCCCACGTCGTCGATGGCCTCGAACTGTTCGAGGGCACCGGGCTGAGCGACAGCGATCCGGTGAACGCAGGGGCCGCGGACGTCACCGACGAGCTGGCCGCGTTGGTCCCCGCGGCGATCGACGCGGCCACCGCCGCCCTCGACCTCGCCGAGCAGACCCAGCACGCCGACCTCGACCGCCGCCTGCACGCCTGGTCGAGCCGGCAGCTGCGCTGGCGCGCCCAGGCCGAGCAGCTCGAACTGTCGCTCAGCGGCGCCGCCCGCGCCAAGGTCCGCCGCCTCGCCAAGCGGGTCAGTCTGGAAGAGGAGATCGCACTGTCGCTGAAGGCGAGCCAGCGGCTGCTCCGGCCACTCGCCGTCGTCATCCCCGTGCCCTCGGGAGAGCTGGACTGATGCCAAGCTTTGACGCCGTCGTCGTCGGCGAGTCGTGGATCTCCGAGCACTACCTGACCTCGGACGGGCGCAGCGGCACGTTCCTCGCCGAGGTGCTGGCGCTACGGGACCGCTGGGACGAGACCGAGAGCGCCGGCCACCCGAGCGCCCGATCCGCGCTGCGCGACGCGGCGACCCCGCTGGCCCGCCGGTTCGGCGCCCTCGGGGAGGACAGCTCCGACGACACGGTCCGCGAGACCCATCGCGAGGTCCGCCGGGCCCTGCTGCTCGACCGTGACCCCAGTCTTTGGGCGTCGGACCGGTCCGGCGACGAGGTGCGGCTACCCGCCGCCGTCGTCCACCCGTCGCCGACGGGAACCGCGCTGATCGTCGTCGAGGCCCGGCCCGTCTCCGCCGTCGAGGAGCTGCTCGACCCGGAGACCGGCGTACTGATCGACCCGGCGACGGTCGACGGCAAGCCCCAGCCCGCACTGGCGAAGACTGTCTCGACAATCTTCCTTACAGACGATGCGCCGCCGTTCATCCTCATTCAGGCCGGCCGCTGGGTGCTGCTCGTCGAGCGGGCCCGCTGGGCCGAGGGCCGCTGGCTCGCCGTCGACCTCGGCGTCGTCGTGGACCGGCGCGACACGAAACGCGCCGGCGAGCTGGAGCACGCGGCCGCGATGCTCGGCCCCGACCTGCTGCTGCCGGCCGAGGACGGCCAGGCCCCATGGCTCGGCCTGCTGGAGAAGTCGGTCCAGCACACCGTCGGCGTCTCCGCTGGGCTGCGCACCGGGGTGCGACTGTCGATCTCGATCATCGCGAACGACGTTGTTGCCCGGCGGGCGGCTCGCGGTGTGCCGGTGCTTGGCGTTCCCGGGCTCGGTCAGGACCTGGCCCGTCAGGCGCTGCGGTTCCTCTACCGGATCCTGTTCCTGCTGTACGCCGAGGCGTCTCCGCAGCTGGAGGTGCTGCCCGTCGGCGCGCCCGAATACCAGGCCGGCTACGGCCTCGACCGGCTGCGCGACCTGATCCTCACCGACCTGTCCGGTGATCGCTCGCGGAACGGCACCCACCTCTATTCCTCGCTCGCGCTGCTGTTCCGGCTCGTCGACGAGGGCTTTGACCCCCGGCGTGCCGTTCCGCGGAACGCGGAGATCGACGGTTTCGCGAGTCCGGACGACTCCGACGACAGCGAGACGGCTGACGGCAACGAGGCCGACGGGACCGCTGGCGACCAGTTGGTGTTCCAGGCGCTGCGTTCGGACCTGTTCGCCCCGGCGGCGACCGCGCTGATCGACGAGGTCGGTCTCGGCAACGAGGCGCTTCAGCAGGTGCTGAGCCACTTGCTGCTCACCCCTGTGAAGAAGAACGAGGATCGCGGCTTCATCGCCTACGGCGAGCTGGGCATCAACCAGCTCGGCGCCGTGTACGAAGGCCTGATGTCCTGGTCCGGCATGATCGCGGACACCGACCTGTACGAGGTCGCGAAGGGCGGCGACCCGTCCGGCGGCACCTGGCTGGTCCCCGCCGACCGGGTCCACAACGACACCGTCCTCACCAGCTCCCTGGTCCGGGAGAAGGACGAGCACACCGGCGAGCCGAAGCCAGTGCTGCACCGACGCGGCTCCTTCGTTTTCCGCCTCGCCGGTCGCGAACGTCAGCAGTCCGCCTCCTTCTACACGCCCGAGTCGCTTACCCGCTCCGTCGTCCACCACGCGCTGGCCGAGCTGCTCGACCAGGACGGTGCGACGACGAAGGCCGCCGAGATCCTGCGGATGACGATCTGCGAGCCGGCACTCGGCTCCGGCGCGTTCGCCATTGAGGCGGTCCGCCAGCTCGCCGCCGAATATCTCCGCCGCGCCCAGGACGAGGCCGGGGTTCGTATCCCGGCCGAGGATTACCCGGCCGAGCTACAGCGCGTGAAGGCCTACCTCGCGCTGCACCAGGTCTACGGGGTCGACCTCAACGCGACGGCGGTCGAGCTGGCCGAGGTCTCCCTGTGGCTGGACACGATGCAGGCCGGGCTCGCGGCGCCCTGGTTCGGCCTACATCTGCGTCGCGGCAACAGCTTGATCGGCGCTCGGCGCGCCGTCTACGACCCGAGCCTGCTCAAGAAAAAGGCGTGGCTGACGACCGTCCCCAAGGACGTCGGTCTGCACGACCCAACCGCGCCGGGGTTCGTGCCATCGGTCGGTGCCGGAATCCACCATTTCCTGCTGCCCGCCGCCGGCTGGGGCGCCGTCGTCGACACCGCCGAAGCCAAGATCTACGCGCCCGAAAAGCGCGAAGAACTGCGTAAATGGCGCTCGGGGGTTCTCGGTAGCCCGGATGCACAAACCAGCAAACGGCTCGCGCGGCTCGCGACCCGGGTCGAGACGCTGTGGGACCTGGCCCGCCGGCGGATCGAGCTGGCCGAGGTCGGCGTCCGTCGCGACGCCGAGATCTGGGGCCACGCCAAGCCGGCCGGGGCGCCGTCCGGCCACTCCAGCCAGGACACCGCCGACCAGGAAAAGGCTGAAGGGACGTCAGTCAGCCGAGACCAGGTAGAGAGGGTGCTGCACGACGAGGGCAGCGCCTATAGGCGGTTGCGCCGGGCCATGGATGTCTGGTGCGCCCTGTGGTCCTGGCCGCTCACGACCGACACTCCGCCGCCTGACTGGAATGCCTGGCTCGCCGGCCTCGAAGCCCTGCTCGGCGTGGCCGCGATCGACCGCAGCGGTGTGGCGGCCGAGAAGCGCGGCCAGACCACTCTCACGGCCGACCACACCTGGAACGGCCTCGACGACGCCGAAGAACTCGACCTCGGCTTCGCCGGCGCCCTCCCCATCGACGAGGCGCTGGCCCGCCACCCCTGGCTGACGGTCGCCGCCCAGATCGCCGAAGCCCAAGGCTTCTTCCACTGGGAGCTGGAGTTCCCCCAGGTCTTCACCAAGGGCGGCTTCGACCTCCAGGTCGGGAACCCACCGTGGGTCCGGCCAGACTGGGACGAGGCAGGCGTGCTAGCAGAATCCGATCCGTGGTGGGAGCTCGACGCTCAGGCCTCCGAACAGGCCAAAAAGAAACGCCGCGTGCAGGCCTTTGCGTCGCCCGCATCGGAGCTATGGTATCTCGACCAGCGCTCCGAGCAGGCAGGGATATCCGCACATCTTGGAAGTTCGATTGATAGGCCCACGCTGGCCGGCCTAAGAACCGATCTTTATCGATGCTTCATAGATCACACTTGGCGCTCATCTGCCGCCCAGGGAATTGTATCGCTCATACATCCAGAGTCCCATTTTACCGAACTACGTGCTGCCGCGCTGCGCCGAGAAGCGTATCATCGTCTTCGGCGTCACTGGGCGGAATCAAGCGGTCATGGCGACACATGACTTTCCAGCAGCTCGGTAAAGACCTCGAGCGGCGTCGCCCATTTGAGCGTCTGCCGTGGCCGCCCATTCAGCTGCGTGGCCACCATATCAAGTTCTTCCTGCGTGTGCAAGGACAGGTCTGTGCCCTTCGGGAAGTACTGGCGCAGCAACCCGTTGGTGTTCTCGTTCGAGCCGCGCTGCCACGGTGAGTGCGGGTCGCAGAAATACACGGGAATACCGGTGCGGACGGTGAAATCGGCGTGCCGGGCCATCTCCTTTCCCTGGTCCCAGGTCACCGAGTTCCGCATGAACTCGGGCAGGGTCTCCATCTTCTTGCCCAGCAGGTAGGCGACCTTGTCGGCGTTACGGTCGTACGGTATTCGCACCAACATCACGAACCGGGTCGTGCGCTCGACCAGCGTGGCGATCTGCGACTTGTTGCCCTTCCCGATGATCAGGTCGCCCTCCCAGAAACCGGGGACGGCGCGGTCCTCGGCCTCCTTCGGCCGCTCGCTGATGTTGACCATGCCGACGATCCCGCCCCTGGTCAGGGTGCTGCGCGACCGGTTGACCCGCCTGGCCCGGCCCTTACGCAGCGCGATCTTCAGTTCCGTCCGCAGCTCGCCGCGCGCCTGGAGGTAGAGGCACTCGTAGATTGTTTCGTGGCTCACGCGCATGCTCTCGTCGTCGGGAAAGTCCGTGCGCAGTCTCTCGCTGATCTGCTTCGGCGACCACTTCTCGACCAGGCCGGTGTTCACCGCGTCGTGCAGCTCCTTCGACGCGACGAGTTTCCGTTCCTTCGGGCGGGCGCACATCAGATCACACCGTGCCTGCGCATCCACCGCCCGATACGCCGCGGCACCGCCGTTACGCTCGATCTCCCGGGAGATCCCCGAATGATGACGACCGAGCACAGCGGCGATATACCGAGCCGAACGCTCCTGACTCAACTCCCGCGAGATGACCTCGCGGTCCTCCACCGTCAACCGCTCCCGTACGCCCATCCACCATCCAGCCCCTCGACACCATCGCGATCATCCTATCGGGGCGTCGCTACGACCGTTTGATGCCGCCCTGGCAGTATCGGAACAAGCATCGCCTGTTCGAAATCAAGGACACACGCGAGTTCGGAGTGCATATTTATGGTGCACCGCGTGGCACCATATCCTTTCTTCAGGCCGCTTGGATTTATGACCCATCGACCATCGACCGCTCTCTACTGCACGATGGGTCAGGGGACGAGCCTGGAGTCAAGGACGACGACGGAAAGTGGGATACTCGACCTCATCGAGCACGCATCACCCACGTGGACTGGAAGGTTCTCTCGGGCTGGGCGGATCTCCTCGACGAGCCCGGTACACACTTCGATCAGGCTCGCGCAATCTTTCCGGTTAATAGCTCCACGGCCATAGTTCTGGAAAAAATAGCTAGCGCGCCAAGACTTGGCGCCTTGGACTTTCATTGGACTCCGGGATGGCACGAGACTGGAGATCGCCAAAAAGGATACTTTGAACGGAGGCCGGGGTTTGCTGGATCGTGGCAGGATGTAATCCTTCAAGGACCGCATCTGAGCGCTGGAACAGCACTTTTCCAACAGCCGAATCCGACCGCCAAGAATCATCAGGATTACAAACCAATAGATCTCGAGGAAATCACCGAGAACTTTATTCCTCGAACAAAATATCAACGCGCGAGCTCTGTGAGCGCTTACCGGGAAGCCTACACGCAGTGGAATGGACACCCCAGCTGCGACGACTTTCGTCTCTCCTGGCGGGCCATGGCTGACCCCGCGACGGCACGGACGTTGCATTCCGCCATAATTCCCCCGGGACCTTCTCATGTTCTTGGAATTTTCTCGCTCACCGTCGAAGATCCACTAGACCTAGCAGTTTCGGCAGCGACAACTTCCTCGCTTATCGCAGACTTTTTCATCAAGGTGACAACGGTAGCAAATATTAAGATCGGAGTTCTTTCCAAGCTTCCCCACGTCAGGGGACACGCCTTGGAGCAGGAGATCGTACTACGCACGCTCCGGCTCAACTGCCTAGTCCGGCCCTACGCTCCGTTGTGGAATACACTGCACTCTGCAGAATGGAAGAACGATCGATGGGTTCCAGGTGCCGGCACCGCTTATCGCGATCGATCCGAGGTCGGGGAAATTACGTCGTCGTGGCAGTACGATACGCCGCTACGTCGGCCGGCGGATCGACGGCAAGCGTTGATAGAGATCGACGCGATTGTTGCTATCATGCTTGGATTCACTGCTGACGAACTGGCGGCCGTATATCGGACACAGTTCCCCATTCTTCGACAGAATGAGCGTCGATTGCGATTCGACAGTTTCGGCAGAGAGGTTCCGGCCGAGCTGGTGAAGGAACTTGACAAGGAGGCGTCGGGCGGGCACAAGATACATACATTGCAGGCTCCTGATCGTACCTATGTCGGTCCATTCTTCGCCGTCGACCGGGAACGCGATCTACGGCTGGCCCACGAGCACTTTTCCCGACTGGTCGCAGCGCGCCAGAGCCAAAGCCCGGACGTCGCGGGAAAGATCGGCCGTGGGGTGGACACGGCATGATGAGGCTGTCCCTGCGTGCGTCGATGAGCGGCGGTTATGTACGGCAATCCGAACCACGAAGATTGTATGTTTCGTATTCCGGTACAAGACCGATGATCATCATTGCCGCACGCATACGGGGCGTCGCTCTGAATTGGACAGCCGGTGTTTCCGGGTGGGTGTCGGCGTGAGCGGCCCACTGCTCCCCTCGCTCCAGGCGGCCGACCTGCGGCGAGCGCTCACCGACTACCTGTCGACGACGTTCGCGCTGACCGACGACGACGTCCGCGCGGCGCTGACCGATTTCCTGATCGACCCGGACGAGGGCATCTTCCGCGGCCCCTTCGCCCGGCTGCGCCTACCGTTCCGCCCGGCGGACGGCGCCTGGACGGTGGCGCTGGACTGGTGGCAGGAAGGGTTCGAGCCCTACGTCCACCAGGCCCAGGCGTTCGAGCGCCTCTCCTCGAAGCACACACGGCCGCGTCCGACGCTGGTGACGACGGGTACCGGCTCGGGCAAGACCGAGGCGTTCCTGATCCCGCTGCTCGACCACGCGCTGCGGATGCGCCGGCAGGGCCAGCCTGGGTTGAAGGCGCTGCTGCTCTACCCGATGAACGCGCTGGCGAACGACCAGGCGGACCGGATCGCGAAGCTGCTCACGTCCGACCCGCGCCTGGGCGGGCTGACCGCCGGGATCTACACCGGCGAGGACAAGGCCCAGCGCACCCAGGTGACCCCGGACGGTCTGATCACGTCGCGGGAGGTGCTGCGCTCGGACCCGCCGGACCTGCTGCTGACGAACTACAAGATGCTCGACCAGCTGTTGCTGCGGGCGAACGACCGTGGCCTGTGGGTCGGCGCCGAGGAGTCGCTGACCTACCTGGTCCTCGACGAGTTCCACACCTACGACGGCGCGCAGGGCACCGACGTGGCGATGCTGCTGCGTCGCCTCGGCTCGATGCTCGGCGTCGCCCGCGAGGGGGCCCCGCTCGGCGACATCGTGCCCGTGGCGACGTCGGCGACCCTCGGCGGTGGCGACGAGGCGTCGTTCGCGGCGATGCGGACCTTCGCCGAGACGGTGTTCGGCTGCCCATTCGAGGCTGACACGGTCGTCGTCGAGGACCGGATGTCGCCGGACGAGTGGCGTGCGGCGACTGCGGGCTCCGCGCCAGGATTCGCGGCCCGGCCGGTGGCGTCGGCGGCGCTGCTCGCGGATGCGATCCGCGCGGCGGCGGGCGGTGGCCCGGACGAGGTGGCGCACGCACTACTGGGGTCGTTGTTCATCCGGGAGAGTGACGGTGCGGGCCTGGCGGCGGCGGATGTCCGCCGGCTGCGCACCCGGGGCCGGCTCGCCGCACTGCTCGCCGGCCACCCACTCGTCGAGCGGCTGCTGCCGGCCGCGTTGCGACCGGCGCCGCCCAGGGCGCTGGCCGAGGCCGTGCTGCCGGACGACGCGAGCCCGAATCGGACCGACGGGGTGCTGGTCGTCGAGGCGCTGCTCGGGCTGCTCTCGGCGGCCCGCGCCGACGCGGTCGGCGTGGCCGGGCGCCGCCTGCTCGGCGTGGATGCTCAGCTGTGGGTGCGGGAGGTGACCCGGGTCGATCGGCGGGTCGCGGCGGTGCCGGCGTTCCGCTGGTCGGACGACGGCGCCCACGCCGATCCGGAGCTTTATCTTCCGGCGCTGTACTGCCGGCACTGCGGACGGTCTGGCTGGGGTGCGCTGCGTTCGGTGCTGGGCCGCAACATCGAAGCGTCCGACGCCTCGATCCGCAAGGCGGCCCGCGCCGCTGACCAGCGGTTCCGAGCCCTGCTGCACGCTCCGGGTGAGGCCGCCACGCTGGCCAATGACGATGCGGCGCCCGTCGAGGGCCTGCTCTGGTTGGACCTGGCCAGCCTCCAGCTCGTCGGCCGGCCGCCCACCGACGGCGGCGCCGACGAGTCGGCGTTCGTTCCGGTCCTCGTCGACTGGGACGACGACGCCTCGGCCCGCGACCAGACCTGCCCGTCCTGCCAGCAGGCCGACGGCATCCGGTTCCTCGGCACCGGGGTGTCGACGCTGACGTCGGTGAGCCTCTCCGCCCTTTTCGGCTCCGCGCATCTGGACCGGGCCGAGAAGAAGAGCCTGCTGTTCACCGACTCGGTGCAGGATGCCGCCTACATGGCCGGCTTCGTGCAGGCCCGCTCCCACGCGCTGAGCCTGCGCGCGGCCCTGTTCGACGCGATCACCGCGGCCGGGCCGCTGGCGCTGTCCGACCTGCCTCGGGAGGCGATGGCCCGCGCCGGCGACGACGCGGTCCGCCGCTACCGGCTCGTCCCGCCGACGGTCGCCGACTGGGCGTCGTTCCACCGCTACTGGCACCCGTCCGGAAGCGCCTCCGAGCGAGGGAGCGCCCGGCGGGCGGTGGAACGGCGGTTGGGGTTCGACGCCGCCCTGGAGTTCGGCCTCAACGCCCGCACCGGCCGCACGCTGGAGCTCACCGGGGCGGTAGTCGCCGAGGTCGACACCGACTCACCACGGGCGCTGCGCAACGTGGGTCGCCGGGCCGTCGCCAAGGCCCGCGAGCAGCACAGCCTCTCCCAGGATGTAGACGACGCCCTCGGCGCCACCCTCGATGACGCCCGGCTCGCCGGCTGGGTCCGCGGCCTGCTCGAACGGGTCCGCACGCAGGGTGGGATCGCGCACCGCTGGCTTGACCGGTACGTCGACGACGACGGCAACCGCTGGTTTCTGTCTGGAGGTCGCGGCGACGCCCGCAATGAAGGCCTGCCCGCCTTCCCGCCGGGACGGCCGGCGCCAGGATTTCCGACGACCGGCACCCGCGCCGACAACCTCGACGCCGTCACCAACACCAGGGCCTGGTACGCCCGCTGGTCGGCGCGGCAGCTGCGGCTGACGAACCGCGACGGAGGACTCGTCGCACGGGCGCTGTTGGAGGAGGCAGCCGCCGTCGGCTGGCTGCGCACCCGGCGGACGAACTCCGGGGCGACAGTGTTCGCCCTCGACCCGGAGCGCATCATGCTCGCGGTCGCAGACGATCCTGGGCTCGCTGACGGGTCGCTGGCGCTGCGCTGCGACGTCTGCCAGACGCTCACCCCCGGGCGGCGCCAGACCGTCGACGACCTCGACGGCGCGGCCTGCCTGCGCCAGCTCTGCCCGGGAACGCTGCGCCGCGCGGCGCGGGGTGACGACTACTACCGCACCCTTTACAACAGCGGCGACATGCGCCGGGTCGTCGCCCACGAGCACACCGGGCTGCTGCCGGACCGGGTCCGCACCGACGTCGAGACCGCGTTCCGCGAGGGCACCGGCCCCGACGTCCCGAACGTGCTGACCGCGACGCCGACGCTGGAGCTCGGCATCGACATCGGCGACCTGTCCACGGTGCTGCTCGGCTCGCTGCCCCGGTCCGTCGCCTCGTACCTGCAACGGGTCGGCCGGGCCGGCCGGCTCACCGGCAACGCGCTGATCCTGGCGTACGTCCCCGGCCGGGCCCGAAACTCCGCGCTGCTCGAAGACCCGCTGGCGCTACTCGACGGCGAGGTCCGCCCGCCGGCGACCTACCTGGACGCGATCGAGATCCTGCGCCGCCAGTTCGTCGCCTGGCTCGTCGACCGCCGTGCCCGGGCGGGCGCGCCTGACCCGATCAACGCCGCCGGTGTCTTCCCCGACATCGACGCCGGGCCGGGCACCTGGCTCGGCGAACTGCTCACCGACGCGACCGACCACGCCGAGGCGTACACGACCACGTTTCTCGCCCTGTTCGGCGACCTGGTCCGCCCCGACACCGCCGACGACCTGCGCCGCTGGGCGGGCGTCGACCTTGCCGACGGCCAGGTCTCGGGCCTGGGCCAGCTGCTGCGCCGGGCAGCGGTCGACTACCGCCGCGAGATCGACGACCTCGGCCATCGGCAAACCGCGCTACGCGAGAAGCTCCCCGGCCTCCAGGAAACGGCCGGCAGACCGACCGCCACGGACGACGACCGGGTCGCCGCCCGGATGGCCGCCGCGGAACTGAGGTTCCTCGGGAAACGCCGCGCCGACCTCGGCGGCCAGTTCTGGGTCGCCGCCTTGGAGGAACGCGGCGTCCTGCCGAACTACACCCTGCTCGACGACTCCGTCAGCCTCGACGTCACGCTGCGCTGGGTCGACCACGAGACCGCCGAGTACAAGGAAGAAGCCCGCGCCTACCAACGCGGCAGCGCCATCGCACTCACCGAATGGGCGCCCGGCTCCACCTTCTACGCCCAGGGCCTCGCGGTACGCATCGACGCCGTCGACGTCGGCCGTGACCTCGACGCTCTGCTGCAGACCTGGCGGCTCTGTTCCGCCTGCGGCTGGTCCCAGGCCTCCCGCCGGTCCGAGCCTGCGCCCCACGTCCCGGCGACGTGCCCGCGCTGCGGCCACACAGGCCTCGCTGACACGGGCCAGGCTCTGCCCGTCCTGCCGCTGGAGCGGGTCTCCGCGCAGGTCTCCCGCGACAACGCGGCGATCTCAGATGCCCGCGACGAACGCGACCGGCTCGCCTTCACCGTCGTCCCCGCCGCCGACGTCGACCCGGACCAGGTCTCGGACGCCTGGCAGCTGCGCGACTACCCGTTCGGCGCCGAGTACGTCCGTCAGGTCGACATCCGCTGGGTCAACGTCGGCCGCGCCGTCGAGCAGGGCGCGCCCCGCGTGCTCGCCGGCGTGGAAGTCCGCGCGCCGCTGTTCACTGTCTGTCCTGGTTGTGGCGTCGTCCCCGCCGCCCAACCCGGCGTGCGCGATCTGACCAGCGCACGGCACCGCGCCTGGTGCCAGCACCGCACCGCGATCGTCGTCCCCTGGGTGGAGTTCGCTCTCGGCCGCACCTTGCGGACCCAGGCCGTGCGGGTCCTGCTGCCGCCGCACGTCACCCTCGACCACTTCGGCGTCCCGTCTCTGCGGGCCGCGCTGCTACTCGGCCTGCGCGAGATCCTCGGCGGTAGCCCCGATCACCTCGATCTCATCGAGGCGCACCTTCCCGTCAACGGCCAGGACCGCACCGCACTGCTCCTGCACGACCGCGTCCCCGGCGGCACCGGCTACCTGGCCGACCTGGCCCGTCCCAGCCGGGTCCGCGAGATCCTCACCGCGGCGTTCGACGTCGTAGCCACCTGCCCGTGTCGCGACGAGGGGCTGCTCGCCTGCCCGCGATGCCTGCTGCCGTTCACCACGCAGGTCGAACGCACCTCCCGCGCCCGCGCCGAGCAAGTGCTGCGCGAACTGCTCGGCCTGCCCGCCGCGACCGCCGGGGCCGTGGAGACAGCCGAGGGCGCCGACGAGCAGGCCGGTCGGGGCTGGCATCCCGAGCAGCTGCGCTCGATCGCCGACATCCCGATGCCATCCCTCGACAGCGCCCTCGAACTCCGGTTCCGTCGCGTGCTCACCGAGGCGCTGCGTGCCCGCGGGGCCTCCGTCCAGGAGATCCCGCAGCTCGTCGGCACCGAGGTCCGCTTCGGCGTCCCCGGCCAGGTCCACCGCCGCTGGACACTGCGCCCTCAGGTCCACGCCCACGGCTCCCGGCCCGACTTCGAGCTGCTCTGTGAGGACCCGGCCATCCCGCGGGTCTACATCTTCACCGACGGCCGGCTCTGGCACGCAACGCCGGCCCACAACCGGATCGCCGACGACGCGGCGAAGCGCGCGGCACTGCGTTCCGCCGGCAACCTCGTCTGGGCGATCACCGACGACGACGTCGCCACCTTCGAGGCAATTTCCCGCGGCGAACAGGCCAGCCCAGCGGGGGCCTCCTGGTACACCGACACCGTTCACGGCCGGCTCACCAAGCTGCGCCAGCAACGCATCCCAGCGGGGTCGATCCCCGACTCCCTCGCCACCGCGGACGCCGTCACCCAGCTCGTCGACTGGATCATGAACGCCAATCGCAAGGAGGCTTGGCAGGCGCTGGCCGATGGCCTGCCCTTCGCCCTCGTCGCCGGCAAGCCGGAGCCGATCGGCAGCCGGGCCGACCTGGAGACGATCGCGGCCGAGGCACTCGGAGTCCCGGTCGACCCGGCGGCGGCACAGCCCGTGGACGCGGCCGGTGCTGAGCTCATCGGCTGGTGCTGGCGGCACGGCCCACTCACCGTCGCCACCGCCGGTCGCGCGACCCGGCCTTACGACGTCGGCTCGGTCCTCCTCCTCGACGACCGCGACGACACCCTCGCCACCGACGAGGGCACCGCCGCCTGGCGCGCCTGGCTCGCGCTCTCGAACGTCCTCGGCCACGCCACCCGCACCCGGCCCCGCGCGCTCTCCCAGACGCTCAACCAGACACCCCTCTCGCCCGACGCCGCTACCGCGGGCGAGCCCGTTGCGCCTACGCCTTCGCCTTCGCTGGACCCGGCCTGGCAGGCCCTTGTCGACACCGCCGCCGACGACCTCGAACGAACGCTGCTCGTCGGCCTCGCCGCCGCCGGCGTCCCCCTACCGGAGCAGGGCTACGAGACCGACGACGGATACCCGCTCGACCTCGCGTGGGCCGACGTCCGCATCGCCGTCCTGATCGCCCCGGACGAGGCCCTCACCGCGACCCTGGCCGGCGCCGGCTGGCGGGTGCTTGGCCCCGAACTAGATCGCCTCGCAGACCTGTTGAAGGTTGGCGATGTCTGACGTGGGCCGGGTAGCCCCGACGACTCGTCCGATAGCGGCTTGGCCTGGTCCACGAAGCCGCAGATCCTCGCTACGCTCGCCGACGGCGGCCCCGGGCTGGGCTGGGGCGTCGTTGGCGACAGATGGAGGCTGTGGGCGTCGATGAGCAACATCACGATGTCCCGACAGTTCCGCAAGCGGCTCGACATCGACGGGTCGCTGAAGCAGCGTGCCTGGGACTTCCTGACGAAGCTGATGACCGACCCGACGAGTCCCGGTCTGCACATCGAGCCGATCAAGGGCTCTCGCGACCCACGAGTGCGCACGGGTCGAGTCAATGACAACTTCCGCGCCGTCATGTTCCTGGTGGCCCAGCAGCCCGAGCCGCACTTCGTTCTTGCCGCGGTCGCCCCGCATGACGAGGCGAACGCGCTCGCCGAACGCATTGTCCTGACGACCAACCCGGTCACCGGAGTCCTGGAGGTCCTTGAGGCCACGACTCAAGCGGGAACTCTCCACCTGCCGTCGCCATCGGTGTCACCGACCGCGATCCTCGCCGGACAAGATCTGACGAATCAGGCCGACGAGCGCGCCGCTCCGCCACCGGAGAGTGCGGAGTCGCTGCTAGCACGGTTCACCGCCGTAGAGCTGGAAGCGCTCGGCCTTCCCGCGGACCTGTCGCGGCGCGCGCTTGCCTGCGCCGACGAGGACGCGCTGATCGCCGTCGCCGGCGATGAGCGCGTCCCCGCCTGGCAGAGCGATGCTCTGCTCTCCCTGGCCACCGGCGCCTCGGTCGCCGAGGTCCTGGCCCAGCTCAAGCCGGACGCCGCCGCGCCCGAACCGGCGGCACACGCTGCGATCCCGACGGCAGAGGCTGGACCGGACACTGAACCGGAGCCTCGACTGACCCCGGCGACCAACGCCGAGGTCGAGGCTGCGCTCACCCGGCCGGGCACCCTGATGGACTTCGTCCGGATTCAGACAGACGACCAGCTTCGCCGCGTCCTCGACGGCGCGTTCGCGGACTGGCGCGTCTTCCTGCATCCCGAGCAGCGCCGTTACGCCCTCCTGCGGACGGGCGGCGCCTACCGGCTGACCGGCGGCGCCGGTACCGGGAAGACGGTCGTCGCCCTGCACCGAGCCCGGCATCTGACCGCCGACCGGCCCGGCGCCCGGGTCGTGCTCACCACCTTCACCCGCACGCTGGCCGACAACCTCGCCCGCGACCTGCGTGTCCTCGACCCGGCGATCCCGCAGGTCCGCCTCGGCCAACCTGGCGTCGCCGTCCGCGGCATCGACCAGTTGGCGTTGGAAATCCTGGGCAACACCCCGATGGAGATCCGCGCGAAGGCCGACAGCGACCTGCTGTCGAGTGGCGCTGTCCCCGAGCCGCTCACCGACCGGAAGGAACGCGCCGCCTGGGCCGACGCCGCCCGCGCCGCCGGGCTGACCGGCGATCTTGCCCGACCCAGCTTTCTGCTCGGCGAGTACCGGATGGTCATCCTCGCCCGTGACCTGACCGCCCGGGCCGACTACGTTCGAGCCCCCCGCCCCGGACGCGGCACCCGACTCTCCCGGGCGCAACGAATGGCAGTCTGGGACGCCGTCGAGGCCTACCGCCGCCAGCTCGCCTTAGAACACAGGGCCAGCTTCGCCGAGATCGCGGTTCTCGCCGCCCGCTGCGCGGACACCGTCGCTGAGGCCGCCGGTCATCGGACCGCCGACCACGTCGTGATCGACGAGGCTCAGGACCTTCATCCGGGCCACTGGCGCCTCCTACGCGCCCTCGTCGCCGAGGGTCCGAACGACCTGTTCATCGCCGAGGACTCCCACCAGCGCATCTACGGCGAAAAGGTCGTCCTGTCCCGCTACGGCATCCACGTCCGCGGCCGCAGCCGCCGGCTCACCCTGAACTACCGGACCACCGCCCAGAACCTGCGCTTCGCGGTCAGCGTCCTCGGCGACACCCCCGTCACCGACCTCGACGACGAAACCGACAGCGTCGCCGGCTACCGCTCGGCCATGTCCGGGCCCGCGCCGTTCCTACGCGCCTGCACCGGCCTGACCGACGAGCTCGACACCGCCGCCGCCACCCTGCGAGCCTGGCTCAACCCACCCCCGGCCACGGCCGCCTCGGGCGAAACGCCTGCCCGCCGCACGATTGTCGAGCCCGGCAGCCTCGGCATCCTCACCCGCGGCGCCGCGCAGCGCGACACAGTCGCGCAAGGCCTCCGAGACCGCGGCATCCCCGTGCAGGTCATCGCCGGTCAGGACTCCGGCCGCGCCGACGCCCCGCGCCTGATGACCATGCACCGCGCCAAGGGCCTCGAGTTCAGCCGCGTCATCCTCTTCGGCGTCGACCGCGACAACCTCCCGTCCGCCCAGGCCCTCGCCGACGAGACCGCCGACGAACGCGCCGACCGCGAGGCCCGCGAACGCTTCCTCCTCTACGTCGCCGCCTCCCGCGCCCGCGACGCCCTCGTCGTCCTCTGGGCCGGCACCCCCTCGCCTTTTCTTCCCCGCAAGGAATAACAACGGCGACGAGGGTCGGAGGGGGCGGCGATGTTCCCAAGCTGGGCCATCGTCGCGTCGATCGACACGGGTTCGGCAAACGCCGGCACGGCTCTGAGCGGCCACCTGCGGTATCCGTTCCCTGACCGGCATGCGAGGCCAGGCCCCAACGTTCCCGTCACGATAGGCATAGCCGTAGCCCTGGTCTCACGGACTGCGGCGAACGGTCGCTGGCGACCCTGGCTGCGAAGAAAGCGAGGTCTGATCTGAGCAACGGTCGCAGCAGCGCTACCACCAAGGGAGACCTCTGAACTCGCAGCGAGAGTCGGAGACACTGTCCGATTGCACGGATTGCAGAGTCTGTGTGCCACGGGTCGGTTACGATCCGTCTGGCTCCGCTGCCCCGGGGGGTGTCCTGGTTGGCTTCTGGTCCTGAGACGTCGGCGCATTATGAGCGGCTGGCGGGTAGCTACGACGAGAACTGGGCTCACAGCGAGGCCTTCCTCGACTGGATGTCTGACGCCATCGCCGGATCGCTGGATCTGGCGCCAGGTGACCGGGTGGCCGATGTGGGCTGCGGGACGGGCCTGTTCGCGCGCAGGCTGCTGGATGTCGTCGGCCCGTCGGCTCGGGTGCTGTGTGTTGATCCGTCAGCGGGCATGCTCGGGCAGCTCCCTCCGGTCGATGGCCTCGTCGCGGTCCAGGCCTCCGCTGAGGACCTGGCCGCCAGCGCCGCTGATGGTGACGCCAGCCGGTCAGTGCTGGTGGCGCTGGGTTCGTTGGACGCCGTCGTGGTCAAGGAGGCGATTCACCACGTCGCGACTGCGGACCGGTCGTGGGTGGTCGCCGGGCTGGCCGGTTTACTCGCTCCCGGCGGGCGGCTGCTGGTCGTGATGTTGCCGACGACGATCTCGTATCCGCTGTTCGACGCGGCGCTGCGGCGCTTCGAGGAGCTGCAGCCGGACCCGGAGGACATCGCGGCCCACATGCGGGCCGCGGGCCTGACCGTGACCGTCGCCTACCAGGAGTTCGAGCTGCGGATTCCGAAGGACCGCTACCTCACCATGGTCCGGTCCCGGTACATGTCGCTGTTGGCGTCGTTCGACGACGACGAGCTCGCGGCTGGGATCGCTGAGATCGACGCCCGCTATCCCGGGCCGGTGCTGGTGTTTCCGGACAGGTTCGCGTTCGTGCTCGGCCGACGGGACGGGGCCGACGGTGACTGAGTCGGTCGATGACCGGCTGCACCGCCTACGGGCGGAGCTGGACGGGCACGGACGGATCGCGCGGCATCTGGGCCTGGACTTCGAACGGCCGGTCCGCTCACTCGGGGACGGCTACCCGGAGAACACGGTCGCGCTGATCGGGAAGATCACCGAGCGGCTCCTCAAGCAGCTGTGGACGCACCACGGCGTGGCCGGCGACCCGTCCGGGAAAGCCCTGAACGATCTGATCAAGGGCTGCCGGCCGCATATCCGCAGCACGAACGTCGTCAATGCGTTGACCGACATCCAGCGGCTACGCAACCGCTCGACCCACGACGGCTACGACATCGCGGAGGAAGACGGCCTGCTGGCGGTCCGGCGGCTGCTGGATGTTTTGGAGTGGTTCACCTCCACTGGCATCGCCGCGATCACCGGCGAGGCGCCGTCGCTGGACCCGCTCGTGGAACGGAAGGCGGAGTTCCTCGCCGGTCTCTACACGACGCTGGGCTACCGGCTGATCAAACGGTTCGAGCTCTCGGAGAGCACGGTCTACCAGCTGTTCTGCCGCCAGGCGGGGCTCCAGGTCGATTACGTCGAGATCATCCTCGGCCGCAGCCCGGAGGAGCTGGAGCAGCTGATCGCCGCGACCGGCGGCGAGCTGCTGCAGACACAGCTACCGAAGCTGACCCGGTTCCTGGTCGTCGACGACGAGCCGCCCGCCGGCACGGCTCCGTGCGCGGACGGCGAGATCCGGATCGTTGCCTACGACCGGTTCGTCGAGCGGATCGTTGACATCCCGGCGCACCTCGCGACGCTGGCGCCCACTTCGGCGCCAGAAGGAGCCGCGACGGTGACGATCGCGGGCGAGGTCCTGGAGACCGACCCGCGCACGGGCGAAATGACGGTGACCGAGACGGATGACGCGGCGGCGATCCTGCGCCGGCTCGCGGGCAGCTCGGCGAACATCCTGGTCATCGGCGGCCCGGGCAGTGGGAAGACGACGCTGTTGCGCGAGCTGGCCGTCGGCGACGCTCCTCCTGCAGCGCATCGGTACCGCTTCTACCTGGACATGAGTCTCAAGAGTCACGACGAGCAGTTCGCTGACTTCGTGACCCGCGTCCTGGGCCCGTATGTGAAGGTGCCGCGGAACCGGGTGTTCGACGTCTTCCTTTATCTGATTCGTGCCGGCTCTGTGCTGTGCGTGCTCGACGCGATCGACGAGGCCGTTCAGGGGACCAGCCTGCCGGCGTTCCTCGACTTGTTCGCCGACGTCGCGCAGGCGCTGTCGGCCGAGTCGACCGTGGTGCTGTCGTCGCGGTACTCGTTCCTCGCGGACTCCCCGCAGGTCCGCCGGTTACTGAACAGCTCGACGCTGATCTCGGAAAAGCTCGTGCAGCACCTGCACGCCGACGGCATCGACCCACTCGAGCTGCCACGGTTCAGCGTCGTCCGCCTCGACGACGTCGAGGTCCACCGCGAGACGCAGGTCCTCACCGTGTCACCGCTTGAGCTGCTGTTGTCCGACCAGACCGGGCGGGACGATGACGGCGGCCTCGCCGGCGAGCAGACCGGCCGGCTCGCCGGACTCGTAGCCGCGCGGGTCGACCAGGTCCTGGCCGACAGCGGGCTCGCCCACATCAGCCCAAAGCTGGATGGCCTTCTGGGTGCCGCCTTCCTCGCCGACCGGTCAGTCTTCAGCCTCGCTGAGATCTGCACCGAGATCGGAATCGATTGCTTCGCCGATGGGCGGGTCGCTGCCGAGTCGTTTCTGCTCGCCCCGCTGTTCCGGGCCGCCGGACCAGACGCAGTCGCTCCGATCCACACCGTGTTCCAGGAGTACTTCGCCGCCCGCCATCTACGTTCCGCGGCCGCCCGCTACGCGGCCTCCGCCGGTGGCGAGCCGTTCCTGACCGAGCAGGTCCGCCGATTTCTTCACCACCTCGGCACCGACCCCGTCACCGCGCCACCCCAGGTCCTTCCCGCCGGGACCTACCTGGTCGGTCCCAGCCACCGCCTCCTGCTGCGACGCATCGAGAAGCCCGTGCTGTTCGACGAGCACCCGGTCACGGTCGGCCGCTACAAACGCTTCCTGGCCGCGATCGAGCAGGACGGCTGCGCGGCCTTCGACCATCCGGACGTGCCCGCCGAGCACACCCACGCCCCCTGGGCCGAGCGGCTACGCAACCCCGACTACTTCACCGATCCCCGCTACGACGACCACCCGGTCAACTGCGTCAACTGGTGGTCGGCCTACGCATTCGCCCGCTTCGAAGGCAAACGCCTGGCGACATGCGTCGAGTGGGAAGCCGCCGCTCGCGGCAGCGACGGCCGGCTGTTCCCCTGGGGCGACAACCTCGACCTCGCCGCCGTCAACTGCGCCGACTCCTACAGCGGCCGCCCGCTTGTCACCTACGAGGTCTGGAAAGACGAGATCGACCGCGGCCAGCTGCGCGGCAGCGCCCCCACCCCGGTCGGCGGCGATCCGACGAACGTCTCGCCGTTCGGCATCCGTGGCATGGCCGGCAATGTCTGGGAATGGACCGCCACCATCTTCGACGAGATCAACTCGGCCGTGATCTGCGGCGGCTCCTACGACAACCCCTACCGCGCCGTCCAGACCTCCTCCAAAGCCCTCTACCGCCGTCGCGGTGCCAGCAACGCCGTCGGCTTCCGCTGTGTCCAGGACATCGCATGACCGTCGACACCACACCCGGCCCGGGTCAGCGGTTCGGCCGCATCGTCGACCGCCAGCCCCTCGGTGCCGGCCCTCACAACGTGACCGCGACTTACTTTGTCCGCGACGACCACACCGGCGACGTCCACGGCTTCGACTACAGCGACATCGTCACCGAAGGATTCCGCACCGTCATCCTCGGGGAACGCGTCCGCTTCGAAACCAGCCCCGACAGCGGCCGAGCGCATTTCGTTATCAGGCTCGACCTGCCGGAGGTCGACGAATTCTACCGATAGCCCCCACCGGCCGGCATTCCCTCGTCGCCATCTGCCCTGCCACCGTCACCAGCCCGCCCGACTGGCCCACCGGGCCGCTCCCGCTGCGTTACCGGCAGGCTGAAGCGAACGCCGCCACCCGCGCCACCTACTTCAGCCCCGCCTGCGCCCGCATCCTCTACGGAACAGACCACCAGCCCCACCGCTGGCACCAATACCTGTCCGCACCGGTCTCAGCAGGCGTCGTCTTCGGCGCCGAAATCATCCTCCCGGACCCGTCGGATCACCTCGGCGATGCCTTCGCCGTCTTCCACCTGTACTCCGGCGCCCCCGAACTCCTCGAAACCCTGCGCGCGATCGCCCACCGCCGCGACAGCACGGCCACAGCCCCGGACTTCGCAAGCCTGCTACCAGCCTGGGCAACGCTCAAAGCCGGCGCAAAAGCGTTCACCGTCGCGTTCCTGACCTCCACCGCCGGCCCACCGTCCACGCCCCACGACCCGGCGCCCGTCGCCACCTGGTCGAACGCCGACCAGTGGCTCTGGCAACTGGCCTCCCGCACGACGCGCGCCGACTTCCCGCCCGACCCCGACCACGCCGACGAGCTCCTCGCCGGCACCATCGCCCTGTCCGCCGACTGGCGTGGCCTCGTCGTCCGCGACGGCGCCGCCTTCCTCGCGCTACGCACCGACCAAGGCCACGACGACCCCTACCTCGGCTTCGCCCAGTACTACACCCACGCCCCCTACACCGACGCACTGATCATCGGGATGATCCAGAACACCACCATCGCGACCCTCATCGACGAGACCGCGCTCGCATTCGACGCAAAAGACCTGACCCGACACCTCGCCCGCCTCGAAACTCGCGTCGCGAAATTCCGCACCATCTACTGGCTCCGCGACGCCAGCACCCACAGCCACGCCAACGACCTCCTCACCGCCTACCAAGCCCAGCACCACCTCCCCGAAAAATTCGACGCCGTCCTCAACGAGATCGCCGACCTCAACCGAATCGCCCAAACCCAAGAAAGCCAACGCGTCGGCGCGGCCCTCGGCATCCTCACCGTCGTAGGGCTCCCCTTCGGCGCCGCCTTAGCAATCCTGCAGGTACTAGGCGCAAGCACCTGGCCCGATCTGCTCATCGGCATGGCCACCGCGACAGCCGGAACCGGCGCCCTCCTACTCACCCGCTTCGGCCGCCTCCTGCTGCGCTCACTACACGCACTCGACTCATGAGCCAACAAACTGGTCCGCCGACGCAAGATCGGCGGTCCGATTGCGATCTGGTCGGCCGGGTCGACCGTGAACCGGAGGTTCCCTCGGGCTCCGTCGAAGTCCTTTGGGTCGCTGGCACGCCAGGAATGCGCGAGTCGCGCCTCTGTCAGGCGGCGACGTACTCCGACTTTCACACCGGCAGCCGCACGTTCGCGTCAGATGACCGGGGCGGTTTCGGCGCGACACTGGGCTTGTAGTTTCATCTACGCTGGGATCGACCGCGCTGCCGACCGTGAAATTTGTGGTCCCGACGGATCAGGTCAACGATCTTGTCGCAGGTGGGCTCGTCCAGGGGGAAGGCATGCGTTCGCATCGCTTCCAGGAGTTCCACCGGACGCGTGCCGATAAGGCTGACGGTGGGATTTATGATATCGCCGAGAACGGCGTGATCGTGCATGATCATAACGGCCGTGCGTATCGGCACATAGTGGCGATTTTTGTCAAGCCATCGGGCGAGTTCGAAGGCGATCTCGTTTACCTGTCGCGACCAACTGCGTCCGCCGCCATCAACGGCCCAGCCCTTATCGACAACATATCCACGAGAGCTGATCTTCTCGTACCACCAGTCGTCGCCGCTGACATGCAGCCGTATGCGGCGCCGCTTGACCTCCACCATCCATACACCGAGCGGCCCAACCAGCACATGGTCGGTCTCACCTCGACGGTTACGGTAACCACGCAGCATGACCCAGGAATCGTCCAGTTCGGATAGCCCCCAGGCCAGAGTCTGCTCCCCTTGTACTCCAGCGGACTGCTGTCGAAACCGTTGGTCGATCTGCTGCCGGTCATAGTCGGCCCAGGCGACTTCGCGGTGGGCACTCTGAGTGCGGGCGAGCGCCTCCCGCTCCACGGCCGTGGATACGCCCAGCACACGTTTCCACCACGGCTTTGCGCGGCGGCTGGCCTGCAGATCCTGCTGCGCCGCGTAGTAGGAATCCTGCCACGCTTCTAGATTCGAAGTGGCGCTCCGCAGCTGCTCTCCACTCAAAGCCAGCTGCTCGCCGCCGTGATCGGAGAGGATCTCTTCTCTCACTCGGAGCACCTTCTCTGGCGACGACCTTTCCGTTGCATTATGAGGTACGTTCCGCCGGCCGTGGGTGCGTTTTCCGGTAGCCAGGTGGAGGAGTTCGGGTCACCGACCGCCCGTCGGTGACCCTCACTGTGCGTTTGAAACTGATCCGGTCGATGGTCCACGGCATCGGCACAGGTCACGGCGCTGATCGCGCGTGCCGCGTCGACCAGCCGCCCCTGTACCGGTGCCGCCAGTCGCCTACTGACCCGCTGTCTCTGGACGCGCTATGGCCGACATCGCCAGCCGAAGTTCGGCGGTTTACAGCTCCAACTGACCGTCGCGCAGACCAGCGATGTCCCTAGCATGCCGGTAGGCGGCTGCGTCTGACGGTTCCGTCGGGCGGTCCCCGAGGGCGTGGCGGATCGGGTCGACGGAGCCCTGGTGGGCTGGGGTCTCGTAGGGCAGTCCGAGGACGTGGTGGCGGTAGTGCTCGACCCGGCTGGCCGCTTCGTTCCACGCGTGTGCCTCCGGGCCGGTGCCAAGCCTCGGCCCGAGCAGCGCCGTCAAGTAGCCAGCCGGTTCGGCCTTCGCGTGCAGCAACGCGTCGGTCGTCTGCCGGTTCAGCGCCGCCTCGATCAAAGTCAGCCGTTCCCTGTCCGCGCTGCGGGGCGGCGCGAGCTCGCCCGGCCGGCTCAATGCGTAGGTGAGGGAGCGCCGTTCGGTGGCGAGGTCGGCCGTCGGCTGCGCGGCCAGGTGGTTGATCTCGACCGCGCGCACGAGCCGGAACAGATCGTTCCACTCCTGCTGTGCGGTGCGCGGAGCTGGCAACTCGTAAAGCGCGGGATCGACGCCGGCGAGCTGACAGAGATCGGTAATGCGGTGCTCAAGGACCGCCGCACCGGCGCGCACCCCGTCCACCGGCACCTCGGTGAGGACAGCCCACAACTCGTCAGATTGGTGGCCTGCGTCGATCAGGGCGTGCAGTCCGGCGACCGCCCGTTCCCGCGGTCGCACCTGACCTGCACCGTCGAACCGGTCCCGCAAGGCTCGTGGCAGGGCTGAGGCCCAGCTGTCGGCCAGCCACACCGCCTGTTCCAGGCGTGTGAGCCACGGGTCCGCCGGCTGGCCGTTCGGCGTCGCGACCGGCGGCGGCCCGACCTCGTGCGGGTGAGCGTCGGGGCGGTGACGGGCCTGATACACCGCGAGTCCGCCGACCAGCTCATCCCAGGCTGCCCGGTCCGGGCCAGCGGCCGGCCGCGGTCCGATCCGCGCGACCAGCGCGGCCGGCGGGTTGGTCAGCGCGGCGGCGCGCAGGGCGGCTTCGGCGGCCAGCTCGGCGCGCCGAAGCACCACCTGGCGCGGCGCGCCCGCCGCGCGCGTCGGCTCGGCCTGTGCATACGGCGCGTTCGGCGCGGTCCAGGGCGCGCCGTGCCTGCTGGGTGTGTTGTTCGCGCCGGTCCAGCCGCCGCGTGCCTCGCCGGCGGGCGCGCCGTTCGCGCCGCTGGACGACCCGCCGGTCCGGACAGGCCGTGCGCCTGGTGCGTGTCGCGCGACCTCTGTGGCCGGTCGGGCCTCGGACCGGTGTGGAGCCGACTGTCCGAGCCGTAGCGCGGTGAGCTCGGCGAGGCTGCGCTGGCGGCGAAGCCGGTGCGCGGCGGTGGCCAGCGGGTCCTGCTCACTGGCCTGCTGGTCGGGCCGAGACCGGTCGAGCCGTTCGGCCAGCTGGCCTACCGGACCTTCGGGGCTGGGCTCGGTGGGCAGCCAGGTCTCGTCGTCGTCGCGTTCGTCGAGCTCGTCGCGGGCCACCAGGTAGGCGGCGACGTCGGTGCGGGCGCGCGAAAGCATGACATACAGGCCGGCGCGGCTCGTGTCGTCCGGCACGACCGCGCGGGCAGTGTCCATGGTGGTGCCCTGGGCCCTGGCCGCGGTGATCGCATAGGCGTGGGCGAGGCCGCCGTCGCGGCCGTCGGCGAACCGGTGGGTCAGGTACTCCCACGGGACGTGGACGGTGCCCTTGCTTGGGAAGTAGACGCTCAGCGCCTGGCTGGCTGGGTTGTCCGGGTCGAGGTGCACCGCGGTGACGACGCCGACGGTGCCGGTGCGGATGTATGCCGAGC